>JAFAJB010000136.1 GCA_019236395.1 Cupriavidus sp.
GAGAACAGTATGAGCGACGCACCGATCGCCACGTCCAGCGAAGCCCCGCAGTCCCCTGCCGACTACGACCCGACCAAGAAGCAGAAGTCGGCCGAGAAGACCGCCCGCATTCCGATCAAGATCGTGCCGGCCGAGAAGCTCAAGAAGCCGGACTGGATTCGCGTCAAGGCCGCCACCGGCAACTCGCGGTTCTACGAGATCAAGGACATCCTGCGCGCCAACAAGCTCGTGACCGTGTGCGAGGAAGCGAGCTGCCCGAACATCGGCGAATGCTTCGGCAAGGGTACGGCCACGTTCATGATCATGGGCGACAAGTGCACGCGCCGCTGCCCGTTCTGCGACGTGGGCCACGGCCGCCCGGACCCGCTCGACGTGAACGAGCCTGGCAACCTGGCGCGCACGATCGCCCAGCTCAAGCTCAACTACGTGGTGATCACCAGCGTCGACCGTGACGACCTGCGCGACGGCGGTGCCCAGCATTACGTCGACTGCATCTCGCAGACGCGCGAGCTTTCGCCGAACACGCGTATCGAAGTGCTGGTGCCCGATTTCCGCGGTCGCCTGGACAAGGCATTGGACATCCTTCAGGCATGCCCGCCCGACGTGATGAACCACAACATGGAAACCGTACCGCGCCTGTACAAGCAGGCGCGCCCGGGCGCCGACTACGCGCACTCGCTGAAGCTGCTCCAGGAGTTCAAGCGCCGCAATCCTGACGTGCCGACCAAGTCGGGCCTGATGGTGGGCCTGGGCGAGACCGATGAGGAAATCCTCGAAGTCATGCGCGACATGCGCGCCCACGACATCGACATGCTGACGATCGGCCAGTACCTCGCGCCGTCGAACCACCACCTGCCGGTCACGCGCTACGTACACCCGGACACTTTCAAGATGTTCGAGGAAGAGGCCTACAAGATGGGCTTCACGCATGCCGCCGTCGGCGCGATGGTGCGTAGTTCGTACCATGCTGATCAGCAGGCGCATCAGGCTGGGTTTGCCTGATCACCCATGCAACTCCCCTCTCCCACAAGTGTGAACTGACCCCATAAAGTTGGAGAGGGGAGACAACCCACCGCGACCGGCCAGGTTTCTGGCCGGTTTTTTTTCGCCTGGGTATCTGCCCGCACCCTTCAATGCGCTTTCCGCGGATGTGCGACAGGCGCCTCTTTCTCGTCATCCTGGCGCCTACACGCTGCCAACCGCGCCCAAACACCTAGGGTCAACACCGAGTGCCCTTCACGCCAATGTTTCGATACTATGAATTTATCGATAAATCGTCGATGAAATCCGATTGAGTCACTTCGGGTTCATCGGCGAGTTCGCACCGTGGTCCTGTGGCGCCTACACTGCTTGGGACTGCGGACTGCATCTATCTTGCGAGCCCCCGCCATGCCTCATTGCACCGTCCATCGTCTGGCAGAACAGGCGCTGCTTTACAGCGTCGAGCCGCCCGCGTCGCTCGATGTCCAGCGCCGTATCTGGGCGATGGCTGCGCGCGCAGCCGACTGGCGCGGCGTGGTGGACGTGGTGCCCGGCATGAACAACCTCACCGTGACCTTCGACGCCACGGCTGACGTGTTGGCGCTCGAGCGCAACCTGAAGCTCGCGTGGGCGTCGGGGGAGACGCGCAACGCCACGGGCAAGCTGGTGGAGATTCCGGTGCGCTACGGTGGCGAGTTCGGACCTGACCTGGCCGACGTGGCCGCCCACACGGGCCTGACGCCGGAAGAGGTGGTGCGCCGTCACGTGGCTGGCGAGTACGTGGTCTATTTCCTCGGCTTCCAGCCCGGCTTCGCCTACATGGGCGGCCTGGCGCCCGAACTGGCCACGCCGCGCCGCCGCGAGCCGCGTCTGGCCGTGCCGGCCGGGGCCGTGGGCATTGGCGGCGAGCAGACAGGCATCTATCCGGCCGTGCTGCCGGGCGGCTGGCAGTTGATCGGCCGCACCGAGGCCCGACTGTTTGTGGCGGACCGTGATCCGCCGTCCCTCTTCGCGCCCGGCGATACCGTGCGTTTTGTCGCCGAGGAGGTCCTGCTGTGATCGAGATCATTCGTCCCGGAGCGCAGGCATCGGTGCAGGACCTGGGCCGCACCGGCTTCCGTCGTTTCGGTGTGGGCCGCGCCGGCGCGGCGGACGATCTGGCGCTGCGCGTCGGAAATCGCCTGCTTGGCAACGATCCCAATGCCGCGGCGATCGAATTCACGCTGGGCCGCGCCTCACTGCGCTTCGACGCCGACATGCGCGTGGCGCTGACCGGCGCCGAATGCAGCGCGAACCTGGACGGTGTGCCCGTCTGGTCGTGGCATGCGTTCGACGTGCGCCGTGGCGAGACGCTCACGCTGCCGTCGCCGCGCGGTGGCACGCGCACCTACCTCTGCGTGGCGGGCGGTATCGACGTGCCGCTGGTCATGAATTCCCGAAGTACCGATCTCAAGTCCGGCTACGGCGGCTTTGAAGGCCGCGTGCTGCGCGAAGGCGACCGCCTGCCTGTAGGCCGGCCCGGTATCGCCGAAGAGCAGGACTGGGTTGGCGTGGCCGCTCCGGGCTGGGCTCTGCCCACGCACGATGCGGGCAACACGATCACCATCCGCCTGCTGCCCGGCCCTGAGTATCCCGATTTCGAGCCTGAGTCACAGGCTGCGCTGTGGCAGTCCGAATGGACCATCACGCCGCAAAGCAACCGCATGGGACTGCGCCTGCAGGGGCCTGCGCTGGCACGCCGCGCCGATCGCTCGGGCGATCTGCTGTCGCACGGCGTGGTGCCCGGTGTGATGCAGGTGCCGCCGTCCGGCCAGCCGATCGCGCTGATGAGCGATGCGCAGACCACGGGCGGCTACCCGAAGATCGGCACCGTGATTGGTGCGGATCTCTGGCGCCTGGCTCAGGTGCCGCTCGGCGCCGCTGTGCGCTTCCAGCAAGTCACGCTTGAGGAGGCCGCCACGGCGCAGGCCGAAGTGGACCGCTACCTGCGCCAGATCGACCAGGCGCTGCGCTGGCAGCACGACGGCATGCAGATTGCCGCGCGGCGCCGTACCACCACACGTTTCGTCGCCTGATCGAACAAGCGAACAGACGAACAGATGACCTTCCCATCGCCCCACATCTCCCGCGGAGAACGCACATGCAAATCGACCTGAACGCCGATCTCGGCGAAGGCTGCAGCAACGACGAAGCGCTGCTCGCGCTGATCAGTTCCGCCAATATCGCCTGCGGCTGGCATGCCGGCGATGCCGCCACGATGCTGCAGACCGTGAAATGGGCTCTGGACAATAACGTGGCCATTGGTGCCCATCCGAGCTTTCCAGACCGCGAAAACTTCGGTCGTACCGAGATGCAGCGCGACCCTGAAGCGGTCTATGCCGACGTGCTGTACCAGATCGGCGCGCTCGATGCGATGGTGCGCTCCCAGGGCGGGCAGCTCGCGCACGTGAAGCCGCACGGCGCGCTCTACAACATGGCCGTGCGCGACGCGAAGCTGTGCGACGCGATCATCCGCGCCGTGCGCGACTACGACTCGGATCTCGTCTTCTTCGGCCTGGCCAATAGCCAGATGGTTTCGATGGCGCGCGACTTGGGCCTGCGCGTGAAAGAGGAAGTGTTCGCCGACCGCGGCTACAACCCCGACGGCACGCTGGTCAAGCGCGGCACGCCGGGCGCGCTGCACGAGGACGAGGAAGTGGCATTGAACCAGACGCTGTCGATGATCCGCGACAAGAAGGTGCGTGCGATCGACGGCACCTGGGTACCGATTCGCGCCGAAACCGTGTGCCTGCACGGCGACGGCGCACACGCGCTTGCCTTCGCGCGCCGCATCCGGGAACGGCTCGGCGCGGAAGGCATTGCAATCCGGGCCGGCAACTGACGGGCATTGCCCGAACGAACCGGCTTTGTTCCATCACCTTTTCTATTTGGTGCCCCTATGGAAACGGCTGTCAATCTTTGGCCCCTGCTTGGGGTCGGTGTCATCATCCTTGGCTTTGTTCTGCGGTTCAATCCCATGATGGTGGTGGCGGCAGCCGCCATCGTCACAGGGCTGACTGCCTCGATGCCGGTCACGCAGATCTTCACGGCGATCGGTACCGCATTCGTCAAGGCGCGCAGCCTGCCGCTGATCATCCTGTTGCCGCTAACGGTGATCGGCCTGCTGGAGCGCCACGGGTTGCGTGAACACGCGCAGGCGTGGATCTCGCGCATTGCGTCGGCCACCGTGGGCCGTCTGCTGATCGTCTACCTGGCCGTGCGCGAACTCACCGCGGCGGTGGGTCTGACGAGCCTGGGCGGTCACCCGCAGATGGTGCGTCCGCTGCTGGCCCCGATGGCCGAAGGCGCCGCCGAGAACAAGTTCGGACACCTGCCCGAGCCGGTCCGCCAGCGCATCCTGGCGTTCTGCGCCGCCACGGACAACGTCGGCCTGTTCTTTGGCGAGGACATCTTCGTGGCCTTCGGCGCCATCGCGCTGATGCACACGTTCCTGCTGTCGTCGAACATCGACATCGAACCGCTGCATATTGCCGTCTGGGGTATCCCCACTGCGATCTGCGCGTTCCTGATCCATGCCGTACGCCTGAAGCGCCTCGATGGATGGCTCGCCCGCGAACTGGGTGGCAAGCAGCCTGTCGGCACGCCGGTCACTGCCGCAGTGAAAGGGGAGTAAGCCATGATTGTCTCGATCGACTACCTCTTCTGGCTGGCAGGATTCGTCCTGCTGATTACCGCCCTGATGACGTTCGCGGACAAGACGCATCCGCGCCGGCTGTCCACGGGCCTGTTCTGGCTGCTGTACGCAATCATCTTCCTGGTTGGCGACAAGATTCCTCCGGCGATCGTCGGCGTGGCCGCGGTGCTGATGGCGCTGATCGCCGGGTTTGGCGGCGTGGGCCATGGCAAGCACGGCAGTCTGTCCGAGGAAGAGCGTCGCGCCAGTGCCAGCCGCCTCGGCAACAAGCTGTTCATTCCCGCGCTGCTGATTCCGATTGTGACCGTGATCGGCACCGTGTTGTTCAAGGACGTGAAGATCGCCGGCCTGGCGCTGCTCGATCCGAAGAACGTCACGTTCGTCTCGCTCGGTATCGGGTGCCTGGTCTCGCTGGCCGTGGTCTGCTGGCTCACGCGTGACACCGTGGCGCAGGGCGTGCGCGAATCGCGCCGCCTGACCGAATCGCTGGGCTGGGCGCTGGTGCTGCCGCAGATGCTGGCGATGCTCGGCCTGGTATTTGCCGACGCCGGCGTGGGCAAGGCCGTGGCGCACCTGACCACCGCGTACATCAACATGGACTTCAAGCTGATGGCCGTGACGGTGTACTGCGTCGGCATGGCGCTGTTCACGATCATCATGGGTAACGGCTTTGCCGCGTTCCCGGTGATGACCGGTGGCGTGGGCGTGCCGATCCTGGTGGGCGTGTTCCACGCGAACCCGGCCGTGATGGCTGCCATCGGCATGTTCTCGGGCTACTGCGGCACGCTGATGACGCCGATGGCCGCGAACTTCAATATCGTGCCCGCCGCACTGCTGGAACTGGAAGACAAGAACGCCGTGATTCGCGCGCAGGTACCCACCGCGCTGTGCATCCTGGTGGCCAACATTTTCCTGCTGTACTTCCTGATGTAACCGGAGGAGATCCGCGATGACTACCCGTACTGTCCTGCTGACCGGCTTCGAGCCGTTCGAGAGCGAGCCGGTGAATCCGTCCTGGGAGGCAGTACGGGCGCTCGATGGCGAACGCGTGGGCGACGCCGTGATCGTCGCGCGGCAGTTGCCCTGCGTGTTCGGCCGTGCCATCGAGGCGATGGCTGCGCTGGTGGAGTCGCTGCGCCCGGACGTGGTGATCGCAGTCGGTCAGGCCGGCGGCCGCACCGAACTGTCGGTCGAGCGTGTGGCGATCAATGTCGACGATGCACGCATCGCCGACAACGCAGGCGCGCAGCCGATCGACATGGCCATTGCCGATGATGGTCCGACGGCGTACTTCTCGACGCTACCGATCAAGGCCATCGTGCGAGACCTGCGCGCGGCAGGCGTGCCCGCGATGGTCTCGCAGACCGCGGGCACCTTCGTCTGCAATCACGTGTTCTATGGGCTGATGCATGTGCTCGCGCAGCGCGGCGCCGCTGGCGTGCGCGGAGGCTTTATCCACATCCCCTATCTGCCCGAGCAGGCGGCGAACCATCCCGGTGCGCCTAGCCTGGCGCTCGATACGCTGATCGCTGGCCTGCGTGTTGCCGTGGCTACGACGCTATCGACTGGCACCGACATCCGCGAGCAAGGCGGACAGCTTCACTAGCAGGTTGCTGAAGTAATCGCCACACACTCCAACAGCGACAGCGCTTCTGCACGCATGCAAGAAGCGCTGTCGCTTCTTCAAATCGCTGCGCGTTCTCGCAGCGGCTCATCCCCTCTCAGAAAGATCGCCGCGTCACGCTTGATGCAGGCCAATGCTTTCGTGCGTGACCTGCGTGCGGCAGACGCTCCCGCAATGGGCTCAAAGATCGCAGGGTCTGGCCCGACATCGTCTGGCTTGCCTGGCTGCCAGGCGTGTTGGATCAAGGGGCCGTGCCCTTCCTTCGCAATTTAGGCGAACGTTGATACTCGCATTGTTGTTCAACATGTAGGGTTCCCTTCGCTCGTACGTTTGGTGTGACCCCGGCGATGCTACGCGACCGTGGCGAATGCCGGGCGTCCGGCGGCATTGCTTCCGTATCCACTCGACGAAGGAAGGGAACACACATGAACGACAGACGTAGTTTCTGCAAGTTGCTCGCAGGCGCCGCGGTTTTCCCATTATCAGTTGGGGTCAATCCTGCGCTGGCATTCAGTGCGTCAGTACCCCGGTTGTTCGAGCAGGGAGAGTTCCTGCAAGGCACGATGGGGGCAGGCGCCGGCGCGGTCGTATACCAGGACAAGCTCTTTGTCTTTCATGAAGGTGGATATTCCTCTGTCCCGTATTACTCGACCTATGATCGCGCGGGGAGCTTGCTTGATCTGAAGATCGTGCCGGGTACCGGGATGTCCGGGAAGCCAGCCGTGGCAGTGTACGAGGGCCGTTTATATCTGGCACATCAAAGTGTTGGCAACACAGGCTGGATCTACGTCAACAGCTTTGACGGCGAACGCTGGACGGGCGATGTACCGCTGAACATGGGAATAGGTGGATCGCCTGCCCTGGCCGTCTTCAAGAACAGACTCTACCTGGTTGGCCAGGGCTATGGCGCGGACGGCAGTTTGTGGTTTACGTCGTTTGACGGGAACAGTTGGGCCCGTCATACACGGATTCCCAACGTCGGTACGTCAGGAAGCCCTGCACTCGCGGTATTCAGGGACCGACTGATATGTGTCCATGCAAGCAGCAGGAATACGGGATGGCTCTTCTACACGAGTTTTGATGGCAATAGGTGGAGCAGAGACGTCGACATGCATGCAGGGGTTGGCGGATCCCCCACCCTGGCTGTTTTTGGCGACCGTCTCGTTTGCGCGCGTCGAGCCCGGGGCGGTGGTCAGGCGGTTTGGGAGATGAGCTTCGATGGCTCGACCTGGTCAAATGACCGCGTAACGTCTTATCGCACGAACATGGACCCCTTCTACGTCCCGGTTGCCGGAAACCTGGTAAAAGTGTTCGGGACCCCATTGAAATTTGGAGTCATGGTGAGCGAGCAATACCCGGCGAACTCGACCGGTATTGACCTGCTTGATGTCTGGGGTGAGGGGCGAATAGCCACAGATGGAATGATCACGGGGTTCGACAATTGCCTGAACCTTAACAAGTACAGCCAGACCATATCGAACGGCGCGGATAAGGGCTGCGAGATTCCAAATTTGTGCCCGGTTGCCGACTATGATGCCCCGCTGTTCCCGATCCAGACGGGCGTGGTTAGGCGCATTACCCTGATGGGTGCGCCGATCAATGAGAGAACCGCGTACGAGATGCTGAGGGTTCTCGATAAGGGATCCGGCGCCGTATATCTCTATGATCCCAGCCCGGCGCACCGAAGCATTTTCGAAAGGGTGATTGCTGGTACCGGTCTTGCAAGACGAACCCTGACATCGCTCGGTATGCCGTTCGACGAGGTTTCCATTCGTCCGGTCAGCGTCTACGCCTTCAGGGATCTATAGTTTGAAGGCTGCCCCTATGGCCGCTTCGTTTCCTGATGCGCTTCAGTAGCCGCCGCCACCGCACGCGCCATCGCGCGGCGACGCGCGCGTCGCACCAGCCGGCGCCGCGCGCTGACCTGCTCGAAGCGCCAGATGATGTAGAAGAACGCCAGGAACGGCCATAGCCAGCCTAGCCATTGCGCCAGGCTGTTGAAATGGATGAAGCGGCCCATGCGCCAGCCCTGCTCGGAGATCCACGCGTAGGGGTTCGACGGCAGCATGTTGGTCAGCACGACCAGCATCGCCAGCGCGACCGTGGCCAGGATTGCGCGCAGCCAGCGCGGCAGGCGCAACAGCAGCACCAGCACCAGCGAACTCGTCAGCAGCGCGAAGCGTCCGCCTTCGGACAGCCAGTTGAAGGCATTGTCGTCGGGGAACTGCAATTCGGCCACCGAAGCCTTGATGATCAATGCGGCTGTCAGCAAGCCCGCCAGGATGCGCAGCATCGGAGCGGTACGGCGCATGGCGATCGAGGCGAACAGTCCGGTGCCGATCCAACTGGACGCGGTGACCAGCGTCTCGAGCAGCAACTGTCCCTGCATGTCGTCGGGTCGCAGGCCGATGTTGTCCTGCCAGGTGATCAGCGATGGGAGATAGGCCTGCAGCAGCGCCATCGGCCACGAGTCTGGATCGGTCAACCATTCACGCACGATACCGCCCATGCCGAACAGGTGTTCCTGCGGGAAGATCTGCGCGAACGGCCAGAGCAGGATCAGGATGATCGCGAAGCTCGCGTATGGTTCGAACCACGCATAGCGAAGTCGCGTCAGCGTGCCGCGATCGACCAGTGCGCTGGTGAACGGCGCCACCACGGCCGCGCCAAGCAGCGAGCCGAGTGCATTCGTGATCAGGTCGATATTCGAGGAGATGCGCGTTGGCAGCCAGGTCTGCAGCGCCTCCATC
>JAFAJB010000158.1 GCA_019236395.1 Cupriavidus sp.
ATCAAGCCAGGCGCCGAAAAACAGCGTTTGGCTGCATGAATGAGGCGACATCTACCTTGACGCGCGCCGCTTTCCGGCCGGAAACTCTGGGGCAACAGCAAACGTGCTCCAGGGTCGGTAGCCGCCGCTCGCCCTGCGCGCGACTACTATCAAAGGCAGGCGATATAGCCCCCAAAAAAGCCAGCTTACATAGCTGATCCCCGTCATCAGTCGGCTGAGGTCTTGTGCCGAGTTGTGACAGTGGCATGGAATCGTTCGTGCGTCGTCTTGAGATGCGATGAGCTACCACGAACGATCTCTGCTGTTACAGCGTCATCTCCCTGGATGGCACGTCGTACGGAATGGCGAGCCAGCACCATGGCCACATCATTCAAAGCCCGAGGACTAGGCACAGCCCGGTTTGCTCTTGGTGTCATGTGATGCCTTGTACTTCCGCATTGAGCCTAATGCCCGTATCCCGCGATTCACGTCGGCCA
The DNA here is from genome assembly GCA_019236395.1 of Cupriavidus sp. Classification (GTDB taxonomy): domain Bacteria; phylum Pseudomonadota; class Gammaproteobacteria; order Burkholderiales; family Burkholderiaceae; genus Cupriavidus. The sequence continues at coordinate 477 of JAFAJB010000158.1, forward strand.
TAATGCTTACAGCATTGGGGACGTTGCTCAAGGGCAGCCAGTCACTCAAGCTCGCTGACGACTCGAAGCCGGCATTTTCCTACCTCGATTCGTTTCTTGCCTTCCAGCCAGGGCAGAAGGACGAGACAGACCACATCAACGTTCCCTATTTGCGAAACTGAGCTGGCGACCTCAATCTGTGGCTCACCCTCCCTCTGCTGCGGCAGCAAGGCTATTACTTTGTGGGCACTCCAGCGCTCGTGACCGGGGACCGTGCATTACACCGGCTAATTATTCGGGCCATTCCGCCTATCTTGCAAGGTGACCGGACCATGGCCTTTGCCTTGTCCCCAGAGGGGCTACCGATGCCTTTGTGCCAAAGGATCATCGCAACGGCGGCGCTGGTTCAGGTCCGAGCCGCTCCGACAGCTGAGGAGCAGCTGACTCGAATGACAAACTTGTTTGCCCTCGCAAGGGCGTGCTGTGAAGATGTCCGCGAACGGCACGCGCTGGATGAGGTATTTTCGGAGTGGTGGCGCCCAGGTTTCGGCAAGCAGATCGATATGTCTTAACGTTGGCGCTTTGTCGGAGCCGAGCACTGCTGGTCCGGCTCGCGCGACCTTACATGAAAGCGAAGGCATTCGCGCGCGCATCGTGCAGCGCGTGATGCTCGCCGCCATGCACAGCGACATACTGCGCCAAGCGTTCGGCATCGATCTTCAAGAATACATTCTCATGCCTCCAGCCGCGTGGCAACGGTCCACCGAGCAAGTCTGTGAGCAGCTCGTAATCACAATGGGAGTCATAGCAGAGCACAGGCTTGGGCTTAAGCGGTACCGCCAATAGCCACGCCAGTAGCTCGCGGCGCAACTCCGTGTACGGCATTGACCGATCTGGAAACTGGCCGAGTTGAGGCAGTACGACGTCGCGCACGAAGTCATTGCACAATGGCCGCTCAAAATCCGATCGCTCGCCGTAGAATTCGCGCCCATCCTCACCAACAATCGCCACACTGATGAGTCGGCTGTTTTTGAAGTCAGTGAATTCGGTATCGATGAAGTAGCGCGTTCTCCAGGGGCTGCGCGGGCCTTTGCTCATCGTACGGTTATCCATGTTGGAGGCGGGTGTGAGTCGAGAGTTTTGCTAACCGCACAGTCTGAAAGCATCTCATCCGCTTGCAGTTAGCTCTTGTGGCCGAGGTCTTCGTTCTTTCCCATGTCCGACATAACCGCCAATGCTTCGTTGAAGGTTGTCGCTTTCTTCCGTGGCCTGCTTGCCCGCTGTCGAGGTTTGGCTCGCGTAGTATGCGACAAGGGATTGATGCTGGCGACTGGTGCAATAGTATCGAGCCATTCTTCACGGCCCAAAGCCTTGATCACCCTGCAAAATGTGTGTAACGACGAACCGTTGCCTGACTCGAGGTTGCGAAGCGCACGTGCGCTGATGCCGGCGCGCTCAGCTACCCGCGTCACGGTCAGCCTGGGCGACCCAGTTATAGATCGTCTGCGCCGTCGGTTCGAATTCACGGGCGAGATCCTCGGGACGGCGACCCGCATGGACCAGGTCAATCATCTGCTGCCGGAAGGCAGGCGAGTATGGTGGGCGCGTCTTTGACATCGTTAGCACCTCCTACAGATTCAAGATAGGTGCTGTCCGAAAATACGGGTCATCTCCAGAAGGGCCGCCTCCGCCTCCCAATGTGGTCCTCGTCTCCGTTACCTGGTAGACATGGATCAACTCACCCAGGCCAATCTACCCAAACTGTCCTTGACGATGAGCAACGCGCCACCTGAAAGATGACGCAGAATCGACCGCCACAAATGACAAGGGCTTACACTGCGGCCACAATGGAAATCGTGATTGGCGATCTTCTCCGAGCCTACCGCATATTTCACAATGTCGACCAAGTAACACTAGGCTTATTCAACGAACCACGACGCTTCTTGAGTGGAATTGGTTGGTAGCAAGAGAGCTTCGTCGTGAGCAAACAAGATACGGACGCTGCCAAGCAGTCAGACTACGCCGGCGAGTTCATCTGCTATGTCCCAAAGCCTGCGCTGTGGCTCGGAAACATCGTCACCGACATTCCGCCGGTGGTTCAGCCCGTGGGCCGAGCCATATGCCGCCATCCGGTTGAGCTGCTCTACTACTGGGCTCGCTTCGGCTTTCCACGATACGCAGTTGAAGACTTCGATGACCGGATTACCTGGTCCTTCTCCAACGACCGGCAAGAGGCCGCTGCTCTTGGATTCAAGTGGCTCGAAAACAATTGCGCCTTGGAACAGATTCCCGTGAACCAAGACGGCGAAGTGGTCTACGGGTATGTAGCCCGGGGAGTGAAGGATGAAACTGACATCGAGACGATTCTCTACGATAGCGATCTGTGGTCGGCGGCAGGCGCAGACATGAACGAAGCTGCGACTCGGGAAATCATGACTCGAGTTCGCATGGAAATCTTCCAAATCTACTCATTGAGAGGCGGCCCGTTTTTTATGCTCGACTTCTCCAAACCAGCAGACGTAGCACGGTATCTCGCCGAATGGGTGGCCGAGATTCTCGCAAGTGTCCCAACGGCTACATCCTTCTTCGAGAGTCTGGCCCGCGATGTAGACACCGCCCGATAAGACCGCGCCGAACTTCTGCGGCACGCCGGGGACAGCGGCCGGCTTCGCACGTCGTGGGGAATCGTAGGGAACGTCGTTGAGGTTCATCCCTTGCACTTCATCAATCTGTGGTGAGCATGAATGCCGAGCCTCCAAACGTGCCGAATTGACAGCGCGCAACTCTGTCCGGCGACCGTGACCTTTTGGCGGCTTCTTGTCAAGCAAAGCTGGCCGTCCGTGGCCAGTTCGGAATTCTACGAATTTCGTAGGGAAAGGCAATGACGAACCTACGATATTCGCAGAATGGGAAAAAAGGAGCCGATTACCGTATTTGGGCGTCGCCTGCGGCAAGCAAGGCGACGCGCTGGCATTCCCCAAGACAAGCTTGGCGTAGCAATCGGCCTGGATGAAACCACCGCCAGCGCACGTATCAGTCGATACGAGACTGGAGTCCACGAACCTCCTGTAGCGATTGCGCGAAAGCTAGCGATGGTGCTCAAGATTCCGACCGCGTATCTCTATTGCGACGAAGACGAACTTGCGGAATTTCTCCTCTGCTGGACGCACCTTCGAAAGGCCGATAAGAAGGAGATTGGGCTCGTCGTCCAAAACAGGCTTTTCGTGAAAGGGCTGCTCGAGAAAAAGTCCTAGCGGACGACAGGAGCTGCGGAGGCACATTCGCCTAGCGCTCTTGGTGGGGATTCCTTATGGCGCCGGACTGAGTAGGGCAGGTCCTGCTGCTGGCAAATCCTTATAGCATATAGACAGTTTTAGGGGCCCTCGCGCACTGCAAGTGCATTGGCAGCCCCCCTGGTGTTCGAGTACTGGGCAGTAGCACTGTTCCAAAGGAATTGTGCTGTACCGAGCTGAAGTATTGCAGTCATATTGGGTGCACCCGGTGTGGGCAAGTCGGCTGCCCACAACACAAGGCTGTGGACAACCCCGGGGTACCGTATTTGCCCACAGTTGAAGACTGACGGGCTCCTTCAGGGCTTGCCTAGTTTTGATAGAAAGTCAAAACGCTACCTAGAGCAAAAAATCCAAAACCCCGGTTGACAACAGAAGATACGCCGGTTGGGGAACTCGAACTCGCTGTTCAGCAGCGCCGCGCGCACGCGCTCGCGGCTTTCGCGGACCTCGGTGTCGGCCAGTCCGACGATGTTGAAGGCCGGCAGGCCGTTCGCGAGATGGATTTCGACCGAGACGGGCGGTGCCTCGATACCGGTCAGGGCGCGGCTGCGCAGGACTGCCAGGCTCATGGTTTTTCGGAAGTGTTAACGAAAAAGGCCACCGGGATACGGTGGCCTTTCTGGCGATGGACGGTGAGGCGCGTGCGCGGCGTCATGCTCCGCCGGTGGGGGTGCCGCCAGCGCGGCGCTCGAGTTCGGCCACGCGGGCTTCAAGTTCCTCGAGCCTTGCGCGCGTGCGCGCCAGTACCTGCGACTGGACGTCGAATTCCTCACGCGTGACCAGGTCCAGGCGCGCAAAGCCCTGCGTCATCATGCTGCGCACGTTTTTTTCGATGTCCTTGGCCGGCGAGTTACGCAGCGCTTCACTAACCTTGCTTTGGAGGTCGTTGAAGAGATCGGTCGGTTTCATGGTGGAACTCCTGTGGTGACCAATGTTTGGATCTTCCGGGTCAGGCTGCCGCGCTTGGTAGCCGGCTGAGGCCCTTGCGCCATGTTTGCACCGTAATGGAGCGTCCCGGCGGTGTGCACCCCGGGCATGCCCGTCCCGATGTTGCACCGCTCTGGGGCCGGGCGCGTTGGCGGGTGGCGGACACGCATGGCCGGCCGGACCACCAGATCTCAGACGCGCCAAGCACGCAGCACTTGACCCTGCATGACGCGGATTATGGCGCTTACGAGCCCGCCATGAAAGCTCCGACAAGGCCTGCTCATATCTTTTAACGGTTTCTTGACACAAAAAATGGTAGGCGGCCGTTGCCGCCGATCGTCTGGTAAGTGGCGCAAACAACGCTCTGACAACACCTGTACGTGCCCGATCGGTGTATGTCGGCCGTGCCTTCGGGTCGGGGCGCTGGGCTGGCACGGGTGTTGCAGTACAGCAACCGGGAGCGTCATCACCATAAGGCAACAAGCCAAGCAGCAGTCCCTTCTTGTTTACGAGCCAGCGAAGTACCAAATGGAAAAGGAGAAAAATCGATGAAGAAGTCGAGCCTCGCAGTCAGCGCCGCTGCGGCCCTGCTCAGCCTTGCCGCCCCGCTCGCGTTCGCACAGACCGCGCCGGATGCAGCAGCGGCTCCGGCAGCCGCACCCGCCGCCGAGCCGGCATCGCCCCACACCATCACGGCCAACGTGGCGCTGGTGTCTGACTACCGCTATCGCGGTCTGACTCAGACCAACCGCCGTCCGGCCATCCAGGGCGGATTCGACTATTCGCATGAGAGCGGCTTCTACATCGGCAACTGGAACTCGACCATCAGCTGGATCTCGGATGCCGACAAGAGCGTGTCGGCGCCGATCGAGATGGACTTCTACGGCGGCTTCAAGAACACGTTCAAGGCGAGCGACCTCGAGTTCAACTATGACGTTGGCGTGCTGCAGTACTTCTATCCGGGTGGCTACTCCACCCCGCGTCCGTACACCACCGAGATCTATGCGGGCATTGGCTATGGCCCGGTGTTCCTGAAGTACTCGCAGGCGCTGACGAACCTGTTCGGCATCGCCAACAGCCAGTACAGCAGCTACATCGACCTCGCCGTCAATTATCCGCTGAACGTGTGGGACCTCACGCTGAACGCACACATCGGCTACCAGAACGTCCAGCACATCAGCGCCGCATCGTATCTGGACTGGAAGCTCGGCCTGACCAAGGACCTGGGCCGTGGCTTCGCGCTGGCAGTGGCCTATATCGGCACCAATGCGAAGGAGTCGTTCTACACGAACAGCTACAACCACAACGTTGGCAACAACACCGCGTGGGTCTCGCTTTCCAAGACTTTCTAATTGAGCGTCAGCCAGGGCGGGCCGAGGCTGGCCTGCCCACAGGAGATAACCGATGAAACTCATCATTGCAGTCATCAAGCCGTTCAAGCTCGACGAGGTGCGGGAAGCGCTCTCGGACGTTGGCGTGTCCGGCATCACCGTGACCGAGGTCAAGGGCTTTGGTCGCCAGAAGGGCCACACGGAGCTCTATCGCGGCGCCGAATACATCGTCGACTTCCTGCCCAAGGTGAAGATCGAAGTGGCGGTGCCGGATGAAGTGGTGGAGCGCGCCATCGAGGCCGTGGAAAAGTCGGCGCGCACCGGCAAGATCGGCGACGGCAAGATTTTCGTCGCACCAATAGAACAAGTCATTCGCATCCGCACCGGCGAGACCGGCAGCGATGCACTGTGACACGAGACACCCCTAAAAGAGGTTAAGCACATGAAAACCTGGTTCAAGCGAATCCTGACGGCCGGCGCAGTGACGCTGGCACTCGGCACGGCCGGCCTTGGCCTTTCCACGCACGCCGTGGCGCAGGACAAGCCCGCTGCGGAAGCATCGGCGCCAACGGCTACGGCCGCTCCGGCAGCGGCCGCAATCGCCGCACCCGCCGCACCCGCCGCAGCCGCTCCTGCGGCCGCCCCCGCTGCTGCGCCTGCTCAAGCAGCCGCAGCGGCGCCCGCCACTCCCGTGCCGAACAAGGGCGATACCGCCTGGCTGCTGATTTCCACCGCGTTCGTGATCCTGATGACGTTGCCTGGCCTGGCACTGTTCTACGGCGGCCTGGTCCGGTCGAAGAACATGCTGTCGGTGCTGATGCAGTGCCTGGTGATCTTCTCGGTCATCTCGATCCTGTGGGCCGTCTACGGCTACAGCTTCGCGTTCACCGAAGGCAACGCGTTCTTCGGCGGCACCGACCGGCTATTCATGAAGGGTCTGACGGTTGACGCCGTGGCGGCCACGTTCAGCAAGGGCGTGGTGGTGCCGGAACTCGGCTACTTCGCGTTCCAGTGCGCGTTCGCGGCGATCACCTGCAGCCTGATCATCGGTGCCTTCGCCGAGCGCGCCAAGTTCTCGGCCGTGCTGGTGTTCGTGGTGCTGTGGTTCACGTTCGCCTACATCCCGATGGCCCACATGGTCTGGTTCTGGCCCGGTCCGGATTCATACACCGACGCCGCCGCTGGTGCGGCTGCCACCGCCAAGTCCGGCTGGCTGTTCCAGAAGGGCGCGCTCGACTTCGCGGGCGGTACCGTGGTGCACATCAATGCCGCCGTGGCGGGCCTGGTGGGCGCGTTCATGTTCGGCAAGCGCATCGGGTTTGGCCGTGAAGCGATTCGTCCGCACAGCCTGACCTTCACGATGGTGGGCGCCTCGCTGCTGTGGTTCGGCTGGTTCGGCTTCAACGCCGGTTCGGCCCTGGAAGCCAACGGCAGCGCCGCGCTGGCCTTCGTCAACACGCTGCTGGCCACCGCCGCGGCAGTGCTGTCCTGGACGTTCGGCGAATGGATCGGCAAGGGCAAGCCGTCGATGCTCGGCGGCGCCTCCGGCGCCGTGGCCGGCCTGGTGGCGATCACCCCGGCAGCGGGCTTCGTCGGTCCGATGGGCTCGATCGCACTCGGCCTGATTGCCGGCCTGATGTGCCTGTGGGGTGTGACCGGCCTGAAGCGCATGCTGGGCATGGACGACTCGCTGGACGTGTTCGGCGTGCACGGCGTGGGCGGTATCCTCGGCGCGCTGCTGACCGGCGTGTTCGCTTCGCCGAGCCTGGGCGGCACCGGCGTCTACGACTACGTTGCCAACAAGGTGGCCGACGACTACTCGATCGCCGGTCAGGTCTGGATCCAGTTCCAGGGCGTGCTGACCACGATCGTGTGGTCGGGCGTGGTGGCCCTGGTGGCCTACAAGCTGGTCGACATGCTGATTGGCCTGCGCGTTCCCGAAGAGGAAGAGCGCGAAGGTCTGGATATCACCTCGCACGGTGAAACCGCATACGAGGTCTGATATCCGCAAAGGTGTTGTGCTGGAGAGCTGATTGGGAATCTACTCTCAGGAGTTTTGCCCCGGCCTTGTGCCGGGGCTTTTTTATTGTCGTCGCATCGGGATACTCCACACGTGCTGCGAGCAGTTGCTTCAGGAAAGAGGCAATGGTGATTTTTCTGGGAAACCATCCGAGAGATTCCGAGGCGCGATGAGCGAAAGCTTGACCTCATGCAGCGCGACGATCGATGCCCGCCACTAATATCGTCCGGCACATCTGCCTTCTCAGCAGGCTGTAAGGCAACACACTGATCGTCCAGCATCTGAAAAAAATCAGCGAGCAACTTTCCGGGTTTTGTGCACTAGATTTTGTAGGGCGGGATCGCAATCGCGGCACGCGCGGCATCGCGGCAATCGTGAACACAGTCAACGCCGCGCAAGGAATCTCAACTCCATGAATTCTGATAAGGAAGGAGTCCCATCGTGAGCCAAACCTCTTCCGGCGTTAGCCGGCTTTCCTCGGGGCCGTCCCCGAGGCTTTGGGTGGCGGGAGATTTGAACGCATTCTTTGGCTTGTTCACCAACGTGCTGCTCAACGTGCTGGTGTTGTCCGGACTTGCGCTGTTCGTCGTGCAGATGCCTGGCGAAACGGTCTATGGCCGGATCCTTCCCGCGCTCGGGATTGCATTGCCGCTTGGCAATCTGTTCTATGCGTATCTCGCCTGGAAGCTGGCAAAGAAGGAAGGACGCGATTCCGTCACCGCCATGCCATACGGCCCCAGCGTGCCGCACATGTTCATCGTGGTGTTCGTGGTCATGCTGCCGACCTTCCTGATGACCAAGGATGCGTTGCTGGCCTGGAAGCTCGGGCTGGTCTGGGCGCTCATCGTCGGCGTCATCGTGCTGCTGGGCGCTTTCGTCGGCCCCACCATCCGCAAGTACACGCCGCGCGCGGCGATGCTGGGCACGCTGGCAGGTATCTCGATTGCCTTCATCTCGATGCGGCCGGCCTACCAGATGTTCGATGGCGCATGGATCGGCCTGATCTGTTTCATGATCATCCTGCTGTCATGGATTGGTCAGGTGCGCCTGCCCTTTGGCATTCCGGGCGGGCTGGCCGTGGTGCTGGTCGGCGCGGCCATGGCCTGGATCGCCACGGCACTCGGCTGGAGCGACATGATGCAGCCTTCGGCGGTGGGCGAAGCCATCACGCATTTCTCGCTGCATCTGCCGATGGTCAGCGGCGATGTACTCTCCGTCCCGCTCGACCAGGTCTGGCCGCTGCTGGTAACAGCGATTCCATTGGGCATCTACAACTTCACGGAAGGCATCAACAACGTCGAGTCGGCCAGCGCTGGCGGCGATGACTATAACCTGCGCGCGATCCTCATGGCGGACGGGCTGGGCGCGATCGTCGGCGCGTTCCTCGGTTCGCCGTTTCCGCCTGCCGTGTATATCGGGCATCCGGGCTGGAAGGCGATGGGCGGCCGCATCGGGTATTCGCTGGCCACCGGCATCGGCGTGGGCGTCATCTGTTTCCTCGGGCTGACCGCGCTGCTGTTGTGCCTGATTCCGTTGGTCGCCATCGTGCCAATCCTGCTATTCATCGGGCTGGTGATTGGCGCGCAGGCATTTCAGGCATCGCCGAAGCGCCATGCGCCGGCCATTGTGCTTGCGCTGGTGCCGAATATTGCCGAGTGGGCCAAGACACAGGTGGATGGCGCATTGGGAGCGAGCGGCGTCAATGTCGCCGCCATCCCCGACAAGGTATTCGCGGATATGGCCAACGCCGGTGTGCTGTACCACGGCATGGAGATGACCGGCGGTGGCGCGGTGCTGGCCGGCCTGATGCTCGGCGCCATCGCGGTGTTCGTGATCGATCGACGCTTCAACTGGGCTGCGGTCTATGCAGGCGCCGCTGCCGTCCTCGCATTCTTCGGCTTCATTCATGGCTCGCATCTGGCCATCAACGCTTCCCCGGGTGTTTCGTTCGGCTACGCATTGGCGACTGTGCTGTTCGTGGGCCTGGCCTGGCAGCAAAAGCGGTCGGGCGAAGGTATCAGCTGGGCGCCTTCCAACGATGAAGAGGAAGCCGGCATTCACAGCTGATCCGGGAGGATATAGACCATGGCAAAAACACTGTTCGTCAACGGCACGCTGATGCGTGGCCTGGCGCTTCACGGCAACCTCGACGGTGCCGAGTTTCTTGGGGAGTTCCGCACCAGGCCGCTGTACCGCATCCATTCCATCAACGACGTCCATCCGGGCATGTACAAGGTTGACCAGGGCGGCGTGGCCGTGACGGGCGAGATGTATCGCATGAGCGACGAGATATGGGCGCGCGTCGAAGCAGGCGAGCCGCCGCATCTGTACTGTGGGCCGGTTGAACTCGAGGATGGACGCGTGGTGGAGGGCATTCTCTATCCGCGCGAGCAGATCGCCGCCTGACACACCGATATCTCCGGGTTCGGTGACTGGCGGGTGTATATGGCATCGAAGCAGCGCGCGTGAATGCGCGCTTCTGCTGATTTCAGGAGAGGAGCCGGCAATGGCAACCGTGATCAAGGCTGAACCGTACGACCTTCCGTTTGATCCGCGCACGACCGCGCTGATCATCATCGACATGCAACGCGATTTCCTGGAGCCCGGCGGCTTTGGCGCCATGCTTGGCAATGACGTTTCACTGCTGCGCGGTGCGATCGAGCCCTGTGAGGCGGTTCTCGAAGCGGCGCGGCGCCATGGGTTGCTGGTGTTGCACACGCGCGAGGGGCATAGCCCCGACATGTCCGACTGTCCACCGACCAAGCAGGCACGCGGAGCCCTGGAGTGCGGGATTGGCGATGCCGGCCCGATGGGACGCATACTGGTGCGCGGCGAACCCGGGCACGACATCATTCCCGAGCTCTATCCGATGGCAGGCGAGCCGGTGATCGACAAGCCGGGAAAGGGTGCGTTCCATGCCACGGACCTTGAGCTGAAGCTGCGTAATCGCGGCATCAAGACATTGATCGTGTGTGGCGTTACCACTGAAGTCTGCGTCAACACCACGGTGCGCGAGGCCAATGACAGGGGCTTCGAGTGCGTTGTTGTTTCGGATGCGACCGGGTCATACTTTCCGGAATTCCAGCGCGTCGGACTGGAGATGATCAAGGCGCAGGGTGGCATTTTCGGCTGGGTGGCGCCATCCGACGCGGTGATCGCCGCGCTGAATGCCTGAGCGGGCGGCGCGGCCATGCGGATCCTTTCGATTGGCGCCGATCTGCGGATGGACGTTGGCAGAACGATGCGCGGGCATGTGCAATGCCGGTTCGAGCATGCCGCGCATCTGAAGCTCGATGATGGCCGTCTGCTGACCCTGCTGGGCAGTGAAGCGCAGCGAGGCATGCGCGTCATCAATGTTGCGGGCCTGGACTGGCCGGAGCTGCGGCAGAGCCTGGCTCCCGGCGACGCCGTGTCGCTGAGCGCCGTGGCGCTGAAGCATGCGCGATTCACGCTGCCGATACACGGCGTTGACGTATGGCAGGCCCCAGACATCGCCGGTAGTTTTGCCGGCATTGCACTGTCCGATCAACGGGCGCGGCTGCAGATTTGTGTGGCGGCCATGACGACGTACCTGGATACGCTCTCCGCAACCACATCCGCACCGACGTACCGGCTCTGGCAGGCCGCGCTGGCTGCATTCGCGAGGGTCACGGAGTCGGTGCGTGCGTGCGGCGATACGGATGCCATCGACGTCTCGCTCGATCGCGCAGTTGGTGCGGCGCTGGGGCTTGGCCCGGGATTGACGCCCAGTGCGGACGACATGATCGCCGGCATGCTGACTGGGTTCTTGGCGGCGCAGGCTTCCGGCGCTCGCGCGAGCAAGCTTGCGCAATGCGTACAACGCCATTGGCATGGCACATCGATTGCCAGCCGCGATGGCCTGGCCCAGGCCATGCATGGCTGGACGACCTCGCGCATGGCCGACGTCTGCGCAGCATTGACACGCACGTCTCACACACCAACGTCTCCCACATCAACTTTGCGAGATGCACTGGATGCGCAGGTTGCAGTCGGCCGGCACTCCGGGCTCGATACGCTGGTCGGCTTCCTCACGGGACTCGGGCTCGGCGCGGACCTTGCGGGCCAGACTTCCTCAGTCATCTTCCCTCACGCTGACCTGGGCCGCCGCTGCGCGCCGATACAGGAAAGGATGTTCGCATGACATCAATCATTACCCGCTTCTTTCCAAACCTGTACCGCGACTCGGTTGCATTGATGCAGTTGTCGGCGAAGCTCGGCAGGCTCGACGGTGTTTCGGAGGCATCGGCACAGATGGCGACCCGCGCCAATCTTGAACTGATGCTTGGAGCCGGCTTGCTGGAATCAATGCCGGAGCCACGCCCCAACGACATCATGCTGGTGGTGCGTGGCGATGCGGGCGCGCTCGACGGGGCGCTCGAACAGGCCGCCGCGCTGCTCAACGAGAAAGTCTCCGGAGCCGGAGACGAAACCCGGCGCGAGCCGCTGCGCAGTGTGCAGATGGCCTACGAGGCCAGCGAGGCGCAAGCGAACCTCGTCCTGATCTCCACCCCGGGCGACTACGCCGCGGCCGAGGCCATGAAGGCACTGCGTCTTGGCATGAACGCAATGCTGTTCTCGGACAACGTCAGTGTGGAAGCCGAGGTCGCGCTCAAGCGCTATGCGCAGTCGCGAAACCTGCTCGTGATGGGGCCGGACTGCGGGACGGCCATCATCGACGGCATGCCTCTGGCATTCGCCAATGTGGTGGCGCGCGGAGACATCGGCGTCATCGCTGCCTCGGGCACCGGACTGCAGCAGGTGACATGCCTGATAGATCAGTACGGTTGCGGCATTACGCACGCAATCGGCACGGGCGGACACGACCTCTCCGAAGCTGTTGGCGGGATCACGATGCTGACGGCGCTGGCGCAACTGTCGGCCGATCCATCCACGAAGGTAATCGTGCTGGTGTCCAAGCCGCCGGCGGCCAGCGTGGCGGAACGGGTGTTGAGTGCCGCGCGACAGAGTGGCAAGCCGGTCGTGGTCTGCTTTCTGGGTGCCGACCCGGCCGGCATCCGCGCGGCGGGCCTGGTCCCCGCAACCACGCTGGAAGCGGCCGCACAACTGGCTGTCCAGCAGTCGCGTGGAGAGCTGCCACGCCTTGCCGCCGATAGCGATGGCGATGACCTGCAGATACGCGCCATGACGCTTGCGCTTCGATTGAAGCCAGGCCAGACCAGGCTGCGCGGGCTCTATTCCGGCGGCACCTTCTGCTATGAGGCGTTGCTGCTGCTGCAGGACGCGCTACCCGGTCTGCAGTCCAATACGCCAACCGGCAAGGTGACACGCGTGGACGATCTGTGGCATAGCCAGGGCGACACCATTCTCGATCTGGGCGACGACGATTTCACGCGCGGGCGCCCCCATCCGATGATCGATCCGACCCTGCGCAACGAGCGGATCGTCGCCGAGGCGGCCGATGCCGGCGTTGGCATCATCCTGCTCGACTTCGTACTCGGATATGGCGCGCATGAAGACCCTGCGGGACAGATCGTGCCGGCGATACATGCCGCGCGCGCCGCTGCCGCGCAGGCGGGCCGCGATTTGCTGTGCATCGGGCATGTCTGCGGCACGCAGGGTGATCCGCAGCAACTGGATGCGCAACGCAAGATCCTGCTCGATGCGGGTGTGGAGCTTGCGGCGAGCAACGCGCAGGCCGTCGAACTATGCCGTGCCGTGCTGGCATGCGCGCAGCAAATGAATGCGGGAGTCTAAAGCACCATGACACTGATTCAGCAAAAGCCTGTCGTCATCAATGTGGGGCTCGCCAGCTTTGCCGACAACCTGCGCCAATGCGGCGGCGAGGCGCTGGAACTGCAATGGCAGCCGCCGGCCGAGGGCGACATCGCGGCGGGCTGGATGCTTGCGCAACTGATGGCGGATCCGCGGATCGAGGCAGCCAACGCCGAGGCGTATGCGCGCTACCTGTCCGCGCAGCCGGTTCTGACCGGTGTATCGACGGCGCGAGAGGTCGTCCCCGGCATGGACGGCCGGATCGTCCTGCATTCAGGGCCCCCAATCGAATGGGGTGATATGTGCGGACCGCAACAGGGTGCCGTGCTGGGGGCGGTCCTGTTCGAGGGATGGGCCCGATCGCTGGACGATGCACGGGCATTGGTCGAAAGCGGCCAGGTACGTCTGGAGCCTTGTCACCACCACGCGGCCGTCGGCCCGATGGCCGGGATCATCAGCCCGTCGATGCCGGTCTGGGTCGTGCGCAATGCAGCCGGCGACAACGTTGCCTACTGCAACATGAACGAAGGGCTGGGCCGTGTGCTGCGCTTCGGGGCCAACGGCGACGAAGTGATACAGCGGTTGCGCTGGATCTCGGACACCATGGGGCCAACGCTCGGCGTCATCGTGGAGGAGCTTGGCGGGCTGGAGCTGAAGCCGCTGATGGCGCAGGCGCTGCATATGGGTGACGAAGTGCACAACCGCAACGCGGCGGCCAGTGGCCTGCTGTTCCGCCGGCTGGCCGTCGCGGCGTTGCAGTCCACGCGGCTCGATGCGCGCAAGGTGGCCGAGACCCTTGCGTTCATCGCCGGCAACGACCATTTCTTCCTGAACCTGTCGATGGCCGCATGCAAGGCAATGATGGACGCCGCGCACGGCGTTCCGCATTCGACGCTGGTGACTGTCATGGCGCGCAACGGGGTCGACTTTGGTATTCGGCTGTCCGGTCTTGATGCGTGGTTCGTGGCGCCCGCTGCCGTCATCGACGGGCTGTTCTTCCCCGGCTACGGTCCGGATCATGCGGCACGCGACCTGGGCGACAGTGCCATCACCGAAACGGCTGGCGTGGGTGGCTTTGCCATGGCGGCATCTCCGGCGATCGTGCAGTTCGTCGGCGGCACGCCCAGGGACGCATTGGCCAACACGCGACGCATGTTGCATATCACGCTCGGCCAGAACAGCGCCTTCACGTTGCCGGCGCTGGACTTCACGGGCACGCCTGCCGGCATCGACGCGCGCCGCGTGCTCGATACCGGCATTCTCCCGGTCATCAACACCGGCATCGCTCACAAGGAGGCCGGCGTCGGGCAGATCGGCGCCGGCATCACCCATGCGCCGCTGGCCTGCTTCACGGCCGCCATTCGCGCGCTGGCGGCAGGTCTGCCGCCGAGCCAACAGAAGTAGGGAGCCAGACATGAAGACACAAGTACCGTCCCAGCGTCCGATAGCGGTCATTGCGGTCGGCGGCAATGCCCTGGCACCAGAAGGCGGTGGCACGAGCCTGCACGACCAGGCATGTGCGGCGGCCAGCGCCGCTCGCCATATTGTCGATGTCGCTGCCCAGGGCTGGCGTATCGTGCTGACGCATGGCAACGGTCCGCAGGTCGGCTATATCCTGCGCCGCTCGGAATTGGCCATCAATGAAGTGCCGCCTGTGCCGATGGACTACGCCACGGCTGACACCCAGGGGGCGATCGGCGACATGTTCCAGCGCAGCCTGTACAACGAACTGCGCCGCCGCGGCATGCCGCTTCGTGTGGCAACGATCATCACCCAGGTGGTCGTCGACGAACAGGATCCGGCGTTCCAGTACCCGTCCAAGCCTATCGGGGCCATGATGGACGAGGCCACGGCGCGCCGGCTCGCGCAGGCCAATGGCTGGAGCGTCATGGAGGAGGCCGGTCGTGGCTGGCGCCGCAGCGTGGCGTCGCCCAGGCCCCAGGCGGTAGTGGAGATCGAGACCATCGACACGCTGCTCGCCAGCGATCACATCGTCATTGCATGCGGCGGCGGTGGCATTCCGGTGACGATGGCCGACGATGGCAGCCTGATCAATCGTGAGGCGGTTATCGACAAGGACCTGGCGTCCGCATTGCTTGCCCGGCAACTGCAGGCGCAGCGCCTGTTGATCGCCACCGCCGTACCCAAGGTGGCGATCCACTTTGGAAAGCCCGGGCAACGCTGGCTGGATCGCCTCAGTGTCCAGGAAGCCGAGCAATTCATGCGGGAGGGCCATTTTGGAAAAGGCTCGATGGGGCCAAAGATCGAGGCCGTGCTCGACTATGTGCGGACGAATGCGCAGGGCGAAGGCATCGTCACGGACATCGCCAATATGGGCGCCGCGCTGGCCGGACAGGGAGGGACGCGGATTCTTGGTTAGGCGCGGCAGGTCGGAACGCGCCGGGCGGGGCTCGCATCGATCCTCAAACGGGCGTCAGTATTCGCAGAGTGCTTAAATCGGATCTTAAAAAGTCTCAATTGTCTTTAGGGGGCTGCGGGCATAGAGTGCCAGTGAGGCAGTTTCCTCCACCTGCAGAACGCTCCCCGTATCTGTCAGGCCATTTGAAAGCGCGGCACCACGCCGCGCTTTTTTTTTCGCCCAAGGCCTCGCTGCCCGGCGGGCCTTTGAATTGCGCGAACTGTCCCCATATCGACATCCCTTATGCTGGCGTCTGCATATGCTTATACAGGGGACGCCTGCAGCTTCATGGCCGTTCCTCTACAATCTGGGCGGACAATAAAAGCTGATTCTCTAGGATGGATATGGTCCCGCATCTCATCACCGCGCTGAACGGTCCGCTGCTCGAACTCGAGAAGAAGATCCTGGACGCCACACCGTCCATCGAGCGCTGGTTCAGGCTGGAATGGCAGGAGCATACTCCGCCGTTCTATTGTTCCGTTGACCTGCGCAATGCCGGGTTCAAGCTGGCGCCGGTCGACACCAACCTGTTTCCGGGAGGTTTCAACAACCTCGCGCCGGAAATGCTGCCGCTTGCCGTCCAGGCCGCCATGGCCGCGATCGAAAAGATCTGCCCGGATGCCAAGAACCTGCTGCTGATCCCCGAACGCCACACCCGCAACATGTTCTATTTGCAGAATGTGGCGCGACTGTCGCTGATCATGCGCCAGGCGGGGCTGAACGTGCGCCTGGGCTCGCTGTCCGAGGAAATCACCGAGCCGACCCCGATCGAGCTGCCCGACGGCCAGACGCTGGTGGTAGAGCCGCTCGCGCGCCTGGGCACCAAGGGCCGCCGGCTGGGCCTCAAGGATTTCGACCCCTGTTCGATCCTGCTGAACAACGACCTGTCAGCCGGTATTCCGCCGATCCTCGAGAACATCCACGAGCAGTATCTGCTGCCGCCGCTGCACGCCGGCTGGTCCACCCGCCGCAAGAGCAGCCACTTCGCCGCCTATGACGAGGTCGCCAAGAAGTTCGCCAAGCTGATCGACATCGATCCCTGGATGGTGAATCCGTACTTCGCGCGGACGACTGGCGTGAACTTCC
This sequence comes from Cupriavidus sp., assembly GCA_019236395.1. Classification (GTDB taxonomy): domain Bacteria; phylum Pseudomonadota; class Gammaproteobacteria; order Burkholderiales; family Burkholderiaceae; genus Cupriavidus. The sequence goes on from JAFAJB010000158.1 coordinate 17,286, forward strand.
ACGAGCGCATTGGCGAAGAGGAACTGGCCGATGCCGTGGAAGGCGTGCTCAAGAAGATCTCGAAGAAGTATCGCGAGTACGGCATCAAGGAAACGCCGTACGTGGTGGTCAAGGCCGACGCGGGCACTTACGGCATGGGCATCATGACGGTGCGCGACCCGTCCGAGGTGAAGGGCCTGAACCGCAAGGAACGCAACAAGATGAGCGTCGTTAAGGAAGGCCTCGAGGTCTCCGACGTGATCATCCAGGAAGGCGTGCACACGTTCGAGAAGGTCAACGAAGCCGTGGCCGAGCCGGTGGTCTACATGATCGACCGCTACGTGGTGGGCGGCTTCTACCGCGTGCACACTGGCCGTGGCAACGACGAGAACCTGAACGCGCCGGGCATGCACTTCGTGCCGCTGGCCTTTGCGCCAAACGGTATCCCGGATAGCCACGCCAAGCCGGGCGCGGCCGTGCCGAACCGCTTCTATATGTATGGCGTGGTGGCGCGCCTGGCCCTGCTGGCCGCGTCGCTGGAACTCGAGAAGACCGACCCGAACCCGATCATCTGACCCGTAACGCCTGGCAACCATGCGCATCCTGTTCATTACCGACCCGCTGGAGACCTTCAAGACCTACAAGGACTCCACCTTTGCCATGATGACCGAGGCGGCGGCGCGCGGGCACGAACTGTTCTTCTGCCTGCAGTCGCAGCTGTCGCTGTCCGCGAACGTCGTGGAAGCCGAGGCGCGGTCGCTCGAACTGACTGACGACGCCCAGGCCTGGTACCGCCTCGGCGAGTCCGCGCTGACGCCCTTGTCCCGTTTCGACGCGGTGATCATGCGCAAGGACCCGCCGTTCGACATGGAGTACGTGACCAGCACCTGGCTGCTGGAGCTGGCCGAGGCGCAGGGCGCCCGTGTCTTCAACAAGCCGCGTGCGATTCGTGACTATTCGGAGAAGCTGGCGATCGGCCAGTACCCGCAGTTCATCACGCCGACACTGGTGACACGCGATGCCGGGCGCATCCGCGCGTTCCATGCCGAGCACAAGGACATCATCGTCAAGCCGCTGGACGGCATGGGCGGCATGGGTGTCTTCCGCGTGGGCGCAGATGCCATGAACCTGGGCGCGATCGTCGAGACGCTCGGCGACAATGGCGTGCGTACGCTGATGGTCCAGCGCTATATCCCGGCCATCAAGGACGGCGACAAGCGCATTCTGCTGATTGGCGGCAAGCCGGTGCCCTATTCGCTGGCGCGGATTCCGCAAGGTAGCGAGATTCGCGGCAATCTGGCCGCGGGCGGGCTGGGCCGTGCGCAGGAACTGAGCACGCGTGATCGCGAGATCGCCGAGACGCTGGCGCCGGGGCTCTGGAAGCAGGGGCTGTTGCTGGTGGGGCTGGATGTGATCGGAGACTATCTGACCGAAGTAAATGTGACGAGTCCGACATGTTTTCAGGAGATCACCCAGCAAACGGGCTTCAACGTGGCCGGGATGTTCATCGACGCGCTGGAGCAGGCCGTAGCCGCCCATCGTCTCTGAGCGCCCGCGATGCTTGTGCGCCACAGTCGCCGGGGCGGTCGGAAACCCGGATGAGGCCCTGAGGCTGCCTGCTACAATCGGGGCAGTCCAACGGATTCACCATCATGGCAGGAATTCTGATCATCGCGCATGCGCCGCTGGCTTCGGCGCTGCGCGATTGTGCTGCCCACGTCTACTGCGGCCAGCCGCAGCGGCTGGAGGCCATCGACGTCATCGCCGATGCCGACCCTGCAGCGGTGCTGGCCGAGGCGCGCCGCCGCCTTGCCGACATCTGCGAAGACAACGGCGCCCTGGTGCTGACCGACATCTTTGGCGCCACGCCCGCCAACATCGCCGCGCGGCTTGCCGAGCCTGGCAGGGTCAAGGTGCTGGCCGGCGTCAACCTGCCGATGCTTGTGCGCGCTATCTGTTATCGCACGGAGAAGCTCGACCAGCTCGCCACCAAGGCGCTGGCCGGCGGCGCCCAGGGCGTGCTGCAGGTAGGCACGACCACAGTCCAGAATCAAACCGCAAATACTCCCGACAAATATGCTGCAGAGGGACACCAACATCATCAATAAGCTCGGGTTACATGCCCGCGCGTCCGCCAAGCTCACGCAGCTGGCGGGGACTTTCAATAGCCAGGTCAAGATGTCCCGCAATGGCCGCCAGGTCGACGCCAAGAGCATCATGGGCGTGATGATGCTGGCTGCCGGGATTGGATCGACGGTCACGATCGAGACCGACGGCCCCGACGAGCAGGAGGCGATGGATGCGCTGCTGGCGCTGATCGCCAACCGCTTCGGCGAGGGCGAGTGAAGTTCGACGGTATTCGCTGGCTTTTCTAAACGTTCCTGACGGAGCGGTTCATGCCCTTTGCCTTGCACGGCATTCCGGTTTCACGTGGGGTCGCCATCGGGCGAGCCCATATTCTTGCGCCGGCTGCGCTAGATGTGTCGCACTACCTGGTCGATGAAGACCGGCTTGGTGCCGAGGTAGAACGACTGCGTGCGGCGCGTGCAGCCGTGCGGGCCGAGCTGATCACGCTCAAGCGCGACCTGCCGCGCGATGCGCCCGAGGAAATGGGCGCGTTCCTCGATGTCCACGCGATGATCCTCGACGACGAGGCGTTGTCACGCGAACCCGAGGCGCTGATTCTCCAGCGCCGCTACAACGCCGAGTGGGCACTGACTACGAGGCTCGAGGAACTGATGCGTCAGTTCGACGAGATCGAGGATGAATACCTGCGCGAACGCAAGGCCGACATCCAGCAGGTGGTCGAGCGCATTCTGAAGGTGCTGGCCGGCGCGCCTGTGCTGGCTCCCGCGCCGGTGCCGGCGTTGGCCCCGGACGGCGAGGCCGCACCGGGCGTGATCGTGGTGGCGCACGATATCGGCCCGGCCGACATGCTCCTGTTCAAGCACACCGTGTTCCACGGCTTCGTGACGGACCTGGGCGGCCGCACGTCGCATACGGCGATCGTCGCACGCAGTCTCGATATTCCTGCCGCGGTGGGCGTCAAGAGCGCCAGCGAGCTGATCCGCCAGGACGACTGGATCATCATCGACGGCGATGCCGGGCTGGTGATCGTCGACCCGTCGGCCATCATCCTCGAGGAATACCGGCACCGCCAGAGCGAACGCGCGCTGGAAAAGAAGCGGTTGCAGCGGCTGCGCCATATGCCGGCCGTGACGCTGGACGGGCTGGAGATCGAGCTGCTGGCCAACATCGAGATGGCCGAGGATGCCGGTGCGGCGCTGGCCGCCGGTGCGGTCGGGGTGGGGCTGTTCCGTTCCGAGTTCCTGTTCATGAATCGCCGCGGCGAACTGCCGGACGAGGAAGAACAGTTCCACGCGTACCGCAATGCCGTGGAGGCGATGCACGGGTTGCCCGTGACGATTCGCACCATCGACATCGGCGCGGACAAGCCGCTCGATGGCCGTGACCTGGATTTTGAAACCGCGCTGAACCCAGCGCTCGGTTTGCGGGCGATCCGCTGGTCGCTGTCCGAGCCGGCGATGTTCCAGACCCAGTTGCGCGCGTTGCTGCGGGCTTCGGCGTTTGGACCGGTGCGGGTGCTGATCCCGATGCTGGCGCACGCCAGCGAGATCGACCAGACACTGGACCTGATCGAACAGGCAAAGCGCCAGCTCGACGAACGCGGCCTGCCGTACGACCCGGGCATCAAGGTTGGCGCGATGATCGAGATTCCGGCGGCCGTGCTGCTGCTGCCGCTGTTCCTCAAGCGCATGGACTTCCTGTCCATCGGTACCAACGACCTGATCCAGTACACGCAGGCGATCGACCGTGCCGACAACGCCGTGGCACATCTCTATGACCCGCTGCACCCGGCTGTGCTGCATCTGATCGCCCGCACGATCCGCGAGGCGAATCACGCGGGCGTGCCGGTGGCCGTTTGCGGGGAAATGGCCGGGGATCCCGCCATGACCCGGTTGCTGCTCGGCATGGGGCTGCGCGAGTTCTCGATGCACCCGGCGCAACTGCTGCGCGTGAAGCAGGAAGTCATCCATGCGGACTGCGAGCGCTTGAGCAAGGCGGTCGACCAGATCCTCAGTTGCTATGAACCGGATGAACTGGCTGCAGCGCTGAAGCAGTTGTCGGCATGAAGCAACCCTGGGTGCTCCAGGGTTATTGCTTCAGGAATGCTGGGACGTTCGCGCCACTAATCTCATTAATAAGTGGCGCAATCAGCGCTTAAATTCCCACGTATGTGACGAATTTGCCAGCCACTCACAAGTGCCTTAATGGGAATTGTTATCATTTTCAATCTCTGATATTCTGCCTCTCATCGCGTTCGGCATGCCGGTGCCGACGCCGCCCCCAAGGAGGCTTTTGTGTACGTCTGCATCTGCAATCAGGTCACCGATCATGAAATCCACGGCGCCGCGCATCTTGGCGTGTCGACGATGGAGGAACTGGCGGAAACGCTCGGCGTCGCGACCTGCTGCGGCCGTTGCCGCGAATGCGCGCAACAAGTGCTGTGCGAAGGCGTGGCCGCCGTCAGGAACATGAAGTCCTCCAGCATTTCCACCATTCAGGTGGTCGAAATTTCGGCCTGTTCGCCTGCTTCGTCACATGCCATAATGGACGCTCGAGACCCGGCAGTCGCGAACGATCGGCGCACGGCGCTGGTTGCCTGATTCAAATACCGCTGAATCACCCCAAAGAACGCGTGCATTGAGAGCGCGCCCACGGACGCAGGTCCGGGCGCGCTTTTTTGCATTTGTATCGTCCGCATTCTTGCCGCTGCCGGGCCCGCTGTCGTTTGCAACAGGAGCCCTGAATGAAAGGTGACAAGAAGGTCATCCAGCATCTGAACGCGCAACTCAAGAACGAGCTGACCGCGATCAACCAATATTTCCTGCATGCTCGCATGTACCGCCACTGGGGGCTGAAGAAGCTCGCAGACGTGGAGTACAAGGAATCGATCGGCGAAATGAAGCATGCCGATCGCCTGATCGACCGCATCCTGATGCTCGACGGCCTGCCCAACCTGCAGGACCTGCACAAGCTGCTGCTCGGCGAAGACACGCCTGAAATGCTCAAGTGCGACCTGAAGCTCGAGCAGACCGCGCATGCCACCGTCAAGGAAGGCATTGCCTACTGCGAATCGGTGGGTGACTACGTCAGCCGCGAACTGCTGGTCGATATCCTCACGGACACCGAAGAACACATCGAGTACCTGGAAACGCAGATCGACCTGATCGACAAGGTTGGCCTGCAGAACTACCTGCAGTCGCAGATGGCACCGGGCGAGCAGTAAGCTCGCCAGCGACGGGCTTGCCGCTGCCTCCCGATGGCGCAGCGGCAGGTCAACCGCGTGGCGTTTCGCGACGCCGCGCCCGAATGTGTAGTCGGTCAGTAACCGTTCTCATTCGGATTCTTGTCTTCATCCAGTCACGTCTTCGTGACATCGCGTCCGTCCGGGCGACCCGCGGGGAGGGCTCCATCGCCGGGTCGCCAGCCCAGCCAGGGCGACGTTCAGCGATGCTCAGCGATGCCCGCCACAGACCTCGCAACCTGGCGTACGAGCCAGGCGCATCGTGGTCCATTCCATCGTCATGGCGTTGACCATCAGCAGGCGGCCGGCCAGCGTCTCTCCTACCCCCGTCAGCAGCTTCAGGGCTTCCGCCGCCTGTACCGTGCCGATCATGCCAACCAGCGGCGCAAATACGCCCATCGTGGCGCAGGCGGCTTCCGGCGCAGGTTCGGACGGCGGGAACAGGCATCCGTAACACGGTGCATCGGCGTGGCGCAGGTCAAACACGCTCACCTGGCCGTCGAAACGTAGCGCAGCGCCCGACACCAGCGGCCTGCGGTGCGTCAGGCAGGCACGATTCACGGCCTGGCGCGTGGAGAAATTGTCGCAGCAGTCGAGCACCACATCGGCCCCAGCCACCAGGGTGTCCAGTTCGGCATCGCCCACGCGCTGCGGAACCAGGGTGATATCGACATCCGGGTTGATGCGCAGCAGTCCTTCCCTGGCCGATTCGACCTTCGGCCGTCCGACATTGGCGGTGGTGTGCAGAATCTGGCGCTGCAGGTTGGTCAGGTCGACGTCGTCGTTATCGACAATCGTGATCTTGCCCACGCCGGCCGACGCCAGATACGGCAGGGCAGCCGCGCCGAGCCCGCCCGCGCCGATCACCAGCGCATGGCCGGCCAGCAGGCGCTCCTGGCCCTCGATGCCGAGTTCGTCCAGCAGGATATGGCGCGAGTAGCGCAACAGCTGATCGTCGTTCATGGTCCCCGTGGATACAGAAAGCGGAATCAAAAAAAGCGGAAACAAAGGCGGAAACAAAGGCGGAAACAAAAGCGGCCCGTCGGTGCAATACCGCGGGCCGCAGGGTGGAGTCGGGAGCGCGCGGCGCGAACCGGCGCCGCGCGCGCTCCGTTATCCCGTTACTTCTTGCCGGTCGGCGTACCTAGCGGTTCACCGATCGGGGTGCTCGCGGGCTGCTGGCCCGAAGGCTTTGCCGGGGCCTGCTTGGTGGCAGGCTTGGCCGGAGCCTTGCTGGCCGGCTTGGGATCGTCGGAACTGTCCGGCTTACCAGCGCTACCCGTGGCTTCCAGACGCGACTTCGAGCGTTGCACCGGCTTGCCATCAAGTTGTGCGATGGCCTGCTGCAGCATGAAGTCTTCCGCCGTGCCGAACTCGATCGGCTTCTTCTTACGTTCCTTCTCGCGTTCTTCCGGCGTCTTCTTGGCGTTCTCTTCTTCCAGGCGGCGCAGCTCTTCCACACGGCGCAGCTCGCGTTCGTTCATTTCCGGCTCTTCCGATTCCTGCTTGTTGTGCAGGTGGCGCTCGGTGTCGATTTCACGCGTGATCAGCGCGTCGTCCGGATCGCCCTCGGGGTTCTGGTCGACCGGGATATCCGGGCGGATGCCCTTGGCCTGGATCGACTTGCCCGACGGCGTGTAGTAGTACGCGATCGTCAGCTTGATGCCGGTGTCGTTGGTCAGCGGACGCACGGTCTGGACCGAGCCCTTGCCGAACGTCGTCTTGCCCATGATCAGCGCGCGCTTGTGGTCCTGAAGCGCGCCGGCCACGATTTCCGAAGCCGATGCCGAGTAGGCGTTGGTCAGCACGACCATCGGCAGCTTCTTGAACTCCGCCGGCAGGTCCTTGA
>JAFAJB010000008.1 GCA_019236395.1 Cupriavidus sp.
GCCCCCCCCTCTACCGGAGCTGACCGTATGAAGATCGTTACTGTTGTCGGCGCCCGCCCGCAGTTCATCAAGGCCGCCGCCCTTTCGCGCGCCATTCGCGACGTCGCGCAGGACCGCCTTCAGGAAGTGCTCGTCCACACCGGCCAACATTACGACGAGAACATGTCGAAGGTTTTTTTTGACGAACTCGACATCCCGCCACCGGATCATCATCTGGAGATCTCCGGTGGCCAGCACGGTGCGATGACCGGCCGCATGCTCGAAGCCGTGGAAAACGTTCTGCTGCAGGAGCGGCCTGACTGGCTTCTTATCTATGGCGACACAAACTCCACGCTCGCCGGCGCCCTTGCCGCCGCCAAGCTGCACATCCCGGTCGCGCACGTCGAGGCCGGCCTGCGCTCGTTCAACATGCGCATGCCCGAGGAGGTCAACCGGGTCGTCGCGGATCGCGTCTCCAGTTTGCTGTTTTGCCCGACGGACACTGCCGTGCGAAATCTGGCCGCGGAAGGCATGTGCGAGGGCGTACATAACGTCGGCGACGTGATGTACGACGTGGCGCTCTATAGCCGTGAGCGCGCGAAGCGGCAGAGCAACATCCTGTCGATGCTGGGCCTGAATGCCGGCGGCTTTGCCCTAGCCACCTGCCATCGGGCGGAGAACACAGACTCGCCAGTGCGGCTGGAAGCCATTCTCGGTGGCCTGGCGGACGTCGCACGGACGTTGCCCGTCGTTCTGCCCCTGCATCCGCGTACACGCAAGCTGATCGCGGAGCACGGGCTGGCACGCCACCTCGAAGCACTGATCGTCACCGACCCACTGCCGTTCCTTGACATGGTGGCCCTGGAACAATCCGCTCGCCTGATCCTGACCGACTCTGGCGGCGTGCAGAAGGAAGCCTTCTTCTATGGCGTGCCGTGCGTCACCATGCGCGACGAGACGGAGTGGGTGGAGACCGTGGAACTCGGCTGGAATACGCTGACCGGCGCCTCGCGCGACGGGATTGTTGCCGCTGCCGAGACCGCGATGACAAACCCTCCAGCATCAGGCGACCACGTACCATACGGCCGAGGCCGCGCCGCCTACGACATCCTCGACCTGTTACTGGGCGCGAAGGCCTGATGCACACATCAGGTGGTGGGCGCGACGCAAATCGACGCTCGCCCCGCCACCCTGCCCGGTTCAGCCCCCGCGCTTGTCCGCACCGCGTGAACTGGTGGACGAGGGGACCGCTTCCAGCCCCCGCACATCCAGGTGGAGCGCCACGCCCATCACAAGCGCCTTCAGCCGCTCCGGACGGCGCATCCCGATATCTGCTCGCAGCCTAGCGATCATGGCAAGCAATTGCTCATGCGTCAGGCTTGGCTCGTCTGCCTGCATGATCTTCGGGTGCGTTGTGGCGCTGGCGTTGGCGTTGGCGATGAGCAGCTCCTCATATAGCTTCTCGCCCGGCCGCAAGCCCGTGACGCAGATCTCGATATCGCCCTCCGGATTATGCTCGTCGCGCAAGGAGTGCCCCGCCAGACGGATCATGTTGCGGGCCAGATCGAGGATCTTCACCGGCTCGCCCATATCGAGCAAGAACACTTCCCCGCCATTCGCCAGGCTGCCCGCCTGAATCACCAGTTCCACGGCTTCGTGGATCGACATGAAGTAACGAGTCACTTCCATATGCGTGAGAGTGACCGGCCCGCCTTGAGCAATCTGTTCCTTGAACAGAGGGATGACCGAGCCGCTCGAGCCCAGTACGTTGCCAAACCGCACCGCGCAGAAACGCTGGCCAGTCCCGGCGGTATACGCGCGCTGCGCAAAGTCCTGCACAATCAGCTCCGCGCATCGCTTAGTGGCGCCCATCACGTTGGTCGGACGCACTGCCTTGTCGGTCGAGATCAACACGAAGGTCTCAACTCCGTTTCCGAAAGCCGCTTCTGCCACGGTCAGCGTGCCGACGACATTATTGCGCGCGCCCTCCACCACGTTGGCTTCGACCAACGGCACATGCTTGTGCGCGGCGGCGTGGTAGATCGTCTGGATGCGGTGCTCGCGAATCACGGACTCGACGAGCGCCTCGTCCTCTGCCGAGCCGAGACATGGCACAAGTGGACAATCCGCCTGCACGCTGAGGCGGCGCTCGACCTGATAAAGCGCGTGCTCGCTGGAATCGAGCAGGATCAGCGCCGCCGGCGCCTGCGCGATGATCTGATGACAGAGTTCGGATCCGATCGACCCTCCCGCCCCGGTCACAAGCACCTTTTTTCCAGTAATACAGCGTCCCAGTAAGGTGGGATCGGGCACGACGGGATCCCGTCCGAGCAAGTCGCCAATGCTGACTTCACGCACCATGTTGACCAGATGGCGCCCGCTCGCAATGTCGACCACAGATGGCAGAATGCGCACACGCACAGGGAAGGTCTCCAGGAAGGCCACAACCTCGCGGCGACGCGCATTCGAAGCATTCGGCAACGTCACGATGACATCGCGAATATCAAACTGTTCGATCAGCCTCGGCAGCGCCTCCGGCGCATATACCCGGAGACCGCCAACATCGGTCCCATGGAGTTCCGGGGCATCGTCCAGAAAACCTGCCGGAAACAGGTCCCGCCCCTGCCCAAGCGATGCGGCCAGTTGGCGGCCAGCATCCCCGGCGCCGTAGATGAGCACCTGGCGGCCCTTGAAACGCTCGCGAACAGGCGCCCAAAGCAGCCAGCGGGCAAGAAATCGGCTGCCACTGATGCCCAGTGTGCCCAGCATCCAGAACAGAATCGGAACAGACCGTGGCATTCCCGCGTGTCCGGTCATCTCGGTCAGGAACGCGAGGGCCGTCCACAGGATAGTGGCAAGCGTCATGGCCCGCACCGCGGCCCATAGGACATACTCGCCCAGATAGCGGATGACGGACCGGTAGAGACCCAATTTGACGAATACCGGCAAGGCGATCGCCGGTGCGGCCAGCAGCAGGAGCGCCTGGCTCTCGGTCGGTACAAACCATTGGCTCAGACGCAAGGCGTAAGCGGCCCAACCGACGAACAACAACAGCAGCACATCAAACGAAATCATGATGGCTTGCTTGGTCGGGCGAGATGCCCCCAGCAATCGATGCAGTCGCTTTCTTTGAATTTCTCTCACGTTCAGTGCCATTTGTACGACCTTCCCCACTTCAACTGAAAGCGAGCCACCGCCTCCCGGCTCACTATCAGAATTCCCCCAATAGCCGGCTCAACCCGCTTCCTGCCGCTCAGCGGCCCCAGCCTTATAGAAAAATGCCAGCAGCGCCAACGGCGCGTAACTGATGGCCAGACCAAGTGCACCGTCGAGGTGCCCTGCAGCGACCATCCATGCCATCGGGCCACACCAGCCCACCGTCAATAGTGCACAGACTGCGGTAACAGGTCGATGTCCTCCATGCTTGCGCGAGGCATATTGATACGCGTGGCTTCTGTGGGCCTCATGGGGGCGCTGGCCGCGCATTACACGCCGTATTAGTGTCAATGTGGCATCGACGACAAAGACGCCAGGAAGAATCAGCATGACCCAGAAGAACATCGGCGCAATCTTCGCGGCCAGGATCGGAGCGACGCCAAATGCGAATCCCAGGAACCCGCTGCCCGCGTCACCCATGAATATCTTCGCCGGCGGCCAATTCCACACCAGGAATCCCGCAGCGGCTGCAGCTAGTCCGAATAGCCAGAGAACTTCTGCCCGCATTCCGGTACTCTGCATCAGCACCAGGGCTCCAATGGCCCCCGCCAGCACTGCCTCGCTTCCAGCCAGGCCATCGATGCCATCCATGAAATTGAACAGATTCAGCATCCAGACGACCACCAGTACCGCCAACGCATCGCCGAACCAACCCAAGGCGAGGACATGGCCAAAGACTACGATCTCGGGCAGACCTCCCGCCAGTGCGACCGCGGCGATGGCCGCCGCGAAATGCCCGATCAGTCGCCAGCCCGCTGGCACATGACCGTGATCATCAAGAAAGCCGAGCGCAGCGACGAAGCCGCCACACAATCCGTAGATCAGGGCCTGCCTGGTGCTGACAAGGTCTAGCCATGGCAATGCCAGCGCGAGCCCAATCATTGCCACAACGATTCCCATACCGCCACCACGCGGTGTTGGAACCGTGTGCGAGCTACGCGCATTAGGGATGTCGAGCAGCTGGCGCGATAGCGCGTAGCGCCTGACAGCGCCTGTCACGCACACCGAAATCAGGCATGTAGCGGCCAGGGCGAGGAGCGGATTCACCTGGAGACCTCCTCTAGGACGTCAAGGACCTGCTGCGCCTGCCGCGCAGCATTCTGATTGGCGATGCACCAGGCGTGCCCGCGCTCGCCCAATGCCGCAAGCGCATCCGCAGGTAGCGCCATGAGCTGTTCGATGCCCGCTGCCACGGCACCGGCGTCTTCGGCGACGCACGACACCCCGCACCCCGAAGTCTCGACTGCGTTGCCTGGATCGCCGACAGCGTAGATTATCGGCTTGCGGGCCATCATATAGTCATTCAATTTTGTGAAGCTCGCGCCGTACTGATACAGCGGCGAAGCCAGCGCGCCCGCGTAAGCCGCATCGACGCGCGCCAGAAATTCGGGGACCTGCGCGCGCCGAACCGGCGGCAGCCAGTGCAGCCGGTCTTGCACGCCCAGCGTTGTCGCCCTTGCCTGCAGCGCGTCTCGCTCGGGACCTTCACCCACGATGACCAAGTGCACACGCTCAAGCCGGGCCAGCGCCTCCACTGCCACATGCATCGCATTGGCGATGCCTACCGCCCCCGCGTAACCAAGGATGAACGCGCCGTCCGCGCGTAGCCGCGCCAGGTGTTCAGCGTGCGCAGCGGGAAGCGGATCGCGGTCGAGCCCCTCGGCCAGCACGGCATTGCCGAGCGGCAGAAAGCGGTCTGCGCGCAGGCCTCGTGACTTGAGATATGCCTCCGCATTTCTCGGAACCGCGGTCACCAGGTCGGCGGCTCGGCAAGCTGCGGCTTCGGCGGCTCCGACAAGACGGATAAACGGATGCTTGGGCGATGTCCCACCCAGTAGCGTCAGCGTCAATGGCCACAAATCTCGAATATCGACAATCAGAGGCGCTTGCCAGCGACGCGCGATGCGGCGTGCGGGGTATATTGCAAACGGCTGCGGCACGGACAGCACGACAATGTCATACGGTTCGCGCAGCACGGCATGCCCGCCATACATGCGCGCCGTGAACAGAAACATGCTCATTACACGCCCGACGAGGCTCTTTGGACTGTACTCGGGCGTGCGTAGCCAGAGATAGCGAATACCGTCGATACGCTCCACGGTCGCATTCCCGGTGACAACCGGTTGCTCTCGTCGCGTGTGCGAATAGCCAGCCGCGACGATGGTCACCTCATGTCCGGCCTTGATCCACTCGCGAGCAAGCACGTAATTGCGGAATACCATGCCATGCCGTGCGCCGCCAGCATACTGGGAGACGATCAGGATGCGCTTGTGCTCGAACGAGGTACTCATGTCGGGCACACCTCTCTATCTGGTTCCAGGTCGCGGTACAGGGCGACCAGCCGTTCTGCCTCGCAGCCCCAGCTAAAGTGCTGCTCGACCGCATTGCGGCCATTGGCGCCAAGCTGCGCCGCAGTCTCGGGATACTCGAGCAGATAGCTGATGGCGCCAGCAATCGCCGCAGGGGCTTCGGGCCCAGCGGGCGTCACGCAAAGTCCGCAACGATGACCCTCGACGATCTCTCGCCACAGCGGAAAATCCGAGGCGATCACGGGGATGCCGCTTGCCATGTACTCGAACATCTTGACGGGCAATGCGTCCTTATAACTCTCCACCGGCTGGAGCACCACAAGTCCCGCGACCGATTCGGCGAGCACCTGGGCGATCGCTGCACGGCCAACGTAGCCATGGAAGCGCACCTTGGCCCAGCCTGGCAGCGCACGAAGCTCGGCCTCGAACCCCGGGTCGGAAAAGTCTCCGCACAGGGCCAGCTCAACGTCCGGAACGGCGTCGATTGCCAGCACAAGCTCCCGCAGTCCTCGCACCGGCGCCAGCCCGCCGACATAACAGACCTGACGACGTCGCTGCACACCAGGCTCGGCGGGCGCCAGTTCCTCGAGTCGGGGAAAATTGCAGACGGCGATACTTTGTGCACCGATTCGCGCGAAGCGGTCGCGAATATGGGGGGTCGCCGCCACGACCGCACTGACACGCTGTGCAACCAGGTTCTCCACCATCTCGAAGAAACCGGCCGCCAGGCGCCGCAGCGGCGACGGAATCCAGGCCTTGGTCATGATGTCGCGCGGCAAGTCTTCATGGACGTCGTAGACGACGCGAGCTCCCCTCAAGCGCAACAGCCAGACCCAGGGCAGGAGTTCCGGATCGTGAAAGTGATAGATGTCAGCGCGCAAACGCCGGCCTTCGCGGATGACCCGCCAAGCTGTGCCTATCATGCGGGACAGGCGGCCGCCACTTGGCCCCCTCACCCCGTGGACGTGAACGCCATCAACCAGCTTCGAGTCCGTCCTCGCCGCGACAAGATGGACGTCAAAACCGGCCGAGGCAAGCGTCTTCGCCTGCTTGTGAAAGATGCGCGTGTCGTCCCACGGGTGAGCGGACGTCAGATGGCAAATCCGTGTCATGCAACCACACCGAAAGCGTCTTCCCACAGCGCCACGCTGTAGAGACGCCAACGCGAGCGCAGGTCCATGCTGGCGAATGCGGCCTCGATCTTGCTCGGGTCACACAGTTTCGCCAACAGGGTCGAACGTTTGATTGCGGCCAGCATCTGAGGCGCATGGCGCGGCAGCCACAGGTCTTCAGGCGCCTCGAAACCGAACTTGTTCTTGCGCCATGCCACCGAATCGGGCAATCGGTCAGCCATGCCTCGGCGCAGCACCCACTTCGACCAGCCCCCGCGAATCTTGTGCTCGGCGCGAATGGCCAACGCCGCTTCCACCGCCCGGTAATCGAGGAACGGTAGACGCGTCTCAATGCTGTGTGCCATCGAATTCTTGTCCTCGTAGCGCAGCAGGATTGGCAGGTTCGTGCTCGTCATCTCGAGCGCCTGGAGCTTGAACTCATCGAGGCATGCATTCGCGTAGGCCGTCAGATGCGCCGGCCGTGCGGGCATATTTCGGACGTAGCCGTGGCGCCACCGGTAGAAGGCATAGCGCGCGGGCGCTGAAAGCCCTCCGACCAGAAACTTGGCCATGTTGATGAACCCAAGCTTGGTATTGTTCCTGCGCGCCTGGGAGATGGATCGCCAAGCCGCCCACGGCCCGCGCTCACGCCATACGGTGGCGACGTGGGCAGCGTAGTACTTCTCGTAGCCGAGCAGCGTTTCGTCGCCACCCTGGCCGTCGAGCAGAACCGTCAATCCACGTGCCCGCGCGGACCGCATCACAAACCACTGCATATTGATCGACGGCCCGGCGTAGGGCTCCTCCTGCGCGCGCACGACATCAGGCAAGGTCGCCACGAAGTCCTCATACGTCGGACGCAACGGCAGCCATTCGAGATTGGCGCGCTCCGCGACCTCCTTGGCAAACTCCGATTCATCGGAGCGCTTCGACTCACTTACCGCGGTAATGCCGACGAAGCGGTGTGCCACATCGTTCGCCACATAGCGGGCGGCCGCAAGCGTGGCAACGCTGGAACTGTCGAGTCCGCCGCTCAGGCACGTCCCGACCGGCACATCCGACCGCAGCCGCAGCTTTACCGCATCGTCGAGCAGCGCGGTGTAGTCCTTCGCGGCGGATTCGGCATCGAGGGTCTGCCAGCTTTCGCGCCGGGGAATCGTGTAAAAGCGCTCGATCCTGTAAGTGCCGGACTCCAGCTCATACGTCAGATTGCTGCCCGCCGGGAGCTTGTGCACACCCTCGAAGAACGTTTCGTTCTCATGATCGGCAAAGCCCGTCACGATGAAGTCGAGCACGATCCGGTCATTGGCCCGCACGGTGGGCGCATCAAGCAGTTGACGGATCTCCGAGCCGAAGACGAAGGCACGACTGTCCTCGCGGAAATAGAATGGCTTGACGCCGAAGCGATCGCGCGAGCAGAAGACGATATTTCGGCGCCGATCAAGAAGCGCGAGGGCCCACATGCCGTTGAAGCGCTCGACACACTTCTCGCCCCATTGCTCGTACGCCGCGAGGATGACCTCCGTATCGGAACCCGAGCGGAAATGATGGCCAAGCGCCTCGAGTTCCTCACGCAGCTCGATGTAGTTGTACACCTCGCCGTTGTAGGTAATGACGCAGTCCCCGGATCGGGAATGCATCGGCTGCTTTCCCTCGTCACTGAGATCGAGGATGGCCAGGCGCCTGTGGCCAAAGGCCACCCGACCGAAGCTTTCCGCCGCACCGCCGTCAGGTCCACGGTGGTGGATTGCCGCCAGCATCCGCTCGATCCGAGCTAGGTCCGCATCGGTCCCGTCACGACTGATGATTCCCGCGATGCCGCACATTATGAATTCGCTCCAGTTGGGTGAGCCGTTCGCCGAGCTACGGCAGTCAAGCAGTCAGGCCCGGCCACGCCAGGAAGGGATTGCGGCCGGCAGCGCAGCTAGGTTGGGCCCGTGTCGCGCGCAAGAACTTCAAGCCGCAGTGGTCTGGCCGATAAGGGGACGGCCGGCGCGCGGGAACTTCCCATGGCCAGCGCCGCTGGCAACGCGCGCTGGACAACAGCGCAGTCTTATGGAGGCGCGTCTGCTATCACGTGAGATCCCGCAACGGTGCAGGACCCAATCAGATCAATGCGCGTGCAGCAGGCACGCCCGCTGCACACGCAATTAACACGGCATTACGCTACAGCTTCGGCCAATCGCTTGACGATCGACTGCTGCGTCTGCACATCGAGATACGGATGCATCGGCAGGCTGAACACACGCGATGCCGCACGCTCCGAATGCTTCAGCGAACCAACGATGCGGCACGAGTCCTTGTAGGCCCCTTGGAAGTGCAGCGGGATCGGATAGTGCACGGCGGTCGGCACGCCGAGCGTCTTGAGACGCTCGAGCACGGCATCGCGATTGTCGGCTTGCACGGTGAACTGCCCCCACACCGAGTCACGATCCTGCCCGACTGTCGGCGCGTCAACGCCGGCAACCGCAGACAGCAGCTCGATATATCGCTTGCCGATCTCGATACGCTGGGCGATTTCCCAGTCGAACTTCTCGAGCTTGGCGAGCACCACTGCGCATTGCAGAGTATCCATGCGACCGCCCACGCCAACGCGCGTGTGCTGGTAGCGACGCTCCTGACCGTGTACGCGGATTTCGCGCATGATCTTCGCCAGCGTAGCGTCGCTGGTGAAGATCGCGCCGCCATCGCCATAGCAACCGAGCGGCTTGCTGGGGAAGAAGCTCGTGCAGCCGATCGTGGACAGATTGCAGCTCTTGCGGCCCTTGTAGCTGGCACCAAAGCTCTGCGCGGCATCCTCGATCACGGGAATACCACCGTGACGGGCGGCAATGGCGTTGATCTCGTCCATGTTGGCAACCTGCCCGTACAGGGACACCGGCATAATCGCGCGCGTCTTGTCGGTGATGGCCGCCTCGACCAGTGCCGGATCCATGTTGCACGTCACCGGATCGATGTCGACGAACACCGGCGTGGCGCCCAGCAGCGCCACCACTTCGGCAGTGGCGGCAAACGTGAAAGACGTCGTAATGACTTCGTCACCGGCCTTTACGCCGAGGGCCATCAATGCAATCAGCAGCGCTTCGGTACCCGAAGCCACCGTGATGCAATGCCTTGAGCCCGTGTACGCCTCGAGCTTTTCCTCGAGCTGGCGAACCTCCGGGCCCATAATGTACTGGCCGTGATCGAGCACAGCCTGAATGCGTCCGTCGATCGAGGTCTTCAGATCGGCGTACTGCGACTTCAGGTCAATAAAAGGAATCGAGGAAGTAGACATTGTTATTGCGCAACACAGGAGTTTGCATCGATACGATAGGTCGCACCGCATTCGCAGCGCACCTCACCCTGGCCCTTGAGCTGAACGCCGCACTTGCACATCCAGCCCGCGCGACGGGCCGGTACGCCAACCATCAGCGCATACGCGGGCACGTCACGATTGATCACGGCACCGGCGCCGACGAACGCGTATTCCCCGACTGTCGAACCACAGACGATGGTGCAGTTCGCGCCGAGCGATGCACCACGCTTGACCAGCGTCTTGCGATACTCGTTCTTCCGAACAATGGCAGAGCGCGGGTTGTACACGTTGGTAAAGACCATGCTTGGGCCGCAAAACACATCGTCTTCCAGATGCACAGCATCGTAGACCGATACGTTGTTCTGGATCTTGACATTATTGCCGATCACCACGTCGTTGCCGACGAACACGTTCTGCCCGAGCGAGCACTTCTCCCCGATCTTCGCGCCGCCGCACACGTGCACCCAGTGCCATACGCGGCTGCCGTCGCCAATCTGGGCGCCATCGTCAACGATGGCGGTTTCGTGAATGGATACGGCCATGTCAGTAGTCCAGAGGAAGGGCGATGCGCTTGCCGTCACGCGCCGACAGGTACGCGGCAATCAGGACTTCGAGCGACTTCAGGCCTTCACGGCCGTCCGTCTCGGGCTCAGCCTCGCCACGCATGACTTTGATCACGTTGTCGTAGTACAGCGGGTGGCCAAAGCCGTAGACGGAGGTGGTCTCGTAGCTTGCGTCCTTGACCTTCTCGTCATCCGGATGCGGCTCGGAGAAATCCCAGTGCTGGATTTCGTTGACCGCCACGCCACCCACGCGAACCGTACCCTTCTCGCCAATGATCGTGATGCTGCCTTCCAGGTTCTTCGGGTAGGTGAGCATGGTCACGTTCATCGAGCCGAGTGCGCCCGAGCGCCACTTGACGCTGATGACACCCGTATCTTCGACTTCGATATTGCGCGCGAGCGTGCCAGTGTAGGCCTGCAGGCTTTCGATCGGGCCGATCAGCCAGTCGAGCAGGTCAACATAGTGGCTGGCCTGATTCATGAACGCGCCGCCGTCGAACTCCCAGGTACCGCGCCACGCGGCGCTGTCATAGTAGTCCTGCGGACGCGTCCAGAACACGTTGATGTTGACCATATAGATGTGGCCAAATCGCTGTGCCTCAACCGCCCGCTTGAGCAGTTGCAGGGTCGCATTGCGGCGGTTCTGCTTGACCACGAACAGACGCACGTTGGCGTCGTCGCAAGCCTTGACCATGCGCACGCCGTCGTGCCAGCGCGTGGCCATCGGCTTTTCGGTCATGACGTGGCGGCCGTGCGCGGCAACCTCGATTGCCTGTTCCGGATGCAGGCCGCTCGGCGTCGTCAGCACAACGACATCGGCATTGGACTTAGCCAGCAGGCCGCGCAGACTGTCGTAGGCCTCGGCACCGGTCTGTTCGGCTGCGGCGCGCAGGGCGGCCGGATCGGTATCGCAGACGGCGACGATCTCGGCACGCTCCGAATGCGTTTGCAGCGCGGCGATGTGGTTCTTGGCGATACGACCGCAACCAACGATAGCGAAGCGGATCTTACGGTCGGTAATGGGGGCGGGATAGTTACGCATGCTGCCTCCCTTAAGCCTTGATGATGTGAGCAGCAGGCTCACGATAGCGACCGCGCGAATCGACGATCAACCCGGCGTGGGCCTTGATCAATTCGTAATCAAAACGATCGTGATCGGTACCCACCAGCACGCAGTCGAAGTTGGCCAGATTTTCCGGGGTCAGCGCCACGCTCGAGAGATCGAAATGGTGCTCGCGCATCTTCGGGAACACCGGAATATGCGGATCGCTGTATGCAACTTCAGCACCCAGATCGCGCAGACGCTCCATCAGCATCACGCACGGCGATTCACGCATATCGTCCACATTCTTCTTGTACGCAATGCCGAGCACCAGCACGCGGCTGCCATTGATGGACTTCTTGCGCTGGTTAAGGGCGCCCACAACCTTGTGAATTACATAGTCGGGCATCGACGAGTTGACTTCACCCGCCAGCTCGATGAAGCGCGTGTGAACGCCATACTCGCGCGCCTTCCACGTCAGATAGAATGGGTCAATGGGAATGCAGTGACCGCCGAGACCAGGGCCCGGGTAATACGGCACAAAACCGAAAGGCTTGGTGGCTGCAGCGCGAATGACCTCGTGAATATCGATATTCATCTTGTCGGCCACGATCTTCATCTCGTTGACCAGACCAATATTCACTGCGCGGTGAATGTTTTCGAGCAGCTTGGTAAGTTCGGCCGCACGCGTGGAGCTGACAGGCACCACCTTGTCGATCACCTGGCCATACAGCGCAAGGCCCACTTCCAGGCACTCCGGGGTGTAGCCGCCGCAGACCTTCGGAATCGAGCGCGTCGTGAAATTGGGGTTGCCCGGATCCTCACGCTCCGGGGAGAACACGAGGAACGCATCCTTACCGACCTTGAGGCCACGCGACTCCACGCGCGGCAGCAGTTCCTCATCGGTGGTACCCGGATAGGTCGTGCTTTCGAGGGACACGACCTGGCCTGCGCGCAAATAAGGAACCAGCGAGTCCGTCGTATTCAGAACGAAGCTCAGATCCGGTTCGCGGTATTTATTAAGCGGCGTCGGCACGCAGAGAATCAGCGCATCCGCTTCGCTCGCACGCGAAAAGTCTGTGGTAGGCTCAAAACCCTGCTTGAGTGCCTTCGAAATGGAATCGGAGCTAATATGTTCAATATAGCTCTTGCCTTCCATCAGCGCCCTGACTTTCGACTCATCCACATCAAATCCGATGACGCGATAACCGACTTCGGAGTAGCGCAGCATGAGCGGCAAGCCGACATAACCCAGACCAACGATACCGATGGTGGCGCTTTTTTCGTTCAGTTTCCGAACAAGTTCAGACTTCACCGCTTAATGCTCCTTAGCAAACAGCCCTATTGGATTATATTCTCGACCCAGATTCATCTGTACCCGTGAATTGCACATTAATATCATTTGCATCGCAACCCACATCAGCTCTGGCCTAACCACGTGCCTGTCCACAGATAACTGCGCCGCAGGCATAATAAAGGATTACCAGCAAGATAAGTCAGCCCCCCTATCGGCTGCCTTATCCTTACAAACTCATACATGAAACCTGTGTATCGGACACAGGCTCCCGACGCAGACGCACAAGATGACGCGCACATCACTTGCAAGCCTACTTGGTGACGGGGGATTATAGCTTATTTCCTACGTCCCACCAGCAGGAATGCCCACCTCCGGAGGGCCCTGTGGCGCACGCGCATTTTCAACACACGGCCTACACGTGGCACCGCATCTTCGCACTACATTTGTTGGGACTTCAGGTTAGGAGCACACGCATCCTTCTCCGACAAAATTGGCTGTTCCGTGCACGGCCACAATATACCCAACGCGGGATCATTCCACGCGAGCGCACGCTCCGATCCCGGATGATAATAATCGGTCGTCTTGTACAAGACATCCGCATGCGCCGACAGCACCAGAAACCCATGGGCAAATCCCTCGGGAACCCATAGTTGCCGTTTGTTCAGAACCGACAGGACCACTCCCACCCATTTCCCGTAGTTTGGGGACCCGGCACGAACGTCTACGGCAACGTCAAAAACCTCACCCGATACCACTCGCACGAGCTTCCCCTGTGGCCGATCCACCTGGTAGTGCAGGCCTCGCAGCACGTTCTTTACAGAGTGCGAGTGATTGTCTTGTACAAAGCTGCGCCGCAGGCCGGTTGCAGCCTCGAAATCCTTCTCATTGAAGCTCTCGTAGAAAAAGCCTCTCTGGTCCGCGTGGACTTGGGGCTCGAGAATCAAAACCTCAGGCAGGACTGTGGCAATTGCTTGCATAGCGTCTCACTTAGAGAGTGACCTGATGCAGCAGCATCGGACACCCTGCGAGCGGTTGCAATGACATTCATGCACCCGCCCCATCCTTGAGAAGACGCAGCATGTATTGGCCGTAGGTGCTCTTTGCCAGTGGATGCGCAAGCTCCTCGAAAGCCTCGGCATCGATGAACCCCAGGCGCCAAGCGATTTCCTCGAGACACGCAATCTTGAGGCCCTGGCGCCGCTCCAGCGTCGCGATGAACTGCCCGGCCTCAAGTAGACTTTCATGCGTACCAGTATCGAGCCACGCGTATCCGCGCTGCATGATCTGGACATTGAGCTGCCCGCGTTCCAGATAGGCCTGATTGACCGCCGTGATCTCAAGCTCGCCGCGCGCACTGGGCTTCACGGCCTTGGCGATGTCGACGACGTCGCTGTCGTAGAAATAGAGCCCCGTCACCGCAAAGTTGCTCTTGGGCATCTGCGGCTTTTCTTCAATGGAAATCGCCTTGCCGGCCTCGTCGAACGCCACTACGCCATAGCGCTCCGGATCTGTAACATGATAGGCGAACACCGTCGCACCCTCGTCCTTCTCATTTGCATCGCGCAGCAGGCCCTGCAGGTCATGACCATAAAAGATGTTGTCGCCCAGCACGAGCGTGCTTGGGGAGTTGCCCACGAAGTGCTCTCCGATAATGAAGGCCTGGGCCAACCCGTCGGGATTTGGCTGGACCGCATACTGGACATTGATGCCCAGCTTGCTGCCATCTCCCAGAAGGTCGGCAAAGCTGCACGAATCTTCCGGCGTGGAAATGATGAGGATGTCGCGGATCCCTGCCAGCATCAATGTGGACAAAGGATAGTAGATCATCGGCTTGTCATAGACAGGCAGAAGCTGTTTGGACAAGGATTTGGTGATCGGATAGAGCCGGATGCCGGAACCGCCGGCCAGGATGATGCCTTTGCGCATATAGATGCCGCTTACTGGAGGATCAGGTCGAGCAGATGGTGTATGCCCTGCTCCCACGGGGGAAGGTGAATGCCGAATATTTCCCGCAGGCGCGTCGTATCGAGCCGCGAATTCGCTGGGCGCGGCGCTGGCAACGGGTAAGCCGTTGCCGAGATGGCCTCAACCTTTTCAGGGTTCGCCTTCAATTCGACACCAAGCTCCCGGGCGTAGCGAAGCACTTCTACCGCGTAGCCGTGCCAACTTGTGTCGCCGGCTGCCGCAAGGTGATAAACGCCAGACGGGAAGGCCTCATGCGACCCCGTCAGCCAATGGCGGGCCACGATCTGTGCAGTAACATCTGCGATCAGTGAGGCCGTGGTGGGAGCGCCGAACTGGTCGGCAATAACCTTCAGGCTCTCGCGCTCGCTGGCAAGCCTCAGCATTGTCTTGGCGAAGTTCCCGCCATGCGCACCGGCTACCCAGCAGGTCCGCAGCACCAATGCCTGTGCCCCTGCTTCCGCGACAGCGTGTTCCCCGGCAAGCTTGCTTCTGCCGTAGACCGATTGAGGATTGACGGCGTCCGTTTCGACGTATGCCCCTTGGGCGATGCCGTCGAATACATAGTCGGTGGAATAGTGAACGAGCAGGCTGCCAAGGGCGTACGCTTCCTCGGCGAGAATCCCCGGCGCGACACCATTTATCGCAAATGCAAGCTCGGGCTCGGTCTCGGCCTTGTCCACGGCCGTAAAGGCAGCGGCGTTGACGATAATGGCCGGACGATATTCGCGCACCGTGCGGCGCAGTTGGTCGGGCTGAGTCAGGTCGCAGGCAGCGCGATCGAGTGCAATCACATCACCTAGCGGCGCCATGCTTCGGCGCAGTTCGAAACCAACCTGTCCGTTGCTTCCTGTTACAAGAATCGTGGGAACGGGGGACGCCTTACCCTGCATAGTGCTTCGCCACCCAGATCCGGTACTCACCTGAAATCACGTCCTGCACCCACGCCTGGTTGTCGAGATACCACTGCACGGTCTTGCGGAGACCAGTCTCGAAGGTTTCCGCGGGCTTCCAGCCCAGTTCCTGCTCGATTTTGCGTGCATCGATGGCATAACGGCGATCGTGGCCAGGCCGATCCTTCACAAACTCAATCTGGTCGCGATACGAACCCGTGACCTTCGGCTTGAGTTCGTCCAGCAGATCGCACAGTGTGTGGACCACGTCGAGATTCGTTTTCTCGTTCCAGCCGCCAACGTTGTAAGTCTCACCCAGGCGACCGCGCGCCAGCACTTCGCGGATCGCGCTGCAATGATCACGCACAAAGAGCCAGTCCCGCACGTTCTGGCCATCTCCATAGACGGGCAGTGACTTGCCCGTCAGTGCATTGGTGATCATCAGCGGGATCAGCTTCTCGGGGAAGTGATACGGGCCGTAGTTGTTCGAGCAGTTTGTCGTCAGGACCGGCAGTCCGTAGGTGTGGTGATAGGCGCGGACGAGATGGTCCGATGCTGCCTTCGATGCCGAATACGGGCTGTTCGGCGCGTAGGCCGTAGTTTCGGAGAATCGCGGCTCCGTGGGACTGAGCGAGCCAAACACTTCGTCCGTGGAAACGTGCAGGAAACGGAAAGCGGCCCTGGCGGCATCGTCGAGGCCGATCCAGTATCCGCGGACGGCTTCCAGCAGCGTGAACGTCCCCACGATATTGGTTTGAATAAACTCGTCCGGACCGTGAATGGAACGGTCAACGTGGCTTTCGGCCGCGAAATGCACTACCGCACGCGGCTTGTACTCGTTCAGCAGACGATCCAAGGCGGCACGGTCGCAAATATCGGTTTGGGAAAAGACGTGACGGCTGTCACCTTCCAGCAAAGCCAGCGTTTTGAGGTTCCCGGCATAGGTCAGCTTGTCGACATTGACAATGCTGTCCGCACCCGGCTGCGCCAGCCATTCGAGGACAAAATTCGCCCCGATGAATCCGGCTCCGCCTGTGACGAGTGTGTGCGACAAGACTATTGCCCCCTGCTTATCAATATGTTTCAGGCTCCCAACAATAATTGAGTTTCCGGCGGATCCAC
>JAFAJB010000092.1 GCA_019236395.1 Cupriavidus sp.
CACGTCCACGGTCAGCAGTTCGTACGGCTCGTGCTTCACGCCGCCGATATCCTTGAACACCACGCGCGGACGCGACACGGCCAGCTCGTAGCCCTCACGACGCATGTTTTCCAGCAGAATCGTCAGGTGCAGTTCGCCACGGCCCGATACTTCGAAAATGGTGTCGTCGCCGGTATCGGCCACGCGCAGTGCCACGTTCGACTTCAGTTCACGGTCCAGGCGCTCACGCAGCTGGCGGCTGGTCACGAACTTGCCTTCACGGCCGGCCAGCGGCGACGTGTTGACGCAGAAGTTCATCGTCAGCGTCGGCTCGTCCACCTTCAGCATCGGCAGAGCATCCTGGGCATCCGGGGCGCACACGGTGCAGCCAATGCCGAGTTCCTCGATACCGTTGATCAGAACGATGTCACCAGCTTCGGCTTCCGGCACGATTTCGCGCTCCAGGCCGCTGAACTTCAGCACCTGGTTGATACGGCCCTTGATCGGGTTGCCTTCCGGACCGAACTTGACCACCACGTCCTGCAGCGGCTTCGCGCGGCCGCGCGAAATACGACCCACGCCGATCTTGCCGACGTAGCTCGAATAGTCGAGCGAGATGATTTGCATCTGCAGCGGACCATTCGGGTCGTCGTTACGCATCGGCACCTTTTCGAGCACGGTCTCGAACAGCGGCTTCATGTCGCCGTCGCGCACGTCATCGGTCAGGCCGGCGTAGCCATTCAGGCCGGAGGCGTAGACGTCCGGGAAGTCGAGCTGCTCGTCGTTGGCGCCGAGCTTGTCGAACAGGTCGAAGGTCTGGTTGATCACCCAGTCCGGACGCGCGCCCGGGCGGTCGACCTTGATGATCACGACGATCGGCTTCAGGCCCAGGGCCAGTGCCTTGCGCGTCACGAAACGCGTCTGCGGCATCGGGCCTTCAACGGCGTCCACCAGCAGCAGCACGCCGTCGACCATCGACAGCACGCGCTCCACTTCACCGCCGAAGTCGGCGTGGCCCGGGGTATCGACGATGTTGATATGCGTGCCGTTGTACTCAACAGCACAGTTCTTCGCGAGGATCGTGATCCCGCGTTCCTTTTCCAGGTCGTTCGAGTCCATCACGCGTTCAGCGATCTGCTGGTTGTCGCGGAAGGTGCCTGCCTGGCGCAGGAGCTGGTCGACCAGAGTGGTCTTGCCATGATCGACGTGAGCGATGATGGCGATATTACGGATGGCGCGGGTCATTGCGGCGTCCCCTGAAAGCGGAGCAATCGGAAAAAATTAACCCGACATTCTAGCATGTTGCAGCGCAGAACGCTGCATTGCTCTTCAGCATAGATCAAGGGACGCCATTGCGTTTCCCGCAATAACCCATTTCCGTTCTTGCCGTATCATCAACACATGCTTATATTTGCCCAGGCAAAGATTGCAGCGACAAGAGATGACGTCAAGCACACCCACCGACCTGTTCGATCCGGCGCACTATGAAATAGGCAAGAGCGTCGGCTACCTGCTCGCCCGCGCCAAGAGCATGCTCTCGCAAGGCGTGGAGCAGGAAGTGAGCAGTTTGGACATGACGCAGGCCCAGGCCAGTTGCCTGATGATGCTGGCCGAAGGCGAGGCGACCACGGTGACTGATCTGGCCCGCAACCTCAGTACCGATGCCGGCTCGGTAACCCGACTTCTGAGCCGCATGGAAAAGCGCGGCCTGATCGAACGCACACGGCGCGACGATGACCGCCGCGTCGTTGACCTGTCCCTGACGCCTGAAGGCGAGACAATGGTCGAGAAGCTGCCAGTGGTGTTCTGCAACGTGTTGCGCCGGCATTTCGAGGGCTTCAGCAATGAGGAAATCGAGACCCTGCGTGGCTTGCTGCTTCGGTTTCTCGCCAACAACCGCAGCGGGGGTGCCAGTGCCGGCTGCCCTTTCGACGAAAACTCCGGATAGCGCCCGAACAAGTATTCAAACCAAGGCAGAGCGCCCTTCCCGTTTGAGAAAGATCTGGTCACAGTCTCACACCATGCATCCATCTACCTATTCCGCCCCCAGCCGCAATGGCGTTGCGGCCCGCGCTGGCAGCCTGGCCTTGACGGTCCTGGCTGCCGCGGCCATTTCAGGCTGCGCGGCGCTGGGCAATTCGCACAGCACCCAGACGATGTCCGAGCCCGGCACGCTGGCATCGCCGCAGACGTTCTCCGCCGATCACGGCCAATGGCCGTCGCAGGACTGGGTCGACCAGTTCCACGACCCGCAATTGCGCGCACTGGCCGATGAAGCCGTCAAGGACAACCCGAACCTGCAGATCGCCTTTGCGCGCGTGGAGGCCTCGCGCGCCATGGCGGACGCCACACGGGCCGCGCTGTACCCGAATGCCGACTTCCAGGCCAGCATCATCCGCCAGCGGTTCTCGGAAACCGACCTGTTCACGGGTACGCCTCTCGCGGGCTCCTGGCAGAACCAGTCGCGCCTGCAGTTCGGGCTGTCGTGGGATCTCGACTTCTGGGGCAAGAACCGTGACGCGCTGGAAGCCGCTCTGTCCGATGACCGCGCAATCGAGGCCGAAAGCCAGGCCGCGCGCCTGATGCTGACCACGTCGATCGCCCGCGGCTACAACCGCCTGGCCGCCCTCTATGCGCAGCGCGACGTGGCGGAACGCGCGATTGCACAGCGCCGCGACCTGACCGACCTGTCGCGCCAGCGCCTGGCCGCCGGCCTCGACACGCAGGTGGAAACCACCCAGGCACGCGCAACGGTAGCCTCGGCGCAGACTGACCTGCAGGTCGTCGACGAGGAAATCGCACTCGCGCGAAACCAGATTGCCGCGCTGCTCGGCAAGGGCCCGGACCGCGGCCTGCAGATCGCGCGCCCCACCTTGCTGGCCAACCCCACGCCGCAACTGCCTGACGATCTGACGATCGGACTGATCGGACGCCGCCCCGACCTCGTCGCGGCCCGTTGGCGCGTGGAAGCCACGTCGAAGGACATCAGCGTGGCCAAGAAGGAGTTCCTGCCCGACGTGACGCTGACCGCGTTCGCCGGCCTGGCCTCGCTCGATCCGTCCAAGCTGCTGATGGGCATCAGCCGCACGTTCGGCGTCGGCCCGACACTGCGTCTGCCCATTTTCGAAGGCGGCCGCCTGCGCGCCAATCTCAAGGGCAAGTACGCACAGTACGACATCGCCGTGGCCAGCTACAACCAGACGCTGGTTGACGCGCTGCGCGAAACCGCCGACACCGTGACCAGCATCCGCAGTGTCGACCAGCAGATCAAAAGCCAACGAGAAGCGCTCGATCTGTCCGAGCATGCTTATTCGCTGGCCACCACGCGCTACAAGGCCGGCCTTGGCACCCAGCTGACCGTGCTGAATGCGGAAAGCACAGTGCTGCAGCAGCGCCGTCTGGCCACCGACTTGCAAGCACGCCGCCTGGATCTGCAGATGGGGCTGATCAAGGCCCTCGGTGGCGGCTACCAGGAGGCCGACGAACAAGCCGAGAAGGCCGGGAAGGCCAGCACGGAACAGGGTACCCGGGGCTGACAGCCGGGCAACGCAAGACACGACGATGGAACGTACGAGATCGATATGAGCAACAACCCGCAATCGGCCAGCCAGAACCCCGCGCCCGCCGCTGACAACAAACGCAAACGCCTGCTCACGACGCTGACCGCCGCGATCGTGGTGGCCGGGGTCGGCTATGGCCTCTACTGGGGCCTCTACGCCCGTCACTTCGAGAGCACCGACGACGCCTACGTCGCCGGCAACGTGGTCCAGGTGACCCCGCTGGTGGGCGGCACCGTGGTGTCGATCGCCGCCGACGATACGCAACTGGTCACGGCTGGCCAACCGCTGATCCAGCTTGACCGCGCCGACAGCCAGGTGGCCATGGAGCAAGCGGAAGCGCAACTCGCCCAGGCAGTGCGCGAAGTGCGCACGCTTTATGTGAACAACGGCTCGCTGGCGGCCAACGTGGCACTACGCGATGCCGACGTGGCCAAGGCGCGCGATGACCTGCGCCGCCGCCAGGCCATCGCCGGTTCGGGCGCCGTGTCGAATGAAGAGATTGCGCACGCGCAGACCTCGCTGAAGGCCGCCGAGTCGGCCCTGCTTGCCGCGAAGGAACAGCTTGCATCGAACCAGGCGCTGACTGACCAGACCACGGTGGAGAAGCACCCGAACGTGCAGCGTGCCGCCGCCAACCTGCGCTCGGCCTATCTGGCCTTTGCACGTTCGACGCTACCCGCCCCCGTTACCGGCTATGTGGCCAAGCGTTCGGTCCAGGTAGGCCAGCGCGTGTCCGCCGGTACGCCGCTGATGGCCGTGGTGCCACTCGAACAAGTCTGGGTCGACGCCAACTTCAAGGAAGTGCAGATCACCCATATGCGCATCGGCCAGCCGGTTGAGCTGGAAGCCGATGTCTATGGTTCGAAGGTCAAGTACACCGGCCATGTGGAAGGCTTCTCGGCAGGTACTGGCGCTGCGTTCTCGTTGCTGCCGGCGCAGAACGCCACCGGCAACTGGATCAAGGTGGTGCAGCGCCTGCCGGTGCGCATCGCGCTCGATCCGCAGCAGTTGAAGGAGCATCCGCTGCGCGTGGGCCTTTCGATGAACGTCACGGTGGACGTGCGCAAGGAAGAAGGCGCCGCACTGATCACGGCCACAACCGCCAAGCCGCTGCAAACCGACGTCTATGACAAGGTGGCGCAGGATGCCGACGAGCTGATCGCACGCATCATCGCCGTGAACAACGGTGGCCGGGTACCGGCACCGTCCTCACCGGGCGCCGCCAGCGCGGCGCGTGCCGCGGCCAAGCCGGCCAATACCTGATCCGCAGGCTGATTGCCCATGGCAGATTCAATCACCGCTATGCCGGGTTCCGGCGCGGCGCCGGCCCCCGCGCCGAAGCCCGCACCGGCGCGCCCGGCAGCGCATCCGCCGCTGACCGGCGGAAAGCTCGTGATCGGCACGATCGCGCTGTCGCTGGCCACGTTCATGAACGTGCTCGACTCGTCGATCGCCAATGTGTCGATCCCGGCCATCTCGGGCGACCTCGGCGTATCGCCGAACCAGGGCACCTGGGTCATCACGTCGTTCGCCGTGGCCAACGCGATCTCGGTGCCGCTGACCGGCTGGCTGACCACGCGCTTCGGCGCCGTACGCCTGTTCGTGCTGTCGATCCTGCTGTTCGTGCTGTCGTCGTGGCTGTGCGGTGTGGCGCCGAACCTGGAGACACTGCTGGCCGCGCGAGTGCTGCAAGGCGCCGTGGCCGGCCCGATGATTCCGCTGTCGCAAACGCTGCTGCTGGCCAGTTATCCACCAGCCAAGAGTTCGATGGCCCTGGCGTTATGGGGCATGACCACGCTTGTGGCGCCGATCATGGGGCCGCTGCTGGGTGGATGGATCTCGGACAACCTGACATGGCCGTGGATCTTCTACATCAACGTCCCGATCGGCATCATGACGGCCTACGCCACGTGGGCGATTTATCGCCACCGTGAATCGCCCACCAAGATCCTGCCGATCGACCGCATCGGCCTGGCCCTGCTGGTGATCTGGGTCGGTTCGATGCAGCTCATGCTCGACAAGGGCAAGGAACTCGACTGGTTCCACTCCTCGGTAATCGTGACGCTGGCCGTGGTAGCCGTGGTCGGATTCCTGTTCTTTCTCATCTGGGAGAACTACGAGAAGCACCCGATCGTCGACATCCACCTGTTCAAGGGGCGCAACTTCGCCGCGGGTGTAGTGGCCATCTCGGTGGCCTACGGGCTGTTCTTCGGTAACCTCGTGATTCTGCCGCTGTGGCTGCAAACGATCGTCGGCTATACGGCGACCGATGCGGGCCTGGTCATGGCGCCGGTGGGAATCTTCGCCATCATCCTGTCACCCATCATCGGGCGCACGCTGCCGAAGGTGGATGCACGCTGGGTGGCAACGGCCGCGTTCGTCACTTTCGGCGTGGTCAGCTTCATGCGCTCCGGTTTCACCACGGGTGTCGACACACGCGCGCTGGTCATCCCCACGCTGATCCAGGGTGCGGCGATGGCGATGTTCTTCATCCCGCTCACGTCGATCATCCTGTCGGGCCAGCCGCCGGAGAAGATCCCTGCCGCGTCCGGCCTGTCGAACTTCGTGCGGATCACGTTCGGCGCAATCGGCGCCTCGATCTCGACCACGATCTGGGAAAACCGTTCGGCGCTGCATCATGCGCAACTGGTCGAGCAGATCAATCCGTACAACCCGACGTACCAGGCGCAACTCGATCACCTGATGCAGATGGGCATGAGCCGAATGCAGGCGATCGGCCTGATGGAGCGCAATATCTCCCAGCAGGCGGCAATGCTCGGGGCGAACGACATCTTCTGGATCTCAGGCGTGCTGTTCTTCGTGCTGATCGGCTTCGTCTGGCTGACCAAGCGGGCGAAGGGTGGCGGCGGTGCGGAGGCGGCGGGGGCACACTGACGTCAAACAAAAAAGGCATCGGGTTAGAACCGGTGCCTTTTTTGTTGTTGGTGCGCTTTAGAGCCTGACCAGGCGCTCCGGCCGCAAGGCCCCTTCCCGCATCCGAGCAACACCGAGCAGACGCCCGTCGTCGCCATACACGCGTGCCAACGCGCCCTCATCGGGCACCATCCCTTCCGGCAAATCGCGCCGCGCAATACGCTGCCCCTGCAGGAAGCGCCCTGCGGCTGCGGCATCGAGATGCACGGGGGTACAGCGCTGCAGCAAGGCATCGACCGGCGCCAGCATTGCCGGACGCGCCTCGTCCGCCTGTGCTTCGATCTGTTCGAGCGTGACCGCGCCCTCGAGCGTCAGATCGCCCACGGCCGTCCGGCGCAACCCGATCAGGTGCGCCCCGCAGCCTAGCGCCTCGCCGATGTCCTCCGCCAGCGTGCGGATATACGTGCCCTTGCTGCACGTGACAAGCATCGTGAACGCTGCGGCTTCCAGATCGACATCCAGCAGCGAGATTGCGTGAATCGTGACACGGCGCGCAGCGCGTTCAACGGTCTGGCCCGCCCTCGCATACTCGTAGAGTGGCTTGCCATCCTTCTTGAGCGCCGAATACATCGGCGGCACCTGCTCGATCTCACCCGTGAAACGGGCGATTGCCGCGTCGAGCGCGGCGCGGTCACACGTCACGGGACGCTCGGCGACGATTTCGCCCTCGGCATCGCCAGTGGTTGTGGTGGCGCCGAGTCGCACCGCCGCTTCGTAGGTCTTGTCCGCTTCCAGCAGATCCTGCGAAAACTTGGTCGCCTCGCCAAAGCACAACGGCAGCAGCCCGGTTGCCAGCGGATCGAGCGTGCCCGTATGGCCAGCCTTGTTCGCGCGCAGCAGGCGTTTGGCGCGTACCAGCGCATCGTTGGACGACAGGCCCAGCGGCTTGTCGAGCAGCAGCACGCCGTGCACGTCGCGGCGTGGCAGCCGGGGCGGTCGGTTCGCGGGGGATTCGGTCATTGCGAAAACGGGAGAAACGCCGCGCCGGCATCCAGCCAGCGCAGCTGCGGCACCGCGGACTTACTCGTCGTCCTTGGCGCGCGTGGAATTGGCCTCGTTGATCAGCTTCGACATCTCGATCGCGTGTTCAACCGACGTATCGTGATGGAAGTGCAGCGTCGGCACGGTATGGATATGCAGTCGCTTGTACAGCAGCGAATGCAGGTAGCCGGCCTTCTCCTTGAGGATGGCGGCGGCCGTCTCGGGCTCGGCACCGAGCACCGTGAAGTAGACCTTGGCGTGCGCGTAGTCAGGCGTCAGCGACACCGACTGCAGCGTCACCAGGCCCAGGCGCGGATCGCGAATCTCGCGCTGGATCATCTCCGCCAGCTCCTTCTGGATCTGGTCCGAGAGACGCAGGTTACGGGAAGAAATATTGCCTTTCTTGGCCATGCAAAACTGAGCGTGAGCCGAAGTGAAAACGGCAGGCCGGAGCCTGCCGTCTTTGCGTATCGCCTTACAGCGTACGCGCCACCTCGGTGATTTCGTACACCTCGAGCTGGTCGCCTTCTTGAACGTCGTTGAAGTTCTTGATCGACAGACCGCACTCGAAGCCCTGCTTGACTTCCTTGACGTCGTCCTTGAAACGCTTGAGCGAGTCGAGTTCGCCATCGTGGATGACCACGTTGTTGCGCAGCACGCGCACCAACGAACTCCGCTTGACGAGACCGTCCGTGACCATACAGCCAGCCACGGCGCCCACCTTCGGCACGCGGAAGACCTGACGGACTTCCACCTGACCAATCGTGGTCTCGCGCTTCTCCGGCGCCAGCATGCCAGACATCGCCGCCTTAACCTCGTCTACCGCATCGTAAATGATGTTGTAGTAGCGGATATCGATGCCGTTGTGCTCGGCCAGCTTGCGCGCACCAGCGTCGGCACGCACGTTGAAGCCGATGATGACCGCCTTCGATGCCGTCGCCAGATTGACGTCCGACTCCGAGATGCCACCGACGCCACCGTGCACGATCTGCACACGTACTTCGGTCGTCGACAGCTTCTGGAGCGACTGCACCAGCGCTTCCTGCGAGCCCTGCACGTCGGCCTTGACGATCAGCGGCAGCGTCTGCACATCGCCTTCAGTCATCTGCTCGAGCATCGTCTCCAGCTTGGCGGCCTGCTGCTTGGCAAGCTTCACGTCGCGGAACTTGCCCTGACGGAACAGCGCGATTTCGCGCGCCTTGCGTTCATCCGGCAGCACCAGCACTTCCTCACCGGCGGCAGGCACTTCCGACAGACCCTGGATTTCCACCGGGATCGACGGGCCAGCTTCCTTGGCGGGCTTGCCGTTTTCGTCCAGCATTGCACGCACACGGCCGTAGGCGCTGCCAGCCAGCACAACATCGCCACGCTTGAGCGTACCGCTGCTCACCAGGATCGTTGCGATCGGGCCCTTGCCCTTGTCGAGCTGGGCTTCCACCACCAGACCCTTGGCCGGTGCATCCACCGGGGCCTTCAGTTCCAGCACTTCGGCCTGCAGCGAGACTTGCTCGAGCAGATCGTCGATGCCGGTACCAGTCTTTGCCGACACCGGCACGAACGGCGAATCACCACCGTACTCTTCCGGCACCACCTGTTCGGCCACCAGTTCCTGCTTGACGCGGTCCGGATTGGCTTCGGGCTTGTCGACCTTGGTGATCGCCACGACGATCGGCACGCCTGCAGCCTTGGCGTGCGCAATCGCTTCCTTGGTCTGCGGCATCACGCCGTCGTCGGCGGCCACCACCAGAATCACGATGTCGGTTGCCTTGGCACCGCGCGCACGCATTGCCGTAAAGGCCTCGTGACCCGGGGTATCCAGGAACGTAATCACGCCGCGATCGGTTTCTACATGGTATGCGCCGATGTGCTGCGTAATGCCACCCGCTTCGCCCGCTGCAACCTTGGTGCGGCGGATGTAGTCGAGCAGCGAGGTCTTGCCGTGGTCGACGTGACCCATCACGGTCACCACCGGCGGACGCGGCAGCATCTCGGCATCGCCGTGATCCTCGCCATCCACCACCAGCAGCGCCTCGGGATCATCCAGCTTGGCGGCGAACGCCTTGTGGCCCATTTCTTCCACCACGATCATGGCGGTTTCCTGGTCCAGTACCTGGTT
>JAFAJB010000182.1 GCA_019236395.1 Cupriavidus sp.
AGTTCGCCGTAGCCGATCGAACGACCAGTGGCGCCGTGATAGACGCGACCCTTGTCCGTGTGGCACTGGCCCGGTCGCACCTGCAGTCGCCTTGCCGCGGTCAGCACCAGCACTTCGCGCGCCTGCGCGCCTGCAATGCGCAGGCGCTGGTAGAACAGCGTGGCAGACATCGACGCGCCGACGAACTGCTGCGGTTCCTCGTAGGCTGCGCCGGTGCGGTACGCGTCGCGGCCCGTCACGAACGTCACCTCGATGTTCTGCCAATCGGCATCGAGCTCGTCGGCCAGGACCTGCGGCATACCCGTGTAGACGCCCTGCCCGCACTCGCATTGCGACAGACCCAGCGTGATCTTGCCGCTGGGTTCGATCCAGATCCAGTCGGTGATTTCATTCGTGCCATGCGGGCCACTATCGACGGTGCGATTGGCCAGCACCGGCAGCGGAATGCACAGCGCACCGGCCAGCGCCACGCCGCCCTTGAGAAAACCGCGACGCGCGGGGCTCGTCAACATTTCACTTTGCCGCGGCATGGACAGCCTCCCGAATGCGGTGGTAGGTGGCGCAGCGGCACAGGTTGCTCACCGCGGCGTCGATCTCGCGGTCAGTGGGATGCGGGTTCTGCTTGAGCAGCGCGCTGACCGCCATCACCATGCCGGACTGGCAGTAGCCGCACTGCGGCACGTCACGTGCGATCCACGCCTGCTGCACCTTCGAGGAGCGGTCTGGCGACAGTCCTTCGATTGTGGTCACGCTGCGACCCACCACGGTGGACACCGGCGTCACGCACGACCGCTGCGCGTGGCCGTCGACATGGACCGTACATGCGCCGCATGCGCCAATGCCGCAGCCATATTTGGTGCCGGTCAGCCCGGCATCATCGCGAATCACCCACAGCAGCGGCGTGTCGCCATCACCGTCGAAGCGTGTCGCTTTTCCGTTCAACACAAAATCCATGGTTGCCTCGCTTTGTCCTCGCCAGTGCACGACGGCCGCAGGCCACCCTGCACGGCGCAGGGTGCGGCCAGTTACGACTCGGAAATCGGATTGGGGAATGCGCCGCCTGGGCGCCGGGTTGCTGCGCTAGTCCGCTAGTCCGCGCTGATGTGGTACGTGCGGATCAGCGTGGCCCACGACGCGGTTTCATCGCGAATGCGTGCGGCCAGTGCTTCAGGGGTGCTCGCCACGGGCTCAAGGCCCTGGCGCTGCAGATCGGTGCGAATCGCCGGTGTGCTGAACAGCGCATGAACGTCGGCGGAGAGCGCGTCAGCCAGCGGCTTCGGCGTGGCCGACGGCACCAGCAGCGCGTACCACGAGCTCACGTCGATGCCGGGCATGCCCTGCTCGGCCAGCGATGGCACATTGGGGGCCGCCGGTGAACGCCTGGACTGCGTGACCGCAATCGCGCGCAACGCCCCCGACTGGATGAACGGCGCCAGCGTGGGCCAGGTACCGAACAGCACCGGCACCTGGCCGCCCACGACATCGTTCACAGCCTGCGTGGTGCCCTTGTACGGCACGTGCAGCATATTCACGCCGGCCTTGTGATGGAACAGCTCTCCGGCCAGATGCAGGCCGCTGCCAACGCCGGGGCTCGCATAGCCAAGCGGCGCCTTGTCCTGGTCCGCCCGCTTCGCGAGCGCAATCAGCTCTGGTACGGTGCCTGCCTTGACCGACGGATGCACGGCAAGCACGTTGGGGGAACTGGCCAGCAGCGATACGGGCCGGAAATCGCGCGTCACGTTGTAGGACAGCGCTGGAAACAGCGTTGGATTGATCGTCAGGTTGCCGGCCGGCACCACCAGCCAGGTGCAGCCGTCACCGGCCGCGCGCCGCACGGCATCAATGCCGATATTGCCGTTGGCACCGGGCTTGTTGTCGACGATGATGGCTGTGCCCGTGGTGCCTGTGCGCTGCTGCAGGCCGATCGACAGCGTGCGCGCAAGCTGATCCGCCGCGCCGCCGGCGGGGAACGGCACGACGATCCGCACACTGGCGCAGGACGCGGCGTGCACCGCGCCGGCCAGCGCGAAAGCCACCATTGCGACCGCCACTCCCTGCCATCGCCGGGTCCGGTACCCTGGTTTCGCGTTGTGCCTGCGATGCTGCATGCGTCTCCTGCCTCTCCCGTCGCTGCGGTCGTTATGTCATTCGTTGGCCACCCTGCCTTCGGGCATTGGCCGGTAGTCCAGCAGGCGCGACAGTTCGGCTGCCGACGCCCGCACCTTTTCCACCATCGGTTCGAGCTGCGCGGGATCGATCCGCGCCGCCGGAATCGTCGCGCCGAGCGCCGCCACCACGCGCGAGGTGCGGTCACGCACCGGCGCGGCAATGGTCGAGATGCTCGCCTCGAAGAATCCCTCGTGCAACACGTAGCCGCGTTGACGGTCACGCTGCACCATCTCGTACAACTCTTCCACCGTACGGGGTGTGCTGTCCGAAAACACTTCGAGCCGCGGCTCTGGATAGAGCACGCGCAATTCCGACAGCGTCAGGTCTTCCAGCAACACCCGGCCCAGCACGGTGGCATGCGCGGGCAATCGCGTGCCGACGTTGACGGTGCTCGTGAACAGCCGCTCCGCCACCGACTTGGCCACGTACACGATCGACCGGCCATCGCGCACCACCAGGTTGCACGGGTAGTGAATCTCGTCGCGCAGCCGGTCCAGCAGCGGCCGGCCCAACTCCGTCAACTCCAGCGATGCCAGGTAGTCGAACCCGAGCCTCAGCACCGCCATGCCCAGACGGAACTCGCGCCCGCCGTCCGTGCGTTCCACGAATCCCATCATCTCCAGCGTGGCGAGCAGCCGGAAGACCGTCGAACGCGGCACCTGCAGCCGCCTCGCCAATTCCGCCGCCGACAAGGTGCGGTCCTTGCTGCTGAATTCACCCAGCAGCCTGAGTCCCCGCTCCAGGCCCGGCACGATGTACTTGTCCTGCGTCTCCTCCGTGGGAGTGGTTTTGGTCATGGTCCCTCTCTGCTTGACGTTCGGATTGCCATTGGTCGGCAACGGGTCGATATAGCATGCTTCCCGCCGCCTGGCCGCCTGTTGCACGCGCGGTGCATGGCGTCATCCCGAACATTAGCAGAAACGTTTCATATATAAAACCAAGATCCACAACAGGAACGTCATTACTGTAGGGCTTGTTTGTTGACGACTCAACAAGGGGAAAACCCTGAATTCTTGAGCCGGCGCCTAACCCAACAGCCCGACAGCCCGGGGGCGTCCAACCTTCGGTGCAAACAACTTCGCCCTGCGCACCGGGCAAGCCAGTGGCAGGGCGCGCAACCGAAGTCGAGGAAATTCAGACTTCGAGTTCTTCCAGCACCTGGCCCTTGGTCTCGATGCCAAGGAAATGCACGGTGATCGCGGCCAGCAACGGCACCACGGCAAGCCCGAGGAAGGCGCCGCTCAGGTTGCCGGTGCCGATCGTCGAGGCAATGATGCCGGGCGCGAAGATCGCCGACACCTTCAGCCATGCGCCGCCCAGCCCGCAACCCATCGCGCGGATGCTGGTCGGATACAGCTCTGGCGTATAGACATAGGCAGTGATGAAGCCGCTGGCCAGGAAGCCCATCGCCAATGCGCAGAATGTCGCCACCACGTAGACCGTGGATGCATGGAACACACCGGCCAGCACCAGCGACGCCGCGCACAGCACGAACGACACGTTGATCACCGGCTTGCGGCCCACCTTGTCCACCAGCAGCGCACAGACCAGCGACCCGACCACGCCAAGCACCGAAGCGCCGGCCGCAAGGTTCAGCGCCAGTTGCAGCGGCGCGTGATAAATGGTCTTGTAGACCGTGGGCAGCCACGTCGACAGGCCGTACTGGATAAAGCCGCAGGTTGCCCACAGCATCCACACCGCCAGCGTGCGGCCCAGGTAGGCGCGGCTCACCAGGTCACGCACGCGGCGGCGCGGGTGGCGGGCGCCCATCGCGTCGAACCGCGAGGTGTCGCCGACCGGCGGCAGCGCCTGTTTTGCGCGATCCTCGAACTGGCGCAGCGCGCTGTCGGCTTCGGCCAGGCGGCCTTTCTCGGCGAGCCAACGCGGCGATTCTGGAATCACGTGGCGCAGGATGAAGAACAGCACCAGTGGCACGCCACCAAGGAAGTACATCACTTCCCAGCCGTAGCGCGGCACGAGCACGGCGCCCATCGCGTTCGACACCATCAGTCCGATCGGGAACACGATCTCATAGAGCAGCACGAACTTGCCGCGACCGTGCGCCCGCGTGACCTCATTGATGTAAGTGGCCGCCACTGGCAGCTCTCCGCCGAGCCCCAGACCCTGCACGATGCGCAGCACCGCAAAGATCTCGAACGACGGCGCGAATCCGCAGACCAGGCTCATCATGCCGATAATCCCTGCGCTCCAGCCAATCGAACGCAGGCGGCCGAAGCGTTCGGCCAGCGCGGGAAACAGCAGTGCCCCGACCAGCTGACCCACCGACGGCGCGGCGATCAGAAAGCCGATCTGACCCGGCGTCAGCGACCATTTGGCGATCAGCAGCGGTAGTGTGGTGGCGATGGCGATCACATCGAAGCCATCGAAGAACGTCGCCAGGCCGATCAGCAGCCGGGCGCGGATATGCATCGCGTTGCCGGGCATGCGCTCGATGCGCGCAATGATCTGGCCGCGCGTCACGGCACCGGCCGACGCGGCGGTTTGCGATTCGGCGGGGGCGCCGGCTTCATTGCCTGCGCCGCCGTAAGCCACTGCGGCTGCAGGCGAGCCTGTCAGGGAGGACGCGGCATCTTGTCTCTGGGTCAACACGGTATCTCTTCCGAATCTTGGGGGGCGGGCGCCACCGCGTGGCCGCTGGTTGCGGCTCGAATGTGCGGCTGGCGGTCTTCGTTGCCGCGCCCGGGAGCGCGGCGTGGCTTCAGATGTCCAGCACCAGGCGCGATCCCTTGCACCCGGATACACAGACCATCATCGTCTTGTTCGAAGCACGCTCGCTACTGCTGAGCACGCTGTCACGGTGATCGGGGCAGCCTTCGATCACCGCTGTTTCGCATGAGCCGCACACACCTTCACGGCAGCTGTACTCGACCTGCACGCCCGCTTCGAGGATTGCGTCGAGCAGCGACTTGCCGGACGGCACCTGCACGTTCCTGCCCGAACGCTGCAGCAACACGCTGTACTCGCCCTCCTGCACCGCCTCGGTGGATGGATCGGCGGCAAAGCGTTCGATATGCACGTTGGGGTAGCCATGCGCTTCGCAGGCGGCTTCGAACGCGTTCAGCATCGGGCCGGGGCCGCAGCAGTAGAAATGCGTCGAGCCATCCTGCCCGGCCAGCATCGCCTTGAGATCAGGCGGCGCGCCTGCCTCATCGTCGAAATGGAAACGCACCGCATCGCCGTAAGCCGACAGTTGCTCGACGAACGCGGCTTCGTCGCGCGACCGCGCGCAGTAGACCAGCGTGAACGAGCCGCCGCGCTCGGCCAGCCGGCGCGCCATGCAGACAATCGGCGTCACGCCGATGCCGCCGGCCACCAGCACCGTATGCGCGGCACCCTCATCGAGCGCGAAATGGTTGCGCGGCGCGGCCACGGTCAACGTGGTGCCCACACGCAGCTGCTCGTGCACGAAGCGCGAGCCGCCACGGC
The DNA here is from genome assembly GCA_019236395.1 of Cupriavidus sp. Lineage (GTDB taxonomy): Bacteria > Pseudomonadota > Gammaproteobacteria > Burkholderiales > Burkholderiaceae > Cupriavidus. Next base: position 5,617 of record JAFAJB010000182.1, read on the forward strand.
TGTTGCGGTCCAGCAGCACCCCCACGGTATAGCGGTCGCGCACTTCCGGCGCGCCGCACAGCGAATAGCTGCGCACCAGGCCGTTGGCCAGATGCAGGTCGATATGGGCGCCCGGGGCGAACTCGGGCAATTGCGCACCGCTCGGGTCGCACAGTTCGATGCTGACCACGCCACGCGCTTCGTAGCGCATGGCTTGCACCCGCATCGTCAAAGATTGGCTCGCACTCATGACGGCTTCCTTCTCATCACGCTCAATACGACTTAACGCTTTTCCGTCAGGAACTTGCCTTCCGGGCCGCCAGCATTCTTCTGACGGCGGGTATTGCCATCGATCCCGCCTTCGATCGCCCACTCGGCGAACACGGTCGGGCCCGGCTCGAACGCACGCGGTTCCCAGTGCGCGTCGAGCTGGTCTTCGTCGGCGTAATACTCGATCAGGCCACCTGCGGGATTCTTGAAGTACCAGAAGTAGGCGGACGAGATCGGGTGACGGCCGGGGCCGAGCTGGGTGTCCCAGCCCTTGCGCGACA
>JAFAJB010000039.1 GCA_019236395.1 Cupriavidus sp.
ATGTTCGCGCCGGACATCCACAAGGAACGGCTCGCCGGTTGGCCCGAGCAGTACCCGTGGGTGCAGCCTGAAGGACTGACGTATTTCCGTTCGCGCATCCCGCTTGCCTCGCGCGATGTCGAACATGGGTTACGCGTCACGCTGGAACATTTCCGCACACCGGCGCAGCAGCAGCGCGCACTGGAAATCCTGCAGTTCAAACTCGACATCCTCTGGTCGATGCTCGATGCCATCCAACAGGCGCACCCATGACCCTACCGTTACCCGACCCGGCCAGACCCACACTGCATCGCACGTTCCGGCTGCAGTGGGAAGACATGCAGCAGCGTTGGGTCCTGCTGTACCCCGAGGGGATGGTCACGCTCAACGACAGCGCCGCCGCGATCCTTCAGCGCTGCGACGGCGCACACACCCTCGACATGCTGATCGACGACCTGCAGTCGGTATTCGGCGTGCAGGGCATTGCTCCGGAGGTACACGCCTTTGTCAAACATGCATTCGAACGCGGCTGGCTCGTCTAAGGACGAACCGTTGCCGCTCCCGGGGCCGCCGCTCTGGCTGCTGGCCGAACTGACCTATCGCTGCCCGCTGCATTGCCCGTTCTGTTCGAACCCGGTGGACTACACCCGGCACGACCTGGAGCTCGACACCGACCAATGGTGCGATGTCTTCACCCAGGCACGGGCGCTCGGTGCGGTCCAACTTGGTCTATCCGGCGGCGAGCCGCTACTGCGCAAGGATCTTGAAGCACTGGTTGCGCACGCGCATGGGCTCGGCTTCTACGTCAACCTTGTGACGTCCGGCGTCGGCCTGACCGATGCCCGGCTCGGTGCGTTGCGCGCTGCCGGGCTCGATCATATCCAGCTGTCGTTCCAGGACTCCACACGCGAACTCAACGATTTCCTTTCAAGCACGCGCACCTTCGACCTGAAACGCCGCGTGGCCGACATGATCAAGGCGCACGGCTACCCGATGGTGATGAACTGCGTGATGCACCGGCACAACCTGCCGCACGTGGGTGCCATCATCGACATGGCCCTGGAGATTGGTGCCGAGTACCTGGAACTGGCCAACACGCAGTATTACGGCTGGGCGTGGGAAAACCGCCTGGCGCTGATGCCGACGCTGGAGCAGCTTCGCGAGGCCGAGGCAGTGGTAAACAACTACCGGGCGCGCATCGGCAATCGATGCAAGGTGCTGTACGTCGTGCCTGATTACTTCGAGGAACGCCCCAAGAAGTGCATGAACGGCTGGGGCACCACGTTCCTGGGCGTGGCGCCCGACGGCGTTGCACTGCCATGTCACTCGGCGCGCATGCTGCCGGGTCTGGACCTGCCCAATGTTCTCCATCAACCGCTGCGGGACATCTGGCAGTCCAGCCGCGCATTCCAGCGCTTCCGCGGCACGCACTGGATGCCCGAGCCGTGCCGCTCGTGTGCATCGCGCGAGAACGATTACGGTGGCTGCCGCTGCCAGGCCTATCTGCTGACAGGCGATGCCGCTCGGACCGATCCGGTTTGCGGACAATCACCCGACCACGCGGTTCTGCAGGCAACCGTGCTGCAAGGCCGTACTGTTGCGATGGGTGCATGTGCGCACCCGCCCGGTAGCAATACGGTCGAGGTGCCTGTCGTGTTCCGTACTGATGCCAATTCCCGCCTGCTGGCGCAGTCATAGGCAGGAAAACTCGGGCCCGATTGAGAGTCGGGCCGGCCTGCGCCGGCCCTGACTGCGAGACGCCGAGATAGACGTCACGAACCCGCGCCCAACACCCAGTTCACCAGTGCCAGCGCCTCATCTTCCTTCAGATTGGGGTGCGGTGGCATCGGGATGCGGCCCCACGTGCCTTTGCCGCCCTCGCGAACCTTCTGCGCCAGCCGGGCCGGCGCGTCCGCGTCGCCCTTGTATTTCGCTGCCACATCGGCGAACGCCGGCCCGACTACCTTGGTCTGCATGCTGTGGCACGAAAAGCAGCCGCTCTTTTCGGCGAGAGCCTGCATGTCTGGCGCCGCTTGCGCGCCTGTTGCGCATAGGGCTGTGGACGCCAGCGCCAACAAAGAAAAGTATCCATTGAATATCGTCACGTTCCGAGACTCCATAAAGCCGTGAATCAGCCGGAGCCCGATGATCCGGTCCGGCAAGAAGATACGTCCGTGCGCCGCTTGAGCGCACGGCAATCAGCGATCAGCCTCTTCAGCGATGCACGTCAGTTCTTGTGCAGCTTGAACACCCAGACCGATCCACCCTGCTCCAGGAAATTCACACGCTTGGCCACTTCTCCGCCCCACAGCGGCACCGCGCCGCCCCAGCCCGAGACCACAGCCACGAACTGCTCGCCACCCTCTTCCCAGGTCACCGGCGGCGCCACGATGCCGCTGCCGGTCTGGAATTTCCAGAGCTCCTTGCCAGTCTTGGCGTCGGCCGCCTTCAGGTAACCCTCCGGCGTACCCCAGAACACCAGACCACCGGCGGTCGTCATCACACCGCCCCACAGCGGCGCGTAGTTCCTGATCTCCCACTCGATCTTGCCGGTCTTGGGATTGACCGCGCGCAGCGCGCCAATGTAGTCGCTATTGAGCGGCTTGATGGTGAAGCCTGCACCGAGGAAGGCCGCGCCTTTCTTGTAACCGACCGGCTCGTTCCAGATGTCCATGCCCCATTCGTTGGCCGGCACGTAGAACAGCCCGGTTTGCGGGCTGTACGCCATCGGCATCTGGTTCTTGCCGCCAAGGAACCCCGGTGCGGCAAAGACGGACTGCCCCTTCTTCTCCTCGCCGCCACCGGCGGCCGGGTCGCCCGGACGGCTTTCCGGGTTGTAGATCGGGCGGCCAGTCTTGAGGTCGATGCCGGTTGCCCACGTGATCTTCTTCACGAACGGGAAGGCATTGAGCAGCTGGCCGGTCTTCGCGTCGTTGATATAGAAGAAGCCGTTGCGGTCGGCCTTGCCGCCCACGCGCCTGCCATCCATGTCGAACGTCACGAACTCATTGACGCCGTCGAAGTCCCAGCCGTCGTTCGGCGTGTTCTGGTAGTGCCAGACGATCTTGCCGGTGTCCGGGTCGATCGCCAACGTCGACGATGAATACAGGTTGTCACCCTTGCGGATGTGGCTGTTCCATGGGCCCGGGTTGCCGGTCCCGAAGTAGACCAGACCCGTCTGCGGGTCGTACGTGCCGCCAAGCCAGGTCGACGCGCCGCCGGTCTTCCACGTCTCGCCGGGCCAGGTCGCGTTCAGGGTGCCGGATATGCCGTTCTCGGTCTTGTTGCCGTCCTTGTCGTACTTGTAGCCCATGTGGCCTTCAACCGTGGGGCGGGTCCAGATCAGTTGGCCCGTCTTCGCATCGCGTGCCTCCACGCGGCCAACCACACCGAACTCGCCGCCAGAAACGCCGGTCAGCACCATCCCTTTCACGATCAGCGGCGCCGCCGTGTACGAGTAGCCAGCGGCGTAATCGTCGATCTTGTCCTTCCAGACGACCTTGCCCGTGTCCTGATTGAGCGCGATCAGCTGGGCGTCCAGCGTGCCGAAGATGACGAGGTTGTCGTAGAGCGCCGCCCCACGGTTGACCACGTCGCAGCACGGCATGATGCCTTCCGGCAGCCGGTGCTCGTACTTCCAGAGCTTGGCACCGGTCTTCAGATCGATCGCATAGATGCGCGAGTACGAAGCCGTGACGAACATCTTGCCGTTATAGATGAGCGGCTGGGCCTCCTGTCCGCGCTGCTTCTCACCGCCAAACGAGAACGACCAGGCCGGGACCAGCTGGCTGACGTTCTTCGTATTGATCCGGGCGAGCGCCGAATAGCGCTGGCCTTGCGGCCCCATGCCCCAACTCAGCACGTCGCCCGCCGACTTCGCGTCGGCGTCGATCATGGCATCGGTAACAGGGGGCGTTGCCGCGTTGGCAGCGAGGCATGCAGTCAAGCCTGCTACCGCCGCAATCACTCGTAGTGTCTTCATCGTTGTCTCCTCAAACCTCTCTTGTCGAAATCAATACCCGCTGATGCGTGTGGCCGCATCGGACCGCTCGTGGCAAATCCCATGCCACCGGGAAAGCGCCGCAGGATCGCGGCTTTACGCACACCGATGCATATTCGCTGTGCGCCACACCGGAACACAGCCGCCTGTTCTGTTGCGAAACGGAACAGGCCGTGCATCGGCCGCGCTATTGCCAGGCGTATCGCAACCCGATCCAGAAGCTGCGCGGCGCGCCTGGCGCCACGAATTGCTCGTTGACCGGATTCGCGCCGTTGAACGTATGGTTCGGGCCCGTGAAGGCATTGCTGCCAAGCACGCCGAAGCTCTGGTAGCGGCGGTTGAACAGGTTGGTGACGGTGGCGAAGATCTGCAGTTGCTTCGTCACCTGATAGGTGGTGTCCAGGTCGGCCAGGAAATAGCCGGAGAGCTTGCCGTTCTGGTCCGAGTTGTTCTCGTCTCCGCGCGCGTAGATGCTGCCGCGCCAGATCAGGTTGGTGCCGATCTTCCACTTGGCGGTGGCCGAGTAGTCGACCCTGAGCTTGATCGTGCTTTCGGGTATGCCGGGAATGTGGTCGCCGGGCTTGACGTTGATATTGCCGTTGGCGTCAGCGCTGGAGTTGCTCGGACTGTGTTCCGTCCATGCCGAGCGATAGGTGGCGTTGACATAGCTGTAGCTCGCGCCGATGCCAAAACGCCCGATCAGCGTGTGGCCGGCCAGCTCGAACCCCTGCCGCTGGGTACGGCCCACGTTCTGGAAGAACCCCAGCGTACTTGCCGCGCCGGCGCTGACGAACTGGATGTCGTCTTCCAGCGTGGTGCGGTATGCGGCGGCGCTCCATGTCGTGGCCTCGCCCACGCGACCGCGCATGCCAACTTCGAGCGTCCTCGATATCACCGGCTTGAGCGGCGGATCGGCAATGAAGTTGTTCGGCAACGAGCACGGCGCGGCCGGGTCGGCACAGGCCAACTCAATGGCAGTCGGCGCGCGCATGCCTTCGTTGTAGGTCGCGTAGGCCGTCAGGTTGGGCGTTGGATTCCAGTTGATGCCGACGGCCGGGTTGAAGCGCGAGAACGTGTGATTGCCGTCAAGTAGCGGCTGAGCACCGCTTTCATCATTGATTACGGCCCGGGCCCAGTTGTAGCGGCCGGAGAGCGTGAGCGTCCATTGCTTGCTCAGCGACAGCGTGTCGCTCAGGTAAATGCCGAGGTTCGCGTTGCGCGTGCTCGCATTGGTGGTTTGCGTGAATCCGCCAAGGCCGATCGAGGCCCTTGCATCGTTGAAAAAGGCATCCTGCGAGGACTGCGTAAAGCCGGAGTTCGCCAGGTCCGCGGCCGCGCCCACCACGAGCTGGTTCTCCATCCCGGCAACGGTCCCAAGGCGGGTCAACTGCACGCTCGCGCCGTAGCTGTCTGTGGCAATCACCGACTGGGTGTTGGCGGACTGCACGAGGTCGACGTTGCCATTCGCATCGACGCTGCCGAAGTCGTTGTTGACGTTGCTGCTCAGGTTGGTGTTCCGGAAATGGCGGTAGTAGACATTGCCGCTCAGCTGCAGTGCGTCATTGAAGAAATGGTCGCCAGACAGCGTGACATATACCGTGCTGTTCTTGTTCTGGTCCGGAAAGGTGTAGGCCTGGGCCCGATTGTCCAGAAACGATCGGGGAATGGTCTGCGAACCCTGCAGCGTGTTGTCGGCGCCGCCCATGGCTAGCGACAGCGTGGTGTCGGCACCGGTATAGCGAAGCTTGCCGAACGCCTGGCGGACGCGGCTGGCGTTGTAATTGGCCCAGCCGTTGTCGTTCAGCGCGGTGGCGGCCACGTAGTAGTCGAGATTGGCGCCGATAGTGCCGCCCTGCTCGGCCTGGACCATCTTGCGGCCCCAGGAGCCCCCCGCCACTTCGGCCGAACCGCCCGGGTTCTGCTTGCCGTTCTTCGTGGCGATAGTGATGGCGCCGCCGAGCGTATTGAGCCCGTAGGTCGGATTCGAGCCCGGAATCACCTGGATCGTGTCGATCGCCATGCGCGGGATCAGGTCCCAGTTCACCACGTCGCCGAAAGCCTCGTTGGCGCGCACGCCGTCGACGAAGACCGACAGACCTTGCGGCGTGCCGAGCACCGGCGAAGCGGTAAAGCCACGATAGTGGAGATCCGTCTGATACGGATTGCCCTGCACCTCGTTGATATCGACGCTGGGCAGGTTCTTCTCGAAGTCGTCGGTCAACACGGTTCGGTGCTGGCGGAGCAGATCGCTGCCGCGCAGGGTCTGCACGTTGGCCGAAACCTGGGGCAGCGGCGTGCCGATGCCGAGCAGCGGCGTGGTGCCGACGACAGTCACGGTTGCCAGCGTGATGGGTGCGTCGTCATTCGGAGTGGTCGGCTCCGACGCAAAAGCCGGCCCGCAGGCCACGGCACCTGCATAACACAGGCGCAGCATGGCAACGGGTGGCCAACGCCGCTGCATGTAGGGGCGGCTCATAGCCGTGTCTCCGAAGATATTTCTAATGTTGCCCGTTCGGGCTCTCCGGCCCGCGGGTTGGCGACGGGCCGCGCACCGCCGATGGCTACGCGCCCGCCGCTTGCTGCTACGCGATCAGAAGAAGCCCAGTGGCTGCGTGTCGTAGCTCACCAGCAGGTTCTTGGTCTGCTGGTAGTGGTCGAGCATCATCTTGTGGGTCTCGCGGCCCACGCCCGATTTCTTGTAGCCGCCGAAGGCCGCGTGCGCCGGATACAGGTGGTAGCAGTTGGTCCACACGCGCCCCGCCTTGATGGCGCGTCCGACGCGGTACGCGCGATTGATGTCGCGCGTCCACAGGCCCGCGCCCAGGCCATACTCGGTGTCGTTGGCGATCTGGACGGCCTGTGCCTCGTCCTTGAACGTGGTCACGGCAATGACCGGGCCGAAGATCTCCTCCTGGAACACGCGCATGCTGTTGTTGCCCTTGAGCAGCGTCGGCTTGATGTAGTAGCCCTTGGACAGGTTGCCGGGCATCGCCTGGACATCGCCGCCGACCAGGCATTCGGCACCCTCTTCCTGGGCGATCTCCAGATAGCTCCGGATCTTGTAGAACTGCTGCTCGGAAGCTTGCGCGCCGACCATGGTTTCGGTGTCCAGCGGGTCGCCTTGCTTGATGGCGGCCACCTTGGACATCACCGCGTCCATGAAGCGGCTGTAGATCGATTCCTGCACCAGCGCGCGCGACGGGCACGTGCACACCTCGCCCTGGTTGAAGAAGCCGAGCACCAGCCCTTCCGCCGCTTTCTCGATAAAGCTCGGTTCGGCCTGCATGATGTCTTCGAAGTAGATGTTGGGCGACTTGCCACCCAGCTCCACGGTCGACGGGATGATGTTCTCGGCCGCGCATTTCAGGATGTGCGAGCCCACCGGGGTCGAACCCGTAAAAGCGATCTTGGCAATGCGCTTGCTGGTGGCCAGCGCCTCGCCGGCTTCCTTGCCAAAGCCGTGGACCACGTTCAGCACGCCGGGCGGCAGCAGGTCGCCAATCAGTTCCAGCAGCACGTTGATGCCCAGCGGCGTTTGCTCGGCCGGCTTGAGCACGATGCAGTTGCCTGCCGCCAGCGCGGGAGCCAGCTTCCATGCCGCCATCAGCAGCGGGAAGTTCCACGGAATGATCTGCCCGACCACGCCTAGCGGTTCGTGGATGTGGTACGCCACGGTGTGCTCGTTCAGCTCCGCCGCCGAACCCTCCTGCGCGCGAAGGCAGCCGGCGAAGTAGCGGAAATGATCCACCGCCAGCGGGATGTCCGCGTTGAGCGTTTCCCGCACCGGCTTGCCGTTGTCCCAGGTTTCGGTGACGGCCAGAAGTTCGAGGTTCTGTTCGATGCGGTCGGCAATCTTGAGCAGGACCAGCGATCGGTCCTGCACGGCGGTGCGGCCCCATGCGTCAGCCGCAGCGTGCGCGGCGTCGAGTGCGAGATTGATGTCCTCGGCGGTCGAGCGCGGGAATTCGGCAATCACCTCGCCCGTCACCGGCGTGGTGTTGGTGAAATACTGGCCCTTGACCGGCGGCACGAATTCGCCCCCGATGAAGTTGCCGTAGCGCGGCTTGAACGAAACGATGGCGCCGGGGGTGCCGGGATGGGCGTAACGCATGGACTGTCTCCTGATGGTGAGTGACGACGCCAGCGTCCTGGTTTGTTCTGCGCTGGGTCCATGCGTCATCTGCAAAACCTGGGCCACCCCCGGCTACTGACGGATTTTGCGGGCGGCATGTCGGTCTTCTTCTGCTCCCTTCCGCGCCAGAAGCCGGGGACGCCAATGCCCGGCAATGGTGGCAATGGCCGGCAATGGCGTCGCGGGGATAGGCCGGGATCAGCGCCGCCCGGCACGCGGGCAGCCGTCACGAGCACCGGAGGTGTTGCAGGATGCAACACAGGCTGTTTCAAAGCGCAACGCCGGCACGGCGGCAGGGTGCGCCGGTGAAATGGAGGCAGCGCCGTCACACACGACTCGCGCCGTGTGTGATGACGTCAGCAAACTGGGTGAATACGTCAGCGGCTCAGGAAAACCGCGCTTACGCCTTGCGGAGCAGCATCTGCGTACAGCGGAACAACGCCATCGTACGTCCGGCCGGGTCGAATACCGTGGCATCCCAGACATGCGTGCTTCGCCCAAGATGAACGGCCGTCGCGACGGCCCGGATCGTCCCTTCGCGGCACGTGCCAAGGAAGTTGCTCTTGAGTTCGACCGTCGTGAAGTTCGGCGCCTGCTCAGGCAGGTGGGCAATGCAGGCGTAGCCACAGCAGGTCGGCAAGCCCGATAACGGTGGCCGCGTGCAGGAAGCCATTAGGTGCCAGTAGCTGGGGACGTATCGCGAGCTCTCCGGTCAGCGTGCCTTGAGCAAGCGCGACGATGCGCACGCCAAGCAGATCGGGCAGCATGCCCCGCTGGCGTTCGTGGAAGCTATCGATGGTGATTTCTGGACGCAGCACGGTCATGGACTAACTCTCCTCGACAGAATGCCGCCTATTCTGGCGCATAACCGAAATAAAATCCTGCGAGCCGCTTTCGTCACCGGAACCGGACTTGGTGGCCGCCGCGCCATCAGTGCAATTGCCCTGCCTGAGCAGCTTCAGCAACGCACTCACATAGCTCCTTGGGCCCAGTACGTCCTTGCGAACGCAAAGTCTCAGCGTTCGCTTCGCCCACGCATCCTTGAGTTCGACGACCCGAAGGCCGTCGCAATTGATCGCTCCCAGCGTGGAGCGCGGCACGATTGCCACACCCGCGCAGGAGCGGACCATTGACGCCACTGCAGCAAAGCCCGCCACCTGGATCCGTACGTCGACCCGCTTGCCAAGTTCGGAAGCCTTGGCCAACAGGAACGAATGAATCGCGGACCCGTTCTGCTGGCTCACGAACGGAAAGCGAAGGCAATCGAGGAAAGCCACCTGGTCACCGTCGGGCCATGGCTCGGACAAGGCCGCCAGTATGACGATCTCATCGTCATGGTAGGGAAAGTAATCGAGATCGGGATGCGGCTCGGCTTGCGTCAGGATGCCGATATCGGCCCGCCCTTCCACCACGGCCACCAGCATATCCCGGCTGACGTGCTCTTCCAGCGTGATCCGCGCTTTTGGATGCGCTCTCAGGAAGCTCTGGAGGTCTTCAGGCAGGAAATTCGCAATCGCACTGCTGTTTGCGTAGATCACCACCTGGGAATGGACGTCCTCCGAGAACGGGGTAAGGCTTGCCTGCATCTCCTCGAGTTCGCCAAGGCAGCGCCTGCAGTGGTCCACCATGATCTGCCCCGCTCTTGTCGGAGACACACCGCGAGGCTCGCGCTTGAAGAGCCGGGTGCCGACGATCTCCTCGAGGTGCTTGATGCGAAGGCTTGCCGTCGATGGCGCGAGAAAGCACGCCGCGCCACCCCTGGACATGTTCCCGGCGTCCGTGACGGCAACAAGAAGCTTCAGATCGATGATGCTGCAATGCATCAGCTTTTGCATTTCCCAAACTCTGGTTTTTGAACAACTCGTTTGTCGGAATGAGTCTGCACATCCAGACTTTGCCTCACGGCATTGTGCTTGACCTTTTGGAAAACGCAAATGTGCAAAACCAGTATGACCGAGACCACAGAAGAAAATCCAACACCGCTGGCAGCACTCTCCAGATCGATAGACGCGATTCTCGACGTTCCAGACGTTGACGGACAGCCCGACGTCCGGGCCATCAGGGAGGCAGTTTGGCATGCATTCAGCCTGGGAAACTGGATGCCTGGCGAGATGACAAAGGCGAGCGACGAGAGTTACGCACGCCACGTTCTGCATAGCGACCCGATCCGCCGCTACACGATTCTGGCGCTGGTATGGAAGCAAGGCCAGGCAAGTCCGGTCCACGCGCACCATACCTGGTGCGCCTACGGCGTCGTTGCCGGCGAGCTGCTCGAGGCGCGATTCGAGTATGACGCCGAGGCACAGGGGGCAAGCGCCACCGGCAGCCACCCCCGGAAGAAAGGCGATGGAAGCTGCGGACAGGCAGGCCTGGCCCAGATCCATCGCATCCAGAACGTCCGGCGCGAGACCGCGATCTCCGTGCACGTCTACGGCGTGCCGGCCTCCGAGCTTGCCACGGGCGTCAACAACGTTCTGCCTCTCGCCACGACTGCCATCGCATAAGGAGCTGCCGCTGTGAGATCCGCTGATCATTGGAATCGCGTGCAAGCCACGCTGCGCGGCGAGCCAACCACAGAGATTCCCGTCGCGCTTTGGAAGCATTTTCCTGTTGACGATATGGACCCGGGAAAGCTGGCACGCCTGACCGTGGAGTGGCAGCAGAAGTGGCAGTTCGACTTCGTGAAGTTCATGCCCCCAGGCACGTACGGCGTCGAGGATTGGGGAGCCACGACGGCCTACGCGGGCGCGCCGAACGGTGCCCGCATCGTGACCGACCCTGCCGTCAAGCGCACGGATGACTGGGAGAAGATTCGTCGAATCGACCCGCGCAACGGATCGTGGGGGCGACAGAACCTTGCACTATCGCAGGCTGCGGGGGCACTCGGCGGAGCGGTACCAATTCTGCAAACGGTCTTTAGCCCGCTGACCACGGCCCGCAAACTTGCAACGGACAGACTGTTCGCAGACATCCGGTGTAACCCCGATGCCGTCGAGGCAGCGCTGCGTGTTATCACGGACGTCACGATTGAATTCTGTTTCGACGCGATTCGCGCTGGAGCGCATGGGATCTTTCTTGCGACCCAATTGGCTTCGCATCGCATCCTGACCATTGCGGAATATCAGCGCTTCGGCATGAAATACGACCTCGAGATTCTCGACGCGCTGCGGGGACATTGCCGGCTGAACATGCTGCATGCGCACGGCGATGACATCATGTTCGAACTGCTTTCCGGCTACCCACTGGAACTGTTCAACTGGCACGACCGGCTGACCGAGCCCGATCTGCGGCGCGCCAGACAGCGCTTTCCCCAGGTACTGGTTGGCGGCCTGAACGAACACGAGACCCTCATTCACGGCAAACGGGAAGACATCGCCCGTGAAGTCGAGGATGCCATCGAACAGACTGAAGGCAGGCGGTTGATTATCGGACCGGGCTGCGTGCTGCCGATCGCGACGACCGATGAGGCAATTCGTGCAGTCGTGGAATCGGCGCAGAACGTCAACCTGGCAGCGTTGTAGGCGCTACCGAATTACAGAATTACCAAGGGGGAGACAATCATGTTGAAGCAAATCCTGAGAATACAGGTTGCCGCAATGCTGGTCACGGCGAGTCAGGCGGGTCTGGCGGAGGCATGGCCAGAGCCATCCAGGCCGATCAACCTCATCGTTCCCGCCCCCGGCGGCGGCGGCACCGGCGACACCATCGCGCGGGTGTTGGCCCAGCGGCTGAGGAAAGAACTCAATACAACCGTCATCGTCGACAATCGGGGCGGCGCCAATGGGAACATCGGTGCGGCGCAGGCCGCCGCGGCAAAACCGAACGGCTACACCTTTCTTCTCTCCTGGGCAGGCACGCTCGCGGTAAACCCGAGCTTGTACCGCAAACTTCCTTTCGACCCCCAGACAAGCTTTGCCCCTGTGGCGATGGTTGCCGAGGTACCGAATGTTCTTGTCGTCAACAACAGCTTGCCAGTCGCCTCACTCCCGGAGTTCATCGCCTACGCGAGGTCGCATAGTGGTGAACTGAACTACGGCAGTTCCGGCAACGGAAGCTCGATGCATCTGGCGGGAGAACTATTCGACCGGGAAACTGGAGTCCAGATGACCCACGTCCCCTATAGCGCGCCGGGCACAGCCACCACGAACCTGCTGGCCAACGACATTCAAGTCATGTTCCAGCTCGTTCCCGGCATCGTGGGTCAGGTAAAGGCCAACAAGGTGAAGGCACTGGCCATCATGGCGACCAGAAGATCGCCTGCCCTGCCAGACGTGCCCAGCATGACGGAACTGGGGCACCCTTCGCTTCTTTCGTCAACGTGGTTCGCCGTATTGGCGCCCAAGGGGACACCTGAACCCATCGTGCAACGCATGAACGTTGCGATCAACAATGCCCTGGCAGACCCGGAGGTGGTGAAAGCGCTGACCGAGATGGGCGCCAGCCCGCTAGGAGGGACCCCGGAACGGCTCGCGAGCGTGCTAGCCGCAGACCTGACCAAGTGGCGCGCAGTTGTGAAGCAGGCCAATATCCAGCTTCAGTAGCGGATCTGGCAGAGGGATGGCGGGCGATATCGCCCGCAACGGACACGCGGCGGCTGGTCGATGTTCACCAGCCGCCGCGTGTCCCAGGTCGCCAGCCCAGCCGCGCCCTTCTCAGACCGCGTTGGCTGCCATGGCTTGTGTGAGCGCCGTCACATGCGACGCATCCGCTTCACGAAGCACTGGTTTCCCGGGCGAGCAGCCCTTCTGCCTTCGGCTTGGCCCCAAGGAACCATGCGAGCGACAGCAGCACAATCCAGCCCGCGCCAACATACATCGCCACGCGGGTGTCCTCGACATAGCCGAGCACGCCAATCACGAACAGCATGAAAGCGATCGCCAGCGCCGGCCCGACCGGCCACAGCGGTACCTTGAACTTCAGGGCGCGAACTTCTTCGGGCGACAGACGGCGCCGCATGGCAACCTGCGAGAGCAGGATCATCAGCCAGACCCACACGGTGGCAAACGTCGCGATCGATGCGATGATCACGAACACCTGCTCGGGGATCAGGTAGTTCAGCACCACGCCGCCGAGCAACGCGGCAGCCATCGCCAGCACCGTGACCCAGGGCACGCCGTGACGCGAGGTGGTGGCGAACAGGCGCGGCGCCTGGCCCTGCTCCGCCATGCCATACATCATGCGGCCAGCGCCGAAGATGTTGCTGTTGATCGCCGAGATGGCTGCCGAGATGACGATCAGGTTGAGCACCGCGGCCGCCGACTTGATACCCAGGCCGGAGAAGATCTGCACGAACGGGCTGCCCTGGCTGCCAATACCGATCCACGGGAAGATGGCCATCAGCACGGTCATCGTCAACACGTAGAACAGCAGAATGCGCGCCGGTACGGCGTTGATTGCCCGCGGAATCACCTTCTCCGGATTCTGGGCCTCACCGCCGGTGATGCCGATGATCTCGATGCCGCCGTAAGCAAACATCACCACGGCCAATGACGCGATCAGCCCGCCGACACCGTGCGGCATGAAGCCGCCATGTGCCCACAGGTTGGTCAGGCCGGCGGGGTGTTCGCCGTTCATCTTGACGCCGAGGAACAGGATCAGGGTGCCGCCGATAATCATCGCGGCGATGGCCACGATCTTCACCAGCGCGAGCCAGAACTCCATCTCCCCGAACACCTTCACGTTGCACAGGTTCAACCCGCAAATCAGCATGACGATGCCGAGCACCCATATCCATTGCGGGACCTCGGGGAACCAGAAGCCCATGTAGATACCGAATGCAGTCACGTCCGCCAGGCAGACGATGATCATTTCGAGGATGTAGGTCCACCCCGTCAGAAAGCCCGCGAGCGGACCGAGGTACTCGCTGGCGTACCGGCCAAACGAGCCGGTCACCGGCTCGCGCACTGCCATTTCGCCAAGTGCGCGCATGACCATGTAGACCGCCGCGCCGCCGATGATGTACGCCAGGATGACGGCGGGGCCGGCCAGCTGGATGGCCGATGCCGAGCCGTAGAACAGGCCCGTGCCAATGGCCGAGCCCAGCGCGAGGAAGCGGATATGCCGCGCGCTCAGGTTGCGTTGCAGGTTTTTCAAGCTGTCTCCAGAAAAATGTCCAGTTTGGAACCGATAGCCTTGAAACGATGGCCGATGGTCCATGGCGCGCGGATCTTTGCCCGCTTCGCGCCGGCACGAGCGTCCGTCAGACGCTCGGCAGGATGCCCGCGGGCAGCAGGGCCGTGAGGTGACGCTCCACGATCAATGCGCTGGCACCCTCGATGTCCGGGGCAAAGTAGCGATCCTTGTCGTAGAACGGCACCGACTGTCGCAGCAGACCGCGCGCGCGCTCGAGCGCCTCAGAGGTCTTGCCGCCCTCGCGGAAGTCCAGGCCCTGGCACGCCGCCAGCCATTCGATCGCGAGGATGCCCTGCACGTTGCTGGCCATCTCCCAGAGACGCTTGCCAGCGTTGGGCGCCATCGACACGTGGTCTTCCTGATTCGCCGATGTCGGCAGGCTGTCTACACTGGCCGGATGCGCAAGCGCCTTGTTGTCCGAGGCCAGCGCGGCGGCCGTAACCTGCGCGATCATGAAGCCCGAGTTGACGCCGCCATTTCCGACGAGGAACGGCGGCAACTGCGACAGGTGTTTGTCCATCATCAACGAAACGCGCCGCTCGGAGAGCGCGCCGATCTCGGCCAATGCCAGCGCGAGATTGTCCGCGGCCATTGCCACCGGTTCCGCATGGAAATTGCCACCCGAGATGATATCGCCTTCTTCCGCGAACACCAGCGGATTGTCGGAAACCGAGTTTGATTCGACGCCAAGAACGTCCGCGGCATTGCGGATCTGCGTCAGGCAGGCGCCCATGACCTGCGGCTGGCAGCGCAGCGAATACGGGTCCTGCACCTTTTCGCAATTTGCATGCGATTGACCGATCTGGCTGGTCGGCCCCAGCAGATGACGATAGACCGCCGCCGCATCGATCTGGCCACGCTGGCCACGTGCCGTGTGTATGCGCGGATCGAACGGCGCACGCGAACCGAGCGTCGCCTCGACGGTCAGCGCGCCGCAGACGCTCGCCGCCGCGTACAGGTCTTCCGCCTGGAACAGGCCCTGGAGTGCATACGCGGTGGACACCTGCGTGCCGTTGAGCAGCGCCAGACCTTCCTTGGCCGCGAGCGTGAGCGGCTGCAGATCGGCCACGGCCAGCGCTTCACGCGCCGACAGCCATTTGCCGCGATGGCGTGCCTGGCCTTCGCCGAGCAGCAGCAGCGACATGTGGGCCAGCGGCGCCAGGTCACCCGAGGCGCCGACCGAACCCTTCAGCGGAATGCGCGGGTACACCTCGGCATTCACCAGTGCGATCAATGCATCGATCACCTTGCGGCGGATGCCGGACAGGCCGCGCGCCAGGCTATTGATCTTGAGCACCATGATCAGGCGCACCAGCGCGTCATCGATAGGCTCGCCAACGCCGGCCGCGTGCGAGAGCACCAGCGAACGCTGCAGGCTCTCCAGGTCTTCGCGTGCAATGCGCGTCTGCGCCAGCAGGCCGAAACCGGTGTTGATGCCATACGCCGTGCGGCCTTCGGCGATGACGCTCTCGACGCATGCGACGCTGCGGTCGATCGCCGCGAAGGCGCGCTCGTCGAGCGTGATCCTGACAGGATGCTGGTGTACGGCGCGCAGTTGCGCGAGCGTGAGCTCACCGGGTTGCAGGTGCAGCGTGGTGGCTGGCTGGTTATCTTGATACGACATGTTCAGATCCGGATTTACTTGGAGGTGCCGAGCATCGGCAGGTTCAGGCCGTTTTCGCGGGCGCAATCGACGGCGATCTCGTAGCCGGCATCGGCGTGGCGCATCACGCCGGTCGCCGGGTCATTGTTCAGAACGCGGGCAATGCGGGCAGCTGCGGCATCGGTGCCATCGCACACGATCACTACGCCCGAATGCTGGGAGAAGCCCATGCCCACGCCACCGCCATGGTGCAGCGACACCCAGGTGGCGCCGCTGGCAGTGTTCAGCAGCGCGTTGAGCAGCGGCCAGTCGGACACTGCGTCCGAGCCGTCCTTCATGGACTCGGTCTCGCGGTTGGGGCTCGACACCGAACCCGAATCCAGATGGTCGCGGCCGATCACCACCGGCGCGGACAGTTCCCCCGAACGCACCATCTCGTTGAAGGCCAGTCCCAGCTTGGCACGCAGGCCCAGGCCAACCCAGCAGATACGCGCCGGCAAACCCTGGAAGCTGATGCGCTCGCGGGCCATGTCCAGCCAGCGGTGCAGGTGGGCGTCATCCGGGATCAGTTCCTTGACCTTGGCGTCGGTCTTGTAGATGTCCTGGGGATCGCCGGACAGCGCCGCCCAACGGAACGGACCGATGCCACGGCAGAACAGCGGGCGGATATAGGCCGGCACGAAACCCGGGAAATCGAAGGCGTTCGCCACGCCCTCTTCCTTGGCCATCTGGCGGATGTTGTTACCGTAGTCGAACGTCGGCACGCCCATCTTCTGGAAGGCCAGCATTGCTTCCACGTGCCTGGCCATCGACTGCTTGGCCGCCTTCACCACCTCGGCCGGCCTGGTCTGCGCGAGGTCGCGGTACTTGTCCCAGGTCCAGCCGATCGGCAGGTAGCCGTTGAGCGGATCATGGGCGCTGGTCTGATCGGTCACCATGTCCGGGCGCACGCCCCGGCGAACGAGTTCCGGCAGGATCTCGGCGGCGTTGCCGCACAGCGCGATCGAAATGGCCTTGCCTTCCTTGGTGTACTTCTCGATGCGGGCGAGCGCGTCGTCCAGGTCCTTGGCCTGTTCGTCGACATAGCGGGTACGCAGGCGGAAGTCGATGCGGCTTTGCTGGCATTCGATGTTCAGCGAGCAGGCGCCGGCCAGCGTCGCGGCCAGCGGCTGCGCGCCGCCCATGCCGCCCAGGCCCGCGGTCAGCACCCAGCGGCCGGCCAGCTTGCCGTCATAGTGCTGGCGACCGGCCTCGACAAAGGTCTCATACGTGCCCTGCACGATCCCCTGGCTGCCGATATAGATCCACGAGCCTGCCGTCATCTGGCCGTACATCGCCAGGCCCTTGGCATCGAGCTCGTTGAAATGCTCCCAGCTGGCCCAGTGCGGAACCAGGTTGGAGTTGGCGATCAGAACGCGCGGCGCGTCGGCGTGCGTCTTGAATACGCCCACCGGCTTGCCCGATTGCACCAGCAAGGTTTCGTCGTCGCCCAGCTGCTCCAGCGTCTCGACGATCTTGTCGTAGCACTCCCAATTGCGCGCGGCGCGGCCGATGCCGCCATAAACCACCAGTTCCTTCGGGTTCTCGGCCACTTCGGGGTCGAGATTGTTCATCAGCATGCGCAGCGGCGCCTCGGTCAGCCAGCTCTTGGCCTGCAAC
>JAFAJB010000140.1 GCA_019236395.1 Cupriavidus sp.
TGCTGATCCAGACCGCCAAGGACGTCGGCGAGAACACCATCCTCGCCCGTGCAGGCGGCGCACCGACACTGGCTGTCGGCATGGCGCACATCTTGCACCAGGTAGTGGGTGGCCAGGCCATGATGGCGTTCTGGTACCACTTCGCGATTCTGTTCGAGGCGCTGTTCATCCTCACCGCGGTGGACGCAGGCACGCGTGCTGGTCGCTTCATGCTGCAAGACTTGCTGGGTACGTTCGTGCCGGCACTCAAGCGCACCGATTCGCTGGTCGCCAACCTGATCGCCACCGCCGCGACGGTCGCGCTGTGGGGCTACTTCCTGTACCAGGGCGTGGTCGACCCGCTGGGCGGCATCAACACGCTGTGGCCGCTGTTCGGCATCTCCAACCAGATGCTGGCCGCCGTGGCACTGGTGCTGGGCACCTGCGTGCTGGTCAAGATGAAGCGCGGCCAATACGCCTGGGTGACGCTGCTGCCGACCTGCTGGCTGCTGGTCTGCACGCTGACTGCTGGCTGGCAGAAGCTGTTCGACGCCGATCCGAAGGTCAGCTTCCTGACCCACGCGGCAAAGTTCAGCGCCGCGATTGCCGAAGGCAAGGTGCTGGCCCCGGCCAAGACGATGGAGCAGATGCACCGCATCGTCTTCAACGACTACCTGGACGCCGGCCTCTGCGCGCTGTTCATGTTCGTGGTGCTGTCGATCGTGTTCTACGGTTTCAAGACGGCGATGTCGGCCCGCACCATCTCGAAGCGTACGGATAGCGAAACGCCGTTCGAGCCGCTGCCGGCCCAGGCCAGCGCTGCGTCGAACTGATTTCCTGGAGGCCATCATGCTGGAACAGATCGGAAGCATGGGACGTTACCTGGGCCAGTCGCTGCGGCTGATGGTCGGCCTGCCCGACTACCAGACCTACGTGGCCCACATGGAAAGCACCCATCCGGACCGCAAGCCGATGACGTACGAGGAATTCTTCCGTGAGCGCCAGGAAGCACGTTACGGCGGCGGGCAAGGAAAGTGCTGCTAGACTGACCTGCGTTGCTCGAGGCAACGAATGAACAGAATGAACGAAGAGGCGACCCGTCCGGGTCGCCTTTTTGTTGCCCGACCCAAGTGACGTGACGGCGTGCGGCGTTGCGCCGGCGCGTCGTTTTTTCACGTTTCAAAGCCGTTTCCGCAGGGGGTTACAGGGCCTCACAACTCGTTACAGCAACGGCGAGGCTCCTTCTCTACACTCCCGCTCCAGATACACATCAACTAAAGGAATAACGATGTCTCGCCGTCCTCTTCGCAACCTGACTCTGGCTCTTGCCCTTTCGGCGGCTGCGCTGCCGGCGTTCGCAGGGGGTGATCTGAACAACGCACTGGGCGGTGGCCTGGGTGGCGTTGCTGGCGCTGCCGTGGGTGGCGCACTGGGCGGCAGCACCGGCGCCGTCATCGGCGGTGCCGTGGGCGGTGGTGCCGGTGGCGCGATTACCTCGAACCGCCGCGAACGCACCGGCGCCATCGTTGGTGGCGCGCTGGGTGGTGGCGCAGGCGCAGCGGCCGGCAATGCGATGGGTGGCCGCACCGGTGGCCTGGTCGGAGCCGGCCTGGGCGGTGCGGCAGGCGCTGCGCTGGGTGGCAATGTATCGCGCAACAACTCGTATGAAGACGATCGCCGCTACGACCGCGGCTACAAGCGCGGCAAGCATCACCACCATCACGACCACGATTGAGTCGGACTGGAAGATGGAAAACGGGCCCTGGCGGCCCGTTTTCTTTTGTCCGGAGCCTCATGGCTCCACCCAAAGCGCCCACTGCGGGCGCCACAAACAAAAAGCCCGTACCTCATCGGTACGGGCTTTTTGCGGAATGCCTGGGAGAGAATCAGATCTTCGCGCCGTCCGCGTAGACGTCGAAGCTCTTGGCACCGTCGCTGTACGTGTCAAACTTGCCGACGCGGGCGCCATCCGAGAACGTGTCGAACTTGCCAGCGCGGGCACCGTCGCTGTACGTGTCGAACTTGCCGGCGCGGGCGCCATCGGTGAACGAGTCGAACTTGCTGGACTTGGCGAAAGCCGGGGCTGCCGACAGGGCAACGGTCAGGGCAGCGATCAGTGCGATTTGGCGCTTCATGGTGGAATCCTTTCTCTTTCAAGGATGCCGGTGGTCCCTGGACCTTGCTGCGATGCGGCATCAGATGGTGCGATATTAGGCATTTCCCTGATATGAATAAATAGCGCCGTCCACAATGATTGATTGTGGTTTGAACAATAAATCGCCCAGATCACGTAAAAGTTCACGGGTGAACCGGGAGACTATGTCATGGATCGGCTTCAATCGATGCGCGTCTTCGCAAAAGTCGTCGAACTGGGCAGTTTTGCCCGTGCGGCGCAGCAATTGGAAATGTCCAATGCGGTCGTGACGCGCTACGTTGCCGATCTGGAAAGCCACCTCGGGACCCGCCTGCTGAACCGGACCACGCGCAGCCTGTCGCTGACCGATGCCGGTGAGACCTACCTGCAGCGCTGCTCACAGATCCTGGAAGACGTGGAGGAGGCCGAGTCCATCGTCACGGCGCGCAGCCAGTCGCTATCCGGCACGCTCCGGCTGGTGACGCCGGTCATGTTCGGCCTGCACCTGCTGCCACAAGCCCTCTCACGCTTCCAGCAGCTCTACCCCGACGTTGTCTTCGACGTACAGCTTTCGGACCGCATGATCGACATCGTCGAGGAAGGGCGGGACGTGGGCGTGATGCTGTCCGATCTCGGACTCGGCTCGCACCTTGTGGCAAGACCGTTGATCTCGGCCGAGGTCATCCTCTGCGCCTCGCCGGGCTATCTGCGCGAGCACCCGCCGCTGCGCACCGCGCATGACCTGACCAACCACCGCGCAATCGCCATGCGACTGCCCAATGCCGAGCACGAATGGACGCTGTCCGGCCCCGAGGGGGAAGTGACCGTACCAATCCGCCCGGGCCTGTTGTGCAGCAATGCCGAGCTGGCTCACCAGGCGGCACTGGCCAACCTCGGCATCGCCATGCTTTCGTCGTATCTGGCGCGCCCCAATATCGAAGCGGGACGGCTTACACACATCCTGCCGCAGTATCAGCTACCGCGCCGTGACGTGAGCGTGGTCTACCCAAGCCGCAAGTTCCTGCCGACCAAGGTCAGGGCGTTTATCGACTTCCTGCTGGAAGAGGGTCAGCAGAGGGTTGGAGACAGTCCAAGCAAGGCGCGCGCATAAGCAAAACGGCGGGGCATTCCACCCCGCCGTCCGGCACTTACCGATGCCACCAAGTAAGTAATTACTCTTCTGCTTCGGCCGTCTGCTTTGTGGTCGAGCGCGTCTTCTTGGCCGCGGTCGTCTTTGCCGCTGTCTTCGCGGCAGTCTTGGTCGCGGTCTTGGTCGCCGTTTTCGTGGCAGCCTTCTTCGCGGCCGGGGCCTTCTTGGCGGCTACCTTTGCCGGCGCCGCCTCAGCCTTGGCGGCCGACTTTGCCGCTGGCTTGGCACCGCCCTTCGCTGCCGCACCCGCCTTGGGCTCGCGCGCCTCGAACTCGAAGCCGATCTTGCCGTCCGGCTGCTTGACCAGATAGGCCTTGAAGTTGCGGCCCGTACGCGACGACTTGAAGCCGGTCAGGAGGTCGGTCTTGCCTTCGGTGAGCAGCTTGCCGATCTGCTCGCGCGAGATCTCCTGCTGCAGGATGATCTTGCCGCTGGTGAAGTCGCACGATTTCTCGCTGCCCACGGCGTTCTCGCAGACATACTTCATGCCGTGCTCGTAGACCGAGCCATTGCATTTCGGGCAGTGGCCCACCGGCGTCTGCTCGCTGAAGTCCACCGGCTCGTCGTCTTCCTCGTCGTTCTGGCCGAAGTCGAACTCCATCTTCCAGTTGCCGTCGTCGTCGCGAGCCAGCTTCAGGATGGCCGCGAACGGCCGGCCCATCTTGCTGCGGAAGCCCTGCAGCGGGCCGATTTCCTTCTTCAGCAGCAGTTCCTCGACCTCTTCGATCTCGAACTGACGGCCGCCCGGGATCTTGCTGATCGAGAATTCGCAGGCCGTGCAGGCAAAGCGCCGGTAGTTCTCCTTGACCTGGCCGCCGCACTGCGGACACGGGGTATCGAGCGTCGCGTAGTCGCCCGGAATCGTGTCGTTGTCATATTCCTTGGCGCGCTTGACGATCTGCTGCGTCATCTGCGCGATCTCGCGCATGAACTCGTCACGCTTGAGGCGTCCGCGCTCGATCTGCGCGAGCTTGTGCTCCCACTCGCCCGTCAGCTCGGCCTGGGTCAGTTCCTCCACACCCAGACCGCGCAGCAGCGTCATGAGCTGGAATGCCTTGGCCGTTGGAATCAGTTCACGGCCTTCGCGGACCAGGTACTTTTCCGCCAGCAGGCCTTCGATGATGGCCGCACGCGTGGCCGGAGTGCCCAGGCCCTTGCCGGCCATGGCTTCGCGCAGCGCGTCGTCGTCCACAAGCTTGCCAGCGCCTTCCATGGCCGACAGCAGCGTCGCTTCGTTGTAGCGAGCCGGCGGACGGGTAGTCAGGCCGACGGACTCGACCTTGTCGGTCTTGACGCGCTCGTCCTTCTGCACCGGCACCAGGTTGGCGTCCTTGTCGTCCTTGCCCTGCGCCTCGCGGCCGTAGATCACAAGCCAGCCCGGATTGACCAGGACCTTGCCCTCGGTCTTGAAGTGGTGGCCGGCAACTTCCGTGATCCGCGTGGTCACCTGGAACTCGGCCGCCGGGAAGAACACGGCCAGGAAGCGGCGCACGACCAGGTCGTACAGCTTCTGCTCCGGCTCCGACAGGTTCTTGGGTGCCTGCAGCGTCGGGATGATGGCGAAGTGGTCGCTGATCTTGCTGTTGTCGAAGATCCGCTTGTTCGGCTTCACCCAGCCGCTGGCCAGGATCTTCTTCGCATGCGGCAGGTAGTTCGGCGAACTGTCGGCCAGCATGTCCATGGTCTGCTTGACCGTATCCAGGTAATCCTCGGGCAGCGCGCGCGCATCGGTACGCGGGTACGTCAGTACCTTGTGCTTTTCGTACAGTGCCTGGGCCAGACCCAGCGTGTTCTTGGCCGAAAACCCGAAGCGCGAGTTGGCCTCACGCTGCAAGGTGGTCAGGTCGAACAGGGCCGGCGACTGCTGCGTCGACGGCTTGGATTCCTCGGTGACCGTGCCCGGCTTGTCGCGGCAGGCCGCCACGATGCTCTTGGCTTCGGCCTCGCTCCACAAGCGCGAGTCGCGTGCCTCGGGGTCGAACTCGTTCTTCTTGAACTTCGGATCGAACCAGCGGCCCTCATAGAGGCCTGCGGCGGCGATGAACTCGGCGTGCACTTCCCAGTAATCGCGCGGCACGAAGTGCTTGATCTTCTCCTCGCGCTCGACCACGATCGAAAGTGTCGGTGTCTGCACCCGGCCCACCGTGGTCAGGAAGAAGCCGCCACCCTTGCTGTTGAAGGCCGTCATGGCGCGTGTGCCGTTGATGCCCACCAGCCAGTCGGCTTCCGAACGGCAGCGGGCCGCATCGGCCAGCGGGATCATGTCCTCGTCCTCGCGCAGCGTGGCAAACCCGTCACGAATGGCCTGCTGGGTCATCGACTGAAGCCACAGGCGGCGCACCGGCTGTTTGGCCTTGGCCTGTTGCGCGATCAGGCGAAAGATCAATTCCCCTTCGCGCCCCGCGTCACAGGCGTTGATCAGCGCGGTCACGTCCTTGCGCTTGATCAGGCGGTTCAGCACCTTGAGACGAGACTCGGTCTTCGCGATCGGGCGCAGGTCGAAATGCGGTGGGATCACCGGCAGGTTGGTGAAGCTCCACTTGCCGCGCTTGACCTCATATTCGTCAGGCGCTGCGATTTCCACCAGGTGACCAACGGCCGAGGACAGCACGTAGTCGTCGCTCTCGAAGTATTCGTCGTGCTTGGTAAAGCCCCCGAGGGCGCGCGCAATATCGGCGGCGACCGATGGCTTTTCCGCGATGATGAGGGCTTTAGACATTCAACGGGTCCTTGCGGCGCCACTGCCTTAAGTGCAGCTCGCGCCTCTTGAAATTCACGGCAAACTATGTAAACAGCACGCCTGGGCTTTGAGGCGCCAATAATAAGCGCGGTTCGGACGGCCATGCAAGCCGACTCCGCGCGCGAACGCAGCATCCGGCCGCTCGGGCCGTCGCGCTACTCAAGCAACCAGTCGAGCACTTGAGGAAACTCCGATGCCGTTGCAGGCATTGCGCTGCCGCGCGCCAGCATCCGGTCCAGAACTTCCAGGTAGGGAAGCACCGTTCCATAAAAGTGCGGTGCTCCTCCGGCAATAGGCTGAATCAATACAGTAGGAAAGTTTTCGATGTCGATGTCCTCGCCCAGCCTGTCCGAATGGGTTTCGATATCGATCCAGACGAAACAGTCGTCCGGATAACGTGACGCCAGCGTTGCAAACCCGCTCAGATATTCCTTGCAGGTACCGCACCACTCGGCGCACAGGCAGGCCACCAGACGGCCGCGCGGCCGCGCCGCCAGTGCGTGGCGAAGGGCTGCAGGGTCTCGCTCGGGGAAGTAAACGGTCATTGCGCGCAAAAAATGAGGCGGTTTCGATACCGTCGATCATGCCAGACGCCGGTAACGATTGCCGGGCACTCGCTCGACGGTGCCACCGAGCTCCAGTTCCAGAAGCGCGGCCGCCGCTAGATCCGGCGTGACGCCCGATCGCTCGCACAATGCGTCGAACGTGACAGGATCATAGGCGAGGGCGGCACCGAACACGTCGACGACGTTGGTCGCTGCGGCGGATGCCCTCGGAGGCTCCGGTAGCGTGATGGCCGCCAGACCGGTGAACTCCTCGAGCACGTCGGCCGGTGTTTCGACCAGCTTCGCCCCCTGGCGAATCAGCTTGTGGCAGCCGCGCGCCAGCTCCGCATGGATCGACCCGGGCATCGCAAACACCTCGCGGCCAATCTCGGATGCCAGCCTTGCTGTAATCAGCGACCCGGACCGCTCCGCCGCCTCCACGACCAGCACACCGCGCGACAGTGCCGCAATGATGCGATTGCGACGCGGAAAATGGTTCGGGATCCCGGGCGTACCCAATGCGAACTCGCTGACGATGGCGCCGCCCGCGTCCACGACCTGGTGCGCCAGTGCATGGTGGCGGGCAGGGTAGACGATATCGGCACCGGTACCAATAACCGCCACGGTGCCACCTGGGCCCTCCAGCGCCCCCGTGTGAGCCGCGGCGTCGATCCCTAGCGCCAGGCCGGAGACAACCGTCAACCCCGCCTGGGAAAAGGCCGATGCAAAGGCCCGGGCATCGCGCGTACCCTGCGCCGTTGCCTTGCGGGCGCCGACCATGCCGAGCGCATGACCAGCCAGCCTTCCGGGGTCGCCATTGATATAGAGCAGCAGAGGGGGATCGGCTAGGTCGAGCAGCCGCGCCGGGTAGCCGGCGTCAGCCATGGTGACCATGAAATGGCGCGGCTCCGCCAGCCAGGCAACCGTGCGCGCGATCAGCGCGGACATGGCGGCGTCAGGCGGCGCGGCCAGTGCACGTGCCGCGCCGGGCTCGACAACTTCGCGCAGGCGAGCGGCATCCTGGGCGAGCACGGTCTGCGGCAGGCCAAATGCGGCAAGTAGCCGTCGGCCGGACTGCGCGCTGACGCCTGGCGTCGACGTCAGACGCAACCAGGCGGCTACGTCTGCAGGATCGCGGGTCGATTCGGTCATCAGTGGCGAGACAGCGCATGCCCTGGGGCACACGCCCCGGTCAGCGCGGCGTCATGGCGATATCGCCAACCTTCATCACGTTCGAAGCGTCGGTCACCAGCGCGTAAGCGACGCCAGGGAACACGCGATAGACGTAAGCAAGGCCATAGCGGTCATCGGGCAGCTCGATCGTGCGGTTGCCGTCCGTCGGGTCGGCAACCTTGCCGGCATCGCGCGACAGTGCCAGCACGTGGCCCGGCTCGAGCCCGGCATTGGCGCCGATATTCAGCACCACGACCTGCTTTGCGCCACCGTATCGCACACCGCCGTAGACCGCCGCGACGCGGCCCGAGACTTCGTTGTCCGGGGCGTGCGGCACGTAGCGGATCAGCTCGCGCGGCGGCTGCGGCAGCAGCAGCGTTCCCGGCCCCATTTCCTGCTGGGACTGTGTCGCCTGCACGGTGGTCACGTCGTTGGGACCTTCCGGCCCGCGCGTCACGCGCACGCTGCCTTCATACTGCGCCTCGAAGCCGATCACGCCATTGGTCACGGGATCGAACACGGGCTTGGCCGGGCGGAACGCCTGCCAGTCACTGCCAAGAGACGCATCCGCCGATGCGATGCCGCGCGCGTAGGCCGTGTCGCCACGTCCCATGTACACGCGGGATTCGGGCAGGGCCACGATGCGGGCCGACGTATCCACCGTGCCCTGGTCCACCACGAGCGGGCGGATCAGGAACGGCTCGATGTCGCCGGCAGGGATGCTCAGGATCGCCTCGCCGTCGCCGCCGTTGCCACGAACGCGCGGCGACAGGCGGAGATCGCCACTGGCGCCGCCCGGAGGGGTGGTCGACAGGAAGGCGCGCCCATCGCGCTGGACCAGATAGAGGATCTGGCCCGGATAAATCAGGTGAGGATTGCGGACCTGCTGGCGGTTCATGCCCCACAGCTGGGGCCAGCGCCAGGGCTGGCGCAGATACTGGCCGGAAATGCCCCAAAGCGTATCTCCCGTGCGCACCGTATACTGGCTGGGCGCGTTGGGTGCCAGGTCGGCAACGGGGATACCTTGCTGTGCCGAGCGGTCGGCCTGCGCAAGCTGGACCGGCGAGACGCTCAGGTCTGCGGCTTGGACCGCCATGGCCGCCCCGGCAGTGATGCCGGCGACACTCAGCATGGCGAGGGTGAACGCGTGCAGCTTGCGGCCCGACGCCGCTTGTTCTTTGGTAAGATCGCGCATTTTCCTGAACCGGTCGGGAGAACGACCGGATTGA
The DNA here is from genome assembly GCA_019236395.1 of Cupriavidus sp. Classification (GTDB taxonomy): domain Bacteria; phylum Pseudomonadota; class Gammaproteobacteria; order Burkholderiales; family Burkholderiaceae; genus Cupriavidus. The sequence continues at coordinate 8,951 of JAFAJB010000140.1, forward strand.
CCCTAGGTAGAGCGTGCCTGCTGCGGCGCGCCTTGAATTTTTGTACTAGCGCCCCGATTCTGCATGGAAACCCCGCCCGCCGCAACGGCGGCCGGACGGTGGACAGCACCCGGCGTTGCGCGTGAGCATCATGGCCAAACTCGACATCCTCACCTACCCCGATCCTCGCCTGCACAAAGTGGCCAAGCCCGTGGAGGTAGTGGACGACCGTATCCGCCAGCTTGTGAAAGACATGGCCGAAACCATGTACGAAGCGCCCGGCATCGGCCTGGCCGCAACGCAGGTGGACGTGCACGAACGCGTGATCGTGATCGACGTGTCCGAGGACCGCGACGGGCTGATGGTCTTCATCAACCCCGAGATCATGTGGGCCAGCGACAACCGCAAGGTATGGGAGGAGGGCTGCCTGTCGGTGCCCGAGGTCTACGACCGCGTGGAACGCCCGGACCGGGTCAAGGTGCGCGCGCTCAACGAAAAGGGCGAAACGTTCGAGCTCGATGCCGACGATCTGCTCGCGGTATGTATACAGCACGAGATCGACCACCTGAACGGCAAGGTATTCGTGGAGTACCTGTCGCCGCTCAAGCTCAACCGCATCAAGAGCAAGCTGCAGAAGCGCGTCCGATCGCGCATGTGAGGATGTAACGGTGGGCACCGCGATGGCGTGCGTCTGCTATCGTTACACGTTCCAGAGAACACTTACGTACCGGCCGCTATGCGGCCGGTGTCGTTTCTATCGCCGCTTTTTGCCGGACAACTTGCCATGACTCAAGCTCAGCCACTGCGCGTCGCCTTTGCCGGGACGCCCGAATTTGCGCGTGTCGCCCTTGAGGCCATCCATGCCGCCGGATTTCCGGTGGTGGCCGTGCTGACCCAGCCCGACCGGCCCGCCGGCCGCGGCATGCAGTTGCAGGCCAGCCCGGTCAAGCAGTTCGCCATCGAGGCAGGTTTCGGTCCCGTACTGCAGCCACGGTCGCTGCGACGACAGGGCAAGTATCCCGAAGAAGCGGGCGCGGCCGTCGACACGCTCGCGGAGATTGCGCCCGATGTGATGGTGGTGGCGGCCTACGGCCTGATCCTGCCGGCCGAAGTGCTCGACCTGCCGCGATACGGCTGCCTGAACATCCACGCCTCGCTGCTGCCGCGCTGGCGCGGCGCGGCGCCGATCCATCGTGCGATCGAGGCGGGCGATGCCGAGACCGGCATCACCCTGATGCAGATGGACGAGGGGCTCGATACTGGCGCGATGCTCTCGCGAGAGGCCACGCCGATCGGCCCGCAGGACAGCACGGGCTCGCTGCACGACACGCTGGCGGCACTCGGCGGCCGCATGATCGTCGACGCGCTACGTGAACTCGCGGCCGGCAAGCCGCTGACCGCCACGCCGCAGCCCGAGGCCGGTGTGACCTACGCGGAGAAGATCGCCAAGGACGAAGCCCCGCTCGATCTGACGCGACCGGCCGCCGAACTGGCCAATCAGGTACGCGCCTTCAACCCGTTCCCGGGCGCCACGGTGCAGGTTGGCGACACCGTCATCAAGTGCTGGCAGGCGCTGCCACTGGCAGCTGCAACCAGCTTGCCCCACTCGCCGGGCACGATACTGGCGGCCGACGCCTCCGGTGTGATCATCGCCTGCGGCAATGGCAGCGCACTGCAGGTCACGGAGCTCCAGAAGCCGGGCGGGCGGCGCCAGCCGGCGCAGCAGTTCCTGCAGGCCATGCCGCTGCCGCCAGGCACGCATTGCGTGGTATCGGGTGCGGCCGGGTAAGCCCCCTCTTCAAGTGATGCAGGGGACTCACGTAATCGTAAAACCCTGCTTTCGACATTGAATTTCCGCGGTCAACGCCCTATCTAACCGTCATCGTGTCCACGCAGGGGCGGGTACACGACTGACGATCTGGAGATCAAACCATGTTCAACTGGGTCAAGACCTTCATGCTGATGGCCGCCATCACGGCGCTGTTCATCGTGATCGGCGGCATGATCGGCGGGCGCAGCGGCATGATGTTCGCGCTGTTGATCGCGCTCGGCATGAACTTCTTCTCCTACTGGTTCTCGGACAAGATGGTCCTGCGCATGTACAACGCGCAGGAAGTGGATGCCAGCACCGCGCCGCAGTTCTACAACACGGTGCAGGAGCTTGCGCAGCGAGCCGGCCTGCCGATGCCGCGCGTGTACCTGATCAACGAGGACGCACCGAACGCGTTTGCCACGGGCCGCAATCCGGAGCACGCGGCGGTGGCGGCCACCACCGGCATCTTGCGCGTGCTGTCGGACCGCGAATTGCGCGGCGTGATGGCGCACGAGCTGGCGCATGTGAAGCATCGCGACATTCTCACCTCGACGATTGCCGCGACGATGGCCGGTGCCATTTCGGCACTCGCCAATATGGCGATGTTCTTCGGCGGGCGCGACGAGAACGGCAACCGCTCGAATCCGATCGCCGCCATCGCGGTGGCGATCCTGGCGCCGCTGGCCGCATCGCTGATCCAGATGGCGATTTCGCGAGCGCGCGAATTCGAGGCCGACCGCGGCGGCGCCGAGATCAGCGGCGACCCGCAGGCGCTGGCCAGCGCGCTCGACAAGATCCATCGCTACGCACAGGGCATTCCGTTCCAGGCCGCCGAGGAGCATCCGGCCACGGCACAGATGATGATCATGAATCCGCTCTCGGGCGGCGGCATCGCGAATCTGTTCTCGACCCACCCGGCCACGGAAGAACGGATCGCGCGCCTGATGCAAATGGCGCAGACCGGAACCTACCCGGCCTGACCCGCGTCGCCACGTTTCCGGGGGCTCGTGCGCGGTAACGGGTAAACTGCCCGCTGTGTTCCGTCAGGAGCCGGCGGGCTTTTTCGTATCCGCGCGCGCCTGACGGCCCGTACCACCGCTTTTTTGCAGATTTCCAGTATTTCCCATGCGCCTGCCACCAGATTCCCTTGCCTTCC
>JAFAJB010000058.1 GCA_019236395.1 Cupriavidus sp.
AGCGCTGGCCCCCAGGTCCTGGGCTGCGGACGCCCTGACCGCTTGCCGAGGTGGCATGAGGTCACGTCTGTTGACGTACGACCCTGTCTTCCGGGAGCCGCATTGCGCGGCGCGGTGAGATCAGGGCGGCTACTCCCCAATGGAAGCCCGCATTTTAGCGAGACCGGTGTCCAAAGTCCACCGGTCTCGCTGATTGGGTCAAATCGAGGGGTTGGCGAAGAGAATCGCGAAGAGGATCAGACCGGTACTGGCGAGTTCTCGCTGGTCTGGCGGCCGCGAAAGTCCGTCCAGCACAGTGCCTTGAAATCGTAGAGCTTGCAGCGATGTGCTGTCTTGAAGTACCAGCTCCACGAGAATTTCTCGATGATGATGCGGCCGGGCAGCGCATGCTCGAGCAGGGCCTGGGCGCGCTTGAGCCGGTACAGCGGCACGCTCATGTCCACGTGGTGAGCCGTGTGCTCCATGATGTGATGCAGCGCGGCGCCAATGCCGAAGCCGAAGCGCAGGTGCACGGTCGTCGAAACGAACGGCTGGGCCTTTGCCCACATGCTCTTGGTGTCATACCAGGCCACGCTGGTATGCGTATGGTGGACGTACAGCACGAATCCGACGGTGGCATTCCAGACCAGGAACGGCACCACGAAACCGGTGCCGACCAGCAGCAGAGCCGATTGTCCGGTGGCCACGGCCAGCCAGACCAGCGCGCCGATCCACAGCGCGCCGAAGGCGGCCACGAGTGCGCAGTCCCACGTGAAGATCGCGCGGCGCGTGGCCATCTGGCGCTTGCTCGGGAAGAACAGCTTGAGCCACCAGATTTCGATCAGATAGTAGAGGCCAGCGCCGAGGCCGTTGCGGTAGATGCGCTCCATGATCCGGCGGCTGCGCGGCAGCGCGCGGTATTCCTCGAGCGAGTAGGGCGCCCAGACAAAGTCGAAGCCCTTGAGGTTCGTATAGCCGTGGTGCACGACGTTGTGGCCGACTTCCCAGAGGCTGTAGGGCGTGAGCGAGGGCAGGAAGGTGAGACGGCCCAGCCACTTGTTCAGGCCCCGATGGTCGGTCAGGCTCTGGTGGCAGGCGTCGTGGCCGATGATGAACAGCCGTGCAATCATCAGCCCGGCCAGAATGCCAAGGGCGACCTTGGCCCACCAGGACGACGCCAGCACCACGCCGGCCAGGAGTGCGCCAAACACGGCGTAGTCGAACCCGAACAGGAGCAGCGCACGCGGCGTGCTGCGGCGGCCGAGCGGAATCAGCCAGCTACGGATGGTCTTGCGGTTCGGGAACGGCGCCTCGAAGGCGATGGGCTCCGGGAGGGGGGCGTCCTTGGCCTGGCGCTGCGGCCGGGCCGCGCCAGGCTTGGGCGCGTGCGAGATCGCTTCGGCATCGGCCGGCGACAGGGTATCAGAGCGGGCAGTCATCTATGGTCTAGCTAGTCGTTATACGTGCGGGCCTGCCCGGTCGAACGGGCAAGCGTACAGATGCGACAGGCTAGAAGGCTTTGATGACAGCGGTGTTGATTCCGATCAAAGCATGGCGCCGGAGGATTCACATTGATGCAACGGGGTCACATCGGGGTGCCATGCCCGGTCGGAAATCTCGGACGGCTCGGTACTTCGCGCGCTTCAGGCTGCGATTGCGTTGGTAGCCTCGCCCATGATGTAGACATTGTCGATCACGCGGTCGTCGCCGAGCATTGCGAATGCGAACAGTTGCTCCTCAAGCGTTTCCGAGCGGCCGCTGCGGCGCGAGATCAGCGGCGTGGCGTTCGGATCGAGGACGATGAAGTCGGCCTCGCAGCCCACGCTGAAGCTTCCGATGCGGTCCTGCCAGCCAAGTGCCTCGGCCGCCGCGCGCGTGGCCAGGTAGAACATGCGCAGTGCGGTCAGGTGGTAGCCGCCCATGCGCGCCACCTTGTGCGCCGCGTTCATGGTCCGGAACATCGAGAACGACGTGCCGCCGCCGACGTCTGTCGCCAGCGTCACATTCAGACGATTCGCATCCGATTGATGGAAATCGTAGAAGCCGCTGCCAAGGAACAGGTTTGACGTCGGGCAGTGCGCCACGGCCGCGCCGCTGTCTGCCAGACGGCGGCGATCGTCCTGGTCCAGGTAGATCGCATGGCCGTAGAACGCGCCCGGGCGCAGGAGACCGTAACGGTCGTACACGTCCAGGTAGCTGCGCGCATCGGGGAACAGCTCGGCCGCCCATTTCACTTCGTCGCGGTTTTCCGCCACGTGGGTCTGGATGAAGACGTCGGCATGCGCACGGGCCAGCTCACCGCACGCGGCAAGCTGCGCTTCGGTGGAAGTGGGCGCGAAGCGCGGCGTGATCGCGTAGGCCAGCCGGTCGACGTTGTGCCACTTCGAGATCAGGTCCGCCGATTCGCGCGCGCCGCTCTCGGCCGTGTCACGCAGGAAGTCCGGGCAGTTGCGGTCCATCAGCACCTTGCCTGTGATCATGCGCATGTTGCGCGCCTGGCTGGCGCCAAACAGCGCGTCGGCGGAGGCCGCATGCACGGTGCTCCAGACCATCGCTGTCGTTGTGCCGTTGCGCAGCAGTTCGTCGGTGAAAAAGTCGGCCACGCCCCGCGCATAGTTGGCGTCGCTGAAGCGGCGCTCCTCGGGGAACGTGTACGTGTCGAGCCAGTGCAGCAGGCCCGGCGACGGCGACGCGATGATGTCGGTCTGCGGGTAGTGGATGTGCGTGTCGATGAAGCCCGGCACGATCAGCTTGCCACGATGGTCGACGACTTCGGCGTCCGGTGGTACGTCGTGCGCCAGGTCCGCATGGTTGCCGACCGCGGCGACGCGACCGTCCTTTACGATCATGAGGCCATCTTCCCAATACTGATAGGCGTCGTCATGAAACTGCGGATCGCGCAGGAAATGGAGAATGCGGCCACGGATTGCGCGGGTCACAGCGCCGGTGGCGCCAAAAGCAGGGGACGTCGTCATCTTCATGTCTCGGGGCGGCCGGAGCCCCGCCCGTTCAGTGGTGCAACGGGCGAGGCATCCAGCGTTCTTGGAATGCGCCCGGTCAGGTCGTGGTTGTCACGTTGGCCGTTGCGGGCGGGGATGCGGGCGTAGCCGACCAGAAGTGGTCGACTTCCGCCAGGAACTCGGCCTTCTGCACGGCTGGCAGGAAGGCCGCTTCAAAACTGTTGCGGGCGAGCTTGTGGGCATCGGCCGCGTCGAGTGGCAGCGCTGAAAACGCTGCCTCCCAGTTCGCGTTCATATAGCCGCCGAAGTAGGCGGGGTCGTCCGAGTGGAGCGTCACGGCCACGCCGGCATCGAGCAGGCGCTTCATCGGGTGATCGCCCAGGTCGGGGTGGACCATCAGCTTCTGGTTCGACAGCGGGCAAACGGTCAGTGCGATGCGGTCGCGCGCCAGGCGCTGCACCAGTGCCGCATCTTCGATCGCGCGCACGCCATGGTCGATCCGCTCGACCTTGAGGACATCCAGCGCATCGGTCACGTATTGCGGCGGGCCTTCCTCGCCGGCGTGGGCCACCAGATGCAGGCCAAGCTCCTTCGCACGGGCGAACACGCGCGCAAACTTCTCGGGCGGGTTGCCGCGTTCCGACGAATCCAGGCCCACGCCGATGAACCGGTCGCGGTAGGGCAGCGCCGCTTCCAGCGTGGCAAACGCGTCTTCCTCGGACAGATGGCGCAGGAAGCAGAGAATCAGGCTGCTCGAAAAATCGTACTCGGTGCGTGCCTGGGCCAGTGCATCGGCGATGCCGTCGATCACCGTGCCGATCGGCACGCCACGTGCGGTATGGGTTTGCGGATCGAAGAAGATCTCGGCGTGGCGGACGTTGTCAGCGGCAGCACGCTTGACGTAGTCCATCGTCATGTCGAAGAAGTCTTCCTCGGTCAGCAGTACGCTGGCGCCGGCGTAATAGATGTCCAGGAATGACTGCAGGTCCGTAAAGGCGTAGGCGGCGCGCAGCGCCTCCACGTCGGGGTAGGCCAGCTTGACGTTGTTGCGCTGGGCCAGCCGGAAGATAAGCTCGGGTTCGAGCGTGCCTTCGATATGCACGTGCAGTTCGGCCTTCGGGGTACGGCGGATTTTGTCCGCCAGCGCGGCATCGATGGTCATGGGGCCTCTTTCTTTATGGCGACAGCCGAAAAACGCGGCTGCCCGGTTACGGATGCACCGTCTCCCGCCGGCTGGCGGCCAGCGCGGCTGCACGCTGGTCGCGAACCTGGAGCAGTTGGGCGACGATGGCTACCGCAATCATAGCCGGTGCCTTGTCCGTGATGCCGGAGACTCCCATGGGACATGTCATTTCCGGAAAGCGCGCCGGGTCGATCCCGTGCTCGGCCATCCGGTGTTCGAACTTCGCGCGCTTGGTCTTCGAGCCGATCAGCCCGAAGTAAGCGAAATCGGTGCGGCGGAAGATCCGCTCGCAAAGCGACTGGTCGAGCGCATGGCTATGCGTCATGACCAGGAAATAGCTGCCGGCCGGGGCCTGGTCGACCACGGCTTCGGCCGTGTCGGTGGCCTCCGCCTCCACGTTTTCAGGCAGGCCGGTGGGGAACAGCGTGTCGCGCTCGTCCACCCAATGCACGCGGCAGGGCAGTGTGGCCAGCACTTTGACCAGCGCATGGCCGACGTGCCCGGCGCCGAACAGCACGACATGCATCTCATCGGGCACCAGCGTGTCGATCCATGCATCGTCCGCGTCCAGTTGCACCGACGGCATCAGGTCGCGGCTGGGTTCGATGCGAGCCTTGCCCGATACCGGAACATGGCGTGTGATCGCGCGGCCGGCTGCGAACGCCGACTCCACGGCATCGAGCCAGTGCAGATCGTCCTGGCCGAGCACTTCGAACGCGAGGCGTACCACGCCACCGCAGCACTGGCCCAGCGCCGGGCCCAGCGGAATACGCTCGATCCGGCGATGCTCGCCCTTGACCAGCATCTCGCGGGCGATGTCCATGCCGCGCCATTCCAGATGACCGCCGCCGATCGTGCCGACCAGGTCGCTCGCCGTGACCAGCATGCGGATGCCCGGCTCGCGCGGCGCGGAGCCCTTGACCTCGACGATGGTGACCATCGCCACGGGCACGCCGGCGCGCACCCAGCGGGTGGCGTCGGCGAAGCGGAACGGTTTGAGCGGGGCGTCCTGCATGGTTCGGTCCTGGTGCGTGCGTCAGGCTGAGGTCACGGCGGCCTGCACGGCCTGCACGGCCTCCACGGCGTCGAGGATCGCTTCGCTGGTGGCGGGCGCGCGCAGCGGCGGGTTGACCTTGTAGTCGCCCACGGCGGCAATCGCGTCACGAATCGCGAAGAACACCGAGAACGGCAGCAGCAGCGGCGGCTCGCCCACGGCCTTCGAGCGATGGATGCTGTCCTCGACGTTGCGGTTCTGGAACAGCCGCACGTTGAAGTCTTCCGGGCAGTCGTTGATCGTCGGGATCTTGTAGGTCGACGGTGCGTGCGTCATCAGCTTGCCGCTCTGGTTCCACCACAGTTCCTCGGTGGTCAGCCAGCCCATGCCCTGGATAAATGCGCCTTCCCCCTGGCCGATGTCGATGGCCGGGTTCAGCGACTTGCCCGCGTCGTGCAGCGCATCGGCACGCAGCAGCTTCCATTCGCCGGTCAGCGTATCGACCAGAACCTCCGAGCACGCGGCGCCATAGGCGTAGTAGTAGAACGGGCGGCCATGCAGCGCCTTCTGGTCCCAATGGAGCTTGGGCGTGGTGTAGAAGCCATCGGACCAGAGCTGCACGCGGGCCACGTAGGCTTCGCGGGCGAGGTCGCCGAACGACTGGCGCAACTCGCCAGCCACCACGAGGTCGTCGCCGAAGCGCACCTCGTCGACGGGCACACCGGCCTTGCGCGCGGCGAATGCGGCCAGCCGCTCGCGGATCTGGCGCGCGGCGTCCTGCGCGGCCTTGCCGTTCAGGTCCGCACCGGTCGATGCCGCTGTGGCCGACGTGTTGGCGACCTTGCTCGTGTCAGTGGCGGTCACGCGCACGCGCTCCATGCGGATGCCGAGCTC
>JAFAJB010000013.1 GCA_019236395.1 Cupriavidus sp.
GCCGTTGACGGTCAGCGCACGCGCCAGCAGCGTCTGGCAGTTGTGCAGCTTGCCCGGGCTCTTCCAGCCATAGGAGCCGCCGAAGATCGAGGTGGGACCGTGCTTCTTTCGCACGCGACCCAGCTCCGCCGCCACGAGATCGAGCGCCTTGTCCCAACTTACCCGGACGAAGTCGCCTTTGCCGCGTCCCGCCGGATCAGCGCCCGGGCCGTGCTCAAGCCACGATCGCCGGACCATCGGATAGCGTATGCGCGTAGGTGAATAGATCGAGTCCAGCACACCCGGAAGCTGATGCGACGGTTTTGGATCTTGCTCCCACGGCCTGATGCCCGTGGCCCGGCCATTCTCCACACGCATGTAGAACGCGCCCCAGTGCGATCCGGTCAGGATTTCCCGGCTGCCTTCCGCCGTCGCCGCGCGTGCTCCCGATGCCAGCAAGGTAGCGCCAGTAGCTCCCAACGTACCCGTGGCCAGCGCGCCCTGGATAAAGCGGCGGCGGGACAGGCTCGTGCCCAGTTTTCCAGATTCATTCGACATAGTGACTCCCATCTTGTGCATCGGTCCTGGGGACGGGTTGGGTCCACCCATCCGGCCCCTGCGCCTCCAGCAAACTCTTCAATAGCCGCGCGATTCCCCCATAAATGCCTTCCGGGTCCAACACAACGCATCCGTCGATCAGCGCAGGCACCCAGCCAGCCAGCCGCTTGCGCATTAACGCCACCCCCGCCCTGTCGCCACGGCGCAGCAGCGCCGCATAGAGCGCGAGTTCGACAGAAATGTGGTCAGGAGCCTCACCGGAAACATCGAGGCGCATGCCAAAGCGGCGTAGCAACTCGTCCATTTCACCTGCGGCTCGGCCGTATAGCCTCGGAGGTGCCTGGTCCTGGCAGCCGGCAATGGCGTAGGTACTCTCGTAAAGCGACACGGCGGGTGTGCCGCTGACGCCTTCAAACAATCGCGTGTAGGTGACGGACAGGTCGGCGGCCACGGCACCCGCCGGCTCGCCAGGGTTCAGCGCCGCAAGCATCTGGCGCATGGCAGCATGACTCGACCATTCATCGGCCATGGCATCGAATACCGCACGCCCCTCTGGCGAACGCATTTGCGCGACGCTGGCTTCTGTCGGCGGCGCCATCAGCATGTCCGCCACCCATTCGAGCACCCACGCCACCGTTACATCGGCGATGCCGCCCTGTTCCAATGTCGTCGTCACGGATGGCTGCCCTTCGACGGCGAGCCGACATCCTTCGAGTGGTACTGCAACCACGACAACAACAGCCGGTACTCCGCGTCATCCAGCGCGGTGTAGCGCTTCATGGCGCCAAGCGTGCCAATCCACTGGTTCGCGAGAAAATCGTCGCTATGCGGGAGTGCGTGGCACGTGGCGCAAGACATGCGATACGTTTCCTCACTGTGACGCCAGATCTGCGCGAGATCGGCCGACAGCCCCTGCTGGGCAATCCAGACCTCGAGGCTGACCTGGTGCCACTGCTGGCCCGTATCCTCATCCTCGACCGATGAGACACGCTTCGTCCTGGCAATCGCATCGGGCGACAGAACGGCCTGCAGGATCCGTTGCCCCTGGAGCGCATATACCGCGCTGTCGGAGCCGTCGATCTGCCAACCATCGACGCGCACCCGCAACCGCCCACCCTCTCGTGACAGGACGGCGACCTTGGTGGCGCCCAGCAGCTTGCCATCCTCGGCCGAGCCGTTCGCTTCCAGCGTGAAAGGCGCCGGGGATACGATGTAGAGCGTGTCGCTCCTGCTCAGCGCATCGGGAGATGCCGCCAGCGCGGCGAGTTTCGATGGCCCGGCCGCCGCGTGCGCGGCTGGCAGCATGATCACCTCGGTGGTGCGGTTCGGCTTCGGCGCGCCGGCGTTGGGTGCCTCCACGGCCGGTAGCGACTTCAGATACTCGGCCATGGCCAGCCGATCCTCCGGGGAGAGCTTTGACGTGTTCTCAATCACCTCCTTCATATCGCCACCGGCTTTCATGCCGATCGGGCTCACGCCGTCCTCGAGGTAGCGCGCGATATCGTTCGCGGACCAATAACCGATGCCCGTTTCGTCCGGAGTGATGTTGGGGATGTAGCCCGTGCCCTCGGGGTTGGGGCCACCGGAGAATCGCTTGGCGAACGGTACGGCGCCCGCGACATTGCGCGGCGAATGGCATTCCACGCAATGGCCCGCGCCTTCAACCAGGTACTGGCCGCGATGCCATAGCTCGCCCTTGTCCGCCGGGGCTTCGGGCAACGGCTTGCCATCGAGGAAGGCCAGCCGCCAAAGGCCTACGCCACGCCGCATTGAGAATGGGAACTTCAGCTCATGATCGGGCACCTTGCCCGCTACTGGCGGCAGCGATTGCATGTAGGCGAACAGGTCGCGCAGATCGTTGGCCGTCATGCGCTGATACGACGTATAGGGGAAAGCCGGGTAGGCATTGCCCTTGCCCGGAATGACACCTTCGCGCATGGCCATGATGAACTGTTCCAGCGTCCACCGGCCGATGCCGTCGCTTGGATCAGACGAGATGTTTGGCATGTGGAACGTGCCGAAATCCGTCTCCAGCGATCGGCCGCCGCCGAGCAACGTTTCGTCGCCCTTACCCACCGAGGCGTGGCATGTTGCACAGTCCCCGGCGAGAAACATCACGCGCCCGTTCTTCAGGTCCGGCGTGGACGCATCAGGCAGGTCGCGTGATGCATGAAATAGCCTCCAGGCGGAGGGAGCCGTGAGTGCCAGGAAGGCAGCGATGCCGATCAACACTACCGTAATGACGACGCGCAGGGACCATTTGATTTTCATTGTTGACGACCTCTGTCGGGAGAATCTGAGTCGTCCGTCACCGTACGCTTGCCGCGCGGCGCGCAAATTGATGCGCCACAATCGGCAGCAAACTATGACGATTTGGTACAAATCGGTGTCGTGACCTGACACGAATGCGGAGAGGAACGGCGGGGAACACTGCAAGACCTGCGACATCCAGGACCCGAACCGGAACTTCGTGCAGGTCACGCGGAAGGCGGCGGTCGGCCCGAACTACGTGCGGGATGTCATTGCCTTGCTGTATCGGGCAGCAGCGCGAATGGATCGAATGGAACCGCAGCGGCCTGGCCGCTGACAAGACGGACGTGTTGAACACAGCGGCGGAGCCCCACCATCCAGAATGTGGGCGATTGCCGCGTTGGCGCTCCGTCACTCACTCGGACTTGTCGTCGGTATAGCTCTCTCGCGGCGGGTAGACCCCGGCGAGGCGGGCAATCAGGATCGCGACGAACAAGCTGCCGGTAATCTGTTCCACCATGCACATGCCGCGCGCCTGGCGCGTGAGCGGCGTGATGTCGCCGAAGCCTGTACTCGTGAGGACGGTGATGCTGAAGTAAAGCGCATCGGCGTAGACGAGCCTGCCTGGCTGCCCGACGATCATGTACGAATTCGGATAGAAGAATCCAACGCTCGCGTAGATGTACGCCCAGAGGACGCCGATCAACAGATACGCCGCCGCGGCGCCAAACAGCTTGTCCGGCGTCATGATCCTGGGCTGGAAGACATAGCGGAGAAGATACGCGGCAGTGATGAAATAGAGTGCGGCGCTGAACATCCACGATACGGCGAGGCTGCTGTCGTCGTCGCGCCACAGACCGAGGTACTGAAACCACATGGCCGGCAGGGCAAGTGCCAGCACAATCACAAACGACAGCGTCGTGCGGCCGACCGCTGCCACGGTCGCGATGAGCAGGAACACGTTCACGACGTTCAGGAACAGGCGGCCAACGTCGCTAGCCGGGACGAACGACACCGCGCCGATCAGCGTGATCAGCACGGCAAACAACCAGAAACAGCGCTGGTAGAAAATCCGCGACAGGGCTTCGCGTGTGGTACGGATGGCCATGGTGATCGCTCCCCGGATCGCGTATGTCACGGCCAGATCCTCCGGGCCGCATTTGATCGGAGTATAGGTCTGCGGCACGCCGTGCCTGCCTCACACCTGCATGCGCGTATTGGCCAGCAACTGCTCGTAGATAAAGCACTGCAGCAGCGTCAGTTCGCGCTCTCCCAACGCGTCGAACGCGACTCCAAAGGCAGGGAATTCGGCATCGTCCTGCGCGGACGGCGCACTGCGCACGGAGCCGTCGATCGTCACTTCGGCATCGAGCGACGCGGTGCGCAACTGGAACCGCAGGCGCACCTTGCTGCCGACGGCCGGCGCCGGGGAAGACGTCTGCACCAGCGCGCCCCCGGTACTGAGATCCGAAAGCAAACCGAGCCTCGCCAGACCAGCGCTGACATGTTCGTCGACATCGGCACCCTGGACGCCCTGCGCACCGCCCTCCGCATTCTCGACCAGATAGGCCGCCAGCCGGGTCGGCACCCGGGTGGCGCTGCGCACCGGCATCTGCTCGGCCTCCGCCGGGGCTGACAGGACAAGGTAGCGGAACGGGCTGCGGCATACCGCCGTGATCGTCGACGTAAAACTGTGGATCGCATGCCCCGAGAAGCCGCGCAGCAGCAGCGGCTCGCCGGCCTGCAGTGTCAGGTCCCGGCCGCCGAGCGTAGGCCACGTGATGAACAGCCCCTGATCGACAAACCCGATCAGGCGGCTGGCCGCGGCACGCGACTTGTCACCAGGCGTCTTGACGTGAAGCAGCGTGCCGACCTGCAATCCGAGCGGGCCGGATGACAGGCGCGAACCCGACTGCACGTCGGGTTCGTTGCCGGCCTCGGGCATATCGTCGGGCCGGCAGACTTCGCCATGGCAAAAGACCAGCGCCAGATCGCGGGCGTCCGGAATGATGCTGCCACTGCCAAGCATCAGATTGCCCTGCCCGTCGAGCAGGGACCAGGGCAACGGTTGCCCGACAGGCAGATCCTGGGGAGTGAGCTGGATCATGGGGCGATTGGATCTCCGTAAAATGCGCCGAACCCCGGAGAAGTGGATAACGGCGTGAGGCATTCGGGAAAGCGGCCACGCCCCTTGTGGAACGCCCGGCCCTTGATGGCTCTGCTATCGACCAATGTGACGAAACCTTGACCCCCCATCGGTGGCGCCACACAAGAAGCGAGCCGGCATAGGCACCGGCCGATTACCGAACCGCTTCACACCCGACCGCCCGGCCAATGCTTGACGCGTATCAATTGCCCTTGCAGAATCAGCCCATTCTTGCGAAAG
>JAFAJB010000075.1 GCA_019236395.1 Cupriavidus sp.
CCTCGTGTTCGTGCTCGTCGTGCGCTTCTTCCCGCGTGGAATCTTAGGGTATCTCAGCGGCAAGGCGTCGGGATGAGCCTCCTCGAAGCGCGCAATGTCTCGCGCCGGTTCGGTAGCCTCGTCGCGGTCGACGGCGTGTCGCTCGCCGTCGAGCCCGGCGAATTGAAGGCGATCATCGGCCCCAACGGCGCCGGCAAGACCACGTTCTTCAACCTGATTGCGGGCACACATGCGCCGAGTTCGGGCCAGATCCTGTTCAAGGGTCAGGACGTGGCGGGCCTGCGCGCGGACCAGATCGCGCGGCTCGGCGTGGCGCGAACGTTCCAGGCCACCTCGCTGTTCGACCGCGCGACAGTGCTCGACAACCTGATCGTCGGTCACCGCCTGCGCACGAAGTCCAACCTTGCCGACGTGTTGTTCAACACGCGCCGCCTGCGGGACGAAGAGAAGCTGTGCCGCGAAAAAGCGGAGGCGGCACTCGACTTCGTCGGCCTGTCGCACCTGGCGCATGAGGTGGCCGCCGATATCACGCAGGAAGCGCGCAAGCGCGTGGCCTTTGCGCTGGCGCTGACCACGGACCCCGAACTGCTGCTGCTCGACGAGCCCGCAGGCGGCGTGAACCCCGAGGAAACGGTCGGCCTGGCCGAGCTGATCCGCAAGATGGTGCGCCATGGCATGACCGTCTGCCTGATCGAACACAAGATGGACATGATCATGCGCCTGGCCGACAAGATCATGGTGCTCAACTACGGCGAGAAGATCGCCGAAGGCACGCCTGCGCAGATCCAGCAGGACCCGCGCGTCATCGAAGCCTACCTGGGAGCCGACCATGTTGCAGCTTGATCGCGTCTCTCTGTCATACGGCAGCTTCCGTGCGCTGGACAATGTCTCGCTGCACGCCGGTGCCGGCGAACTGGTTGTGCTGCTCGGCGCCAATGGCGCGGGCAAGAGCTCGATCTTCCTCGCGATGAGCGGCATCCATCGCATCGGCGGCGGCAGCATGCGTTTCGACGGCCGCGAGCTGAGCGGCATGAAGCCATCGCAGATCGTGCAGGCCGGCCTGGTGCACTGCCCGGAGGGCCGCAAGCTGTTCCCGGCGATGAGCGTCGAGAAGAACCTGACGCTCGGCGCCTATGTACATCGGCGAGACCGGGCCGGCATCCGCGACACGCTTGAAGAGGTCTACGAGATGTTCCCGATCCTGCGCCAGAAGAAGGACGATCCTGCCGGATCGCTTTCGGGCGGGCAGCAGCAGATGGTGGCATTGGGCCGCGCGCTGATGAGCCGTCCACGCGCGCTGTTGCTCGACGAGCCATCGCTGGGCCTGGCGCCGCTGGTCGTCAAGCAGATGTTCGAGGTGATCCAGCGCATCAACCGTGCCGGCACCACGGTGTTGCTGGCAGAGCAGAACGCCTACGCGGCGCTTGGCATCGCGCACCGGGCCTACGTCATCGAGAACGGCCGCATCGTCATGGAGGGCGATCGCGATACGTTGCTGAAGGACGAGGGGATCAGGAAGGCGTATATCGGAGGGTAGTTCGTCTATCGACCGATTGCTTTGCCCCCTCCCCCGCACAGCGGGAGAGGGGAGACAACCAACAGCACGAGATAACGCGCAGTACATACTCAAAGGAGACAGCAATGCAGCACAAGACGTTGGGTCGCATCTTCCCGCTGGCCGCGTGTGCCGTGGCGGCACTGGTGGCTTCGACGCCCGCCCTGGCGCAGGAAGTGGTCAAGATCGGCTACACCGGGCCGCTGTCGGGTGGCGCGGCGCTCTATGGCAAGAACGTGCTGTCGGGCATCCAGATGGCCGTCGACGAGATCAACGCCAGCGGGCTTCAGGTGCAGGGCAAGAAGATCAAGCTCGAGGTCGTCGCGCTCGACGACAAGTACGCCCCGGCCGAAGCC
This sequence comes from Cupriavidus sp., assembly GCA_019236395.1. Taxonomy (GTDB): domain Bacteria; phylum Pseudomonadota; class Gammaproteobacteria; order Burkholderiales; family Burkholderiaceae; genus Cupriavidus. Next base: position 1,912 of record JAFAJB010000075.1, read on the forward strand.
GCGATCAACGCGCGCCGTCTGGTGCAGCAGTACAAGACCCCGGCCGTGTTCGTGCCTCACTCGGGTGGCATCTACGCGCTGCAGGCCTTCAATGAGCAGGAGAAATTCCTGGTGATGGCCTATTCGAGCGTGCCGCGCATCACCGACGCCGGCAACAAGCTCACGATCCGTATTCCGCCGGCCTACACGGGCTATATCGAGCCGTTCGTCAAGGCCCAGATGAAGCGTTACGGCAAGAACGTGGCACTGGTTCCGGCAGACCACGATTATGCGAAGGCCTGGGTGCAGGCGTTCGTGCCGGCATGGGAAGGTGCGGGCGGCAAGGTCGTGGGCAACAACCCGATGTCCTACACCAAGGCCACCGACTTTTATACGGGCGTCTCGCGCGCCATTGCCGACAAGCCCGACGTGATGTTCGTCGGCGGCCCGTCGGAACCCACGGCGCTGGTGGTCAAGCAGGCACGCGAGCTTGGCTTCAAGGGCGGCTTCATCATCATGGACCAGGCCAAGATGGATGAAATGGCCAAGGTCACCAATGGTCTGGCCATGCTCGAGGGTTCGATCGGCGTGATGCCGCTGGTCGACGACGCGCGCCCGGCCGCGCAGGCCTACAACGCCCGCTACAAGAAGCTGCACGATGGCCGCGACGCCACCACGGAAATGTCGCTGAACTACACGATGACCTGGGCGCTGGCCAACGCGATGAAGATGGCCGGCACCACCAGCGACGCCACGGCAATCCGCGCGAAGATGCCCGATGCGGTCAAGGCGCTGGCCAAGGACGTGAACCCGAACGAAGTGGAAGGTATCGACGCCAAGGGCGGCTCGGTTGCCGACACCGTGGTTGGCTGGGTGCAGAACGGCAAGATCGCGCCGGTCCGCCTCTCGGAACTGGGCAAGTAATCAAGACGCCGGGGAGAGACGGCGGGAGGCGCAGTACCCTGCTGGCGGGCAAGCCAGCACTACAACGAAAATCGCAAGCGGAGAGAAAGCAGAGGGCGTCCGGGGTTCCGGACGCCCTCTGTCTTTGCTCCTTGTGGATGTAAATCCCCGGCCGGCCTCCGTTCCCATCGCCACCCCCTGCTCCCCTCTCCCACTTGTGGGAGAGGGGTTGGGGGAGAGGGCATGGAGGTTCTGCTTGCCACTTGTCGCAATTTGGACCGCTGACCCTCTCCCCCGCCCCTCTCCCGCTCGCGGGAGAGGGGAGAACACTGGGAAGTGCCTCAAGCGCATGGTGTCCGGTCAGCGATGATCGTCGTTACGCGCCTGCTCGGCGCTCTGGCGTGCGCGTTCCTGCTGCGCGCGTTGCTGCTGTTGCTGCTGGACGTGTTGCTGTTGCTGTTGCTGCTGTTGCTGTTGCTGCTGTTGTTGCTGTTGTTGCTGGATCTGGCGTTGACGGTCCTGCTGCTGCCGTTGCTGCTCCTGCACCTGCCGCTGTTGCTCCTGCACCTGACGTTGCTGTTCCACCTGCTGCCGCTGCACGGCTTGCTGCCGTTGCTGCTCCATCTGCTGGCGCTGCTGCTCCTGCCGTTGCTGCTCCACCTGCTGCTGCCGCTGCTGCGCCTGCCGTTGCTGGTCCATCTGCTGACGATCCTGCGCCTGGCGTTGCTGGTCCATCTGCTGCTGCCGCTGTTGAGCCTGGCGCTGCTGATCCATCTGCTGACGTTCCTGCGCCTGGCGCTGCTGGTCGAACTGCTGTTGGCGCTCCTGCGCCTGGCGTTGCTGTTCGAGCTGCTGCTGATGCTGTTGTGAACCGCGCTGCTGATCCATCTGCTGACGTTCCTGCGCCTGACGTTGCTGGTCAAGCTGCTGCCGCTGCTGGTCCTGTGCCTGACGTTGCAGCGCCTGCTGCTGGCGTTGCTGGAAGTCCGCCGACTGCCGCTGACGCTCTTCCGCCTGGCGCTGCTGATCGAACTGCTGACGCTGGATCGCCTGCTCCTGCCGCTGGGCTTCCTGCGGCAGGCCGCGCATCTGGTCCGGGCGGGGCGCCGGGCCGCGGCCGCTCTGGGCCGCCTGGCTGACACGCACATCCGACTGCCATGGCATGGCCTGCCCCGGTTGTTGCCCAGGTTGTTGCCCCCGATGCGAACCGGCCTGGGGCCGTACGTCCTGTGCCGGGCCACGCCATGCCGGACCGGCGCCCGCCGTCCCGCCCTGGCGGGCAAACTGGCGCGCCAGTTCGTCGGGGCCCACGCGTGCTGGTGCGCGTGAGGCAATCGCCTGACGCTCAAACCCCGCACGCGCCATCGGCGGTAGTCCGCGCGGCTGGGCGGCACCAATCAGGCTTGCCTTGACCGGCGCCATCGGCGGCGCGCCAAAGTTGCCCTCGCCCGCTGGCAGATGACGCCATTCGTCGCGCGAACGGGCACGTGGCACCGGGCGGCCTTCGACAAAGCTGCGCGATGGCATGCCGGAGATTGCACCCGGCACCTCGCGGTTGTTCCAGCGATCCCGGTCGCGATCGCCACGCGCGATGAAGTTGTTGTTGATGGTGACGTTGTTGATGCGCGTGATGTAGGTTGGGCTGGCGTGGTAGATCGGCCGGTACACGTCGCGCGGGCCCAGCGGGTACCAGGCCACGCCCGGGCCGCCGCCGATACTGATGGTCGCGCTCACGCCGCCGACGAATCCGACCAGCGCAGGCGCGTAGCACGGCCGCACGGCGATCGGCCCCGGCACCCATCCCCACCGGTTGCCGAAGTACGCCCAACGCCCATAGTGCGAAGGGGCGAAGCCCCACGGGGCGTCGTCGACCCAGGTCCAGCCCCACGGCGCCACCCAGGCCCAGTAGCCCGTGCTGTACGGCGCCCAACCCGCCGGCTCGGCGCGCGGAAACCACACGGCGCCGTAGCCGGGGTCCTGCTGCCAGTCGCCGTAGTCGTCCAGCGCGGTGTAGCCGGTCATGTCGCGCGGCACATATCGCGCCGATACGGATTCATCCTCCCGGGCATCGCGCGCGGCGGTCCACTGATCGAAGCTGTCCGGGCCCGGGAAGTTGCCCGGACCAGCATCGGCCAGATCCGGTCCGGCAAATCGCATGCGCTGTCCACGGCTCATTTCGATCGAGCGTGTATCGCCATAGAGCACGGCGGTGCCATGGCGAATCGATACCAGTGTCGTCGTGCCGTCCGGGGACACGTCGAGCCGGTAGTCGCCCGGCTCACGCGGCACGAAGGCCAGGTTGGGTGTATCAATCTCCACTTGCTGGTCGGGCGGCAACGCGCGGACGCGCAGTTGCAGCGTGCCTTGCGTCAGCTTTACCTGCGTGGTGTGATCGTCCAGGTTCAACACGCCTGCAGCGGTGGCGCCACCGAGACGGATGGCGGTGGCCCCGGCATGGAGTTCGGTGCGGCCGCCCGGGTCCACCCAGAGCCGGTCGCCGGTGGTCACCGGGCGGTTCAGCCCGATCGCCGCCCAATCGTCGGAGCCGGCCGGCGCGAAGCTGAGACCCCCTGCCGTATCCGTGACGGTGGCAATACGCGACGACGGGTCCACTGTCTGTACCGCGTCCGGGCTGCCGGGCTGGCCCTGCTCGATATAGCCCGGCGGCATGTTCTGGCCGTAGCCTTGTGCGCGGGCCGGAGCCTGCGCCAGCAGCACAACCAGTCCGAGCGCAACTGGCGCCAGCACGAATCGTGTATGGAAATGCATGATGTGTTACCTGAGTCCGGTGAGCCGCTGCGCCAATGCGCGGTCGCCATAGCGGCGCGCTGCCATTACCACCCTGATGGCCACCCGTATGCCACCCTATATCGGATAACGATGCAGCGTTCTACGTGTGTACCGGACTTTGTAAGCACATATTTCCCGGCAGCCTTGACCGGGCTTGCGGGACAGAGGTGGATACAAGTCTTGCGTGCAGGGGGGGTCAGCGCGGCTGGTTGCGCATGTAGTCGGTCAACCGGTCGGCCGGCATCGGACGGCCATAGAAATAGCCTTGCGCCTCGATGCAGCCATTGGCCAGCAGGAAGTCGCGCTGCGCCGCGGTCTCCACGCCTTCAGCCACCACGCCAATGCGCAGGCTCTGGCCAACGCTGATGACCGAGCGCACGATCGCCGCATCCACGCTGTCCTGGGTGACATTGCGGATGAACGACTGATCGATCTTGAGCCGGTCCACCGGGAAGGACTTCAGGAAACTGAGCGAGGCATAGCCGGTGCCGAAGTCATCGCAGGTCAGCGTCACGCCATCACGGCGCAACGCCTGGAGCTGGTCCGATACCTCGTCGCCCTGCTGCAATGCAATGGTCTCGGTAATCTCGATCTCGACCCGGTCGGGCGGCAGCTCCAGCGCGCGCAGCACGTGCCGGACCTCGGTCAGCAGCCGGCTTTCGGCAAGCTGGGCGGCAAACAGGTTGATGGCAACGCGCGGTGGCGCGTCCGGAAACATCAGCGACCAGGCCCGCGCCTGGGCACAGGCCGTGTGCAGCAGCCACATGCCGACGTCCGCAGCCACGCTGCTGGCAGCCAGCGCGTCGATGAACGCGGCCGGGGTCAGCAGGCCCAGCGTCGGGTGACGCCAGCGCATCAGCGCCTCGGCTCCGAGCACGCGGCCGTCGCGCAGGTCCACCTGCGGCTGGTACAGCAACTCGAACTGCCGTTGGGCATAGGCTTCGCGCAGCGCCTGGACGAGCGACAGGCGCGTCGTCACGTCGGTACGCATCTGCGGCTTGAAGAAGCGGATCGTGCGTCCGCCGTCGTGCTTGGCCCGGGCCAGCGCCAGGCTTGAGGCGGCCAGCACGTCGGACGTGGTGTTGCCGCCGGCCGGCATCACACAGGCGCCCAGGCTCGCCAGCACATGGTGGCGGCGGCCATTGAGTTCATGCGGGGCGGACAGCATCGACAGGATGGCGGCGCTCACGTGCCGCACCAGCGTCGGGTCCGAGATGGAGGTCAGCAGTACGCCGAATTCGTCGCCGCCCACGCGGCCGACAATGGCGTCGCGTGGCGCTGCATCGCGCAGGCGGCGGGCCACCTGCTGGAGAATGGCATCGCCTTCGCCGTGTCCGTGCATGTCATTGAACGCACGAAAATCGTCGATGCCCACCAGCAACAGGGAAAAGCGGGGCGTCGCCTCACTCTGAAGGCGCGTCTCCAGCCGCTTCAAGAATGCCTGGCGAGCAACCACGCCGGTCAGCGGATCGATCTCCGCCGACGGCAAGGCGCCAGTCGCCTGTGCCTCCGACCTGGCCACCATCCCTGCCCTATCTGTTGTGATGAACATGTTTCCCGCTCAACTTAATTGGCAAGTGTGACGAAAACCTTGGAAAATGCAAGCGCCTTCAGATTGCCGGCGCAACGGCGCAACGGCTCGGGTCAGGCGGCCAGCGGCCCGACGTTGAAATGGCTCGGGCGTTACAGTACCCTACGCCGCCAATGACTACCACCCAAACGAGGGATAACCCCTGCCCGGGTGGTGGCGCCGTGCCGCCGGGCATGCCCCTATAACGCTTGTGACCTCATCCCGCCTGAGCCGGCGGCTTCATCGGAGACGCCCCTGATCGTGACCCACTGGACCATCCGCACGCGCATTCTGGCCAGCTTTACCATCATCCTGCTGGTCATGGCCCTGATGGGCGGGGTTGCCTACCGCAGACTGTCCGCCATCGAGCACGAGACCACGGTCATGCGCACCGATGCGCTGCCCGGCCTGAACCTCAGTGCAAGCATGCGCGGGGTCTGGGGTGAAGTCTACGTGCTGGCCTGGCAGACCGTTACCGCGGCCGATCCGGCGCAGCGCGCGCTTCTGATCTCCCAGACGCAGGACGCCGCGCAACGCCTGGACCGTCTGGAGCAGCAGTACGAATCCACCATCTCGCGCGACGACGACCGGACGCGCTTCCACCACTACCAGGCCATTCGCACCCGTTACCAGCAGGCCGCACAGCCATACCTCGACCCGTCCCAGTGGAAGGACGGCGCGACGGCCCAGGCCGCCTTGCGTGGCAACGCGCACGAGCTCTGGTCCGACGGCCGCAAGGTGCTGCAGGATATCGTTGACGACAACAGCGCAGTCAACGACGGCTCGGCCAACGGGATCGTCAATTCGGTGGGCGCCGCCAAGGCCAGCATCGAGGTGTCCCTGGCCTTCGCCGTGCTTGCGGCCCTGGTCTGCGGCTACCTGTTGCTGCGCGCCATCACGGTTCCGATGGGCCGGATCGTCTCGCTGCTGAAAACGATGCGCGGCGGCGACCTGCGCCAGCGCATGGCGTTGCATCGCCGCGACGAGTTCCATGCCGTCGAAGAAGGTTTCAACCAGATGGCCGACGAGTTGACCTCGCTGGTCGGCCAGGCCCAGCGCTCGGCGATCCAGGTGACCACGTCCGTCAACGAAATCGCCGCCACCGCGCGCCAGCAACAGGCCACCGCGACCGAAACCGCCGCCACCACCACGCAGATCGGCGCCACCTCGCGCGAAATCTCCGCCACCGCGCGGGACCTGGTCCGCACCATGAGCGAAGTCTCCAACGCCGCCGAGCAGACCGCCGGCCTGGCCGGTACGGGCCAAGTGGGGCTGTCGCGCATGGAAGGAACGATGCACCACGTGATGGAAGCCGCCGGATCGGTCAACGCCCGCCTGGCCACGCTCAACGAGAAGGCCGGCAACATCAACCAGGTGGTGACCACCATCGCGCGCGTGGCCGACCAGACCAACCTGCTGTCGCTGAACGCAGCCATCGAAGCCGAGAAGGCCGGCGAGTACGGCCGCGGCTTCTCGGTGGTGGCTACCGAGATCCGCCGCCTGGCGGACCAGACCGCCGTTGCCACCTACGATATCGAACAGATCGTGCGCGAAATCCAGTCGGCGGTGGCCGCCGGGGTGATGGGCATGGACAAGTTCTCCGAGGAAGTGCGCCGTGGCATGTCCGAGGTGACCCAGGTCGGTGACCAGCTGTCGCAGATCATCGGGCAGGTGCAGTCGCTGGCGCCGCGCGTGCAGATGGTCAATGAAGGGATGCAGGCGCAGGCCGGCGGCGCGGAGCAGATCAACCAGGCGCTGATCCAGTTGTCCGAGGCTGCGCAACAGACGGTGGAGTCGCTGCGCCAGTCGAGCCAGGCCATCGACGAACTCACGCTGGTCGCCAACGAACTGCGTAGCGGCGTCTCGCGCTTCAAGGTCTAACGCGGGCGCACCGCTGCCGATATGGCCCTGTTCCTGCTGTTCCGCATCGGCCCCGACCACTATGCGCTCGATACCGCCGAGGTGGCCGAGGTGCTGCCGCTCGGGGCCACCAAGCAGATTCCCGGAGCGCCCGCATGGGTCTGCGGCCTGATGACCCGGCGCGGGCAGCCCGTACCGGTGATCGACATCACCGCCCTGGCTACCGGCACACCGGCAACCGTACGCACCAGCACCCGCACTGTCATGGTGCATTACCGCCGCGCGCAGGGCGCCGGCACCACCGCCCCGGCCCCCACCCGACTGCTTGGCCTGCGTCTCGAGCATGCCAACGAAACGCTGCGCTGCGACCCCGCATCGTTCGTCGATGGCGGGATCGATCCGGCCCACGCGCGCTACCTTGGGCCGGTACGCCATGACGCGCGCGGCCTGGTGCAGTGGGTCCACATCGGCGCCTTGCTGCCTGACGCGGTGCACGCCCTGCTGTTTCCCGAGTCGCCTCCGGCATGACTGACGCCCCCCATCCGCCCGCCGCCATCGAAGCGTTGCTGAAGGAACGCATCGGGCTCGATGCCGCCTCGGTCGGCGCCGGTGTGATCGCACGTGCCGTGGAGGAACGGCGCCAGGCGCTGGGCACGAACGATCCTGCCACGTACTGGAATCTGCTGCATGCGGTGCCGGACGAGTTGCAGGCGTTGATCGAGGCGGTCGTCGTCCCGGAGACGTGGTTCTTCCGGCACCACGAAGCCTTGCTCGCTCTCGCGCGATTCGCCGCGCAGCAGGTCTTCGGCAACGCCGAGCCCATGCTGCGCATCCTCAGCCTGCCGTGCTCGACCGGCGAGGAGCCCTATTCGATTGCGATGGCACTGCTCGATGCAGGCATTCCGCCCCATCGTTTTCGTGTCGATGCGGTCGATGTCAGCGCCCGCGCGCTTGAGCGCGCCCGCGCGGGTGTCTATGGCGACAATGCCTTTCGCGGCCAGCCGCTGGACTTTCGCGCGCGCCATTTCGCACCGCTCCCCGGCGCGCAGGCCACGTACAAGCTGCACGAGAAGGTGCGCACCCAGGTGCGCCTGCTGACCGGGAACCTGATCGACCCGCTCCTGCTGCAAGGCGAAGCGCCGTATCACTTTGTCTTCTGCCGCAATCTGCTGATCTACTTCGACCCGGATACCCAATGCCAGGCGATCCAGACCTTGCGCCGGCTGACGCGCCCAGACGGCATGATCTTTGTCGGCCCGGCCGAGGCCAGCCTGCTGACGCGCGAGGGCATGACCAGTGCCGCCGTGCCGCTGGCGTTCGCGTTTCATGCGCAATCGGTCCGGCCCTCCACGCCGCCGCCCCCAAAGGCCCGGCAACTGGCAACGGTGGCGCCAGGCGCCGGACCCGCCGCGCTCCCGCCTGCCAGGCACATCAAGCCGCGCCCCTCCCGGGTGACCGCGGCACGTGTGAGCGAGACAACCAGCCCCACAGCCGCCGGGGACGAGGCGTTGGCGACGATCGCCGCCATGGCCGATCGCGGTGAACTGGACCGCGCCACGGCCGCGTGCCAACAGTATCTGACAGCGCACGGTACCTCGGCCAACGGCTGGTGCCTGCTCGGTGTATTGCACGATGCCTCGGGACGCACCGCCGATGCCCACGTGGCCTATCGCAAAGCGGTGTATCTTGACCCCGGCCACGAAGAAGCGCTTTATCATCTGGCCGCGTTGCTCGATAGCGGCGGTGATGCCGCCGGCGCACACCGCCTGCGCGAACGCGCCCAACGTCATGCCCGAATAAGCCATGGCTGATCCAACTTCCATGCTGTCCGCCGCCCTGGTCACGCCAACGGGCGCCATCGACGATTGCTGGCGCCGCATCGGCGTCACCGGTGATCGCACTTGCCCGCAGCTGGCCACGCATATCCATTGCCGCAATTGCCCCGTGTACGCGCGGGCCGCCGTCGCGCTGCTCGATACCCTTGCTGCGGACCCGGGTGCCGGGACAGGCGAGTACGGCATCGAATCCGCCGCCACGAATTCGGCTGACCGTCTTGAGGGCGAGTCGTGCGTGATATTTCGCGTCGGCGACGAATGGCTGGCCTTGCCAACCGCCGTGCTCGGCGAAGTCACCGCACCGGTGCCCGTCCACTCGCTGCCGCATCGGCGCCATGCCGCGCTGATCGGCGTGGCCGCCGTGCGTGGCGCGCTGCTGACGTGTATTTCCCTGGCCCTGTTGTTCGGCGAATCAGACAGCTCAACCGGGGCCGACGGCCAGCCCGATAGCCAGCGCGCGGCGCGCTTCCTGATTCTTGGCCAGGGGCGCAACGCGATTGCGCTGCCAGTCTCGGAGGTGACCGGCGTGGAACGTGTATCGTCCGATGGCCTGCTGCCGCTACCGGCCACACTCGCACGCGCTTCGGCCCGATACACGCGCGCGCTGTTCGAATTCAACGGCCACAGCGTCGGTCTGCTCGACGCCAACCTGCTGCGCAAGGCGTTAACGCGGAGCCTGTCATGAATCCAGAACAACTTCGTGACGCCTCGATGCTCGAGCTGTTCGCGCTTGAGGCTGACGCGCAAGCCGAAGTCCTCAACGCGGGCCTGCTCGCGCTGGAACGCGAGCCCGATGCGGCGACCCACCTGGAAGCATGCATGCGCGCCGCGCACTCGCTCAAGGGCGCCGCGCGAATCGTCGGACTCGATGGCGGCGTGCGCGTTGCACATGTGATGGAGGACTGCCTGGTCGCCGCGCAGCGCGGCGACGTGGTACTGACCGCAGCCCATATCGACGCCCTGCTTCATGGCACGGACCTGTTGCAGCGGATCGGCCATCCGCCCGATGGCAATGCGCACTGGCCAGAACTCGCTGGCAAGGCGGAGATCGATGGCTTCGTCGCCAGGCTGGAAGCGCTGCTCGAAGGGAAGATCGAGGTGGCACCGCCGGCATCGCCGGAGCTCCTGCCGTCTGAGCCGCAGGCGCCTTCCGCCGAGCCGCAGGAGCTTTCCGCCGAGTCACTGGCGCCTTCCACCGAGCCCACTCTCATCTCAACGCTCGATCAACCAGCACCATCTGACTTGCCCAGTCAGGCGGAGCGCATGCTGCGCGTCAACGCGGAGCAGCTCGACAGGCTGCTGGCGATGGCCGGCGAGTCGATGGTGGAAACCCACTGGCTGCGTCCGTTCGGCAGCGCAATCCAGCAGGCCCGGCGCCAGCAGATGCGTGCAATGCAGGCGCTCGACGGGATACACGCCCTGCTCGACAGCCCTGACACCAATGCATCGCGGCTGCACGCGGCGTTGGCCGAGACACGCCAGCTGCTCGAAGACAGCCACGGTCAGCTCACCCGGCGCGTGGAGGAATTCGACCAGTACGATCACCGCGCGAGCCGCCTGTCGCGGCGCCTCTACGACACGGCGCTATCGTGCCGGATGCGGCCGCTGTCCGATGGCATCACAGGCTATTCACGCATGGTGCGCGATCTGGGGCGCACGCTCGGCAAGCGCGTGCGTCTCGAACTGTCGGGCCAGCAGACGCAGGTCGACCGCGACATTCTCGAACGACTCGATGCCCCGCTGGCCCACCTGCTACGTAATGCGGTCGATCACGGCGTCGAGCCCCCCGAGGCACGCCGTGCCATGGGCAAGCCAGACGAAGGCCGCATATCGCTGCATGCGCGGCACAACGCGGGCCGGCTCGTCATCGAGATCTTTGACGATGGAGCCGGGGTCGATCTCGATGCATTGCGCGCGGCCATCGTCAGGCGCGGACTCGCACAGCCCGATACCGCCGCGCGGCTATCGCAGGCGGAGCTGCTCGAGTTCCTGCTGCTGCCCGGCTTCAGCATGCGCGAGACGGTCTCCGAAGTCTCCGGGCGCGGCGTGGGGCTCGATGCCGTGCAGGACATGGTGCGCGCCGTGCGCGGAAGCCTGAAGTTATCCCAGCAGCCCGGCAGCGGCCTGCATTTCCATCTGGAGCTTCCGCTGACGCTATCGGTTGTGCGCGCGCTGCTCGTCGAGATCTCCGGCGAGGCGTATGCGTTTCCGCTGGGCCACGTGTTGCGTGCAGTAAGCGTGCACCGCAGCGCCATCGAGCAGATCGAGCAGCATCAGCACTTCCGCCACGACGGCCGCCCTGTGGGCCTGGTCAGCGCCGCACAGGTACTGCAGCGGCCGGAGCATGCACAGGAAGGCGATGCCGTGCCCGTGGTCATTATCGGCGAGCAGGATCGCATCTACGGCCTTGCCGTCGATCGCCTGATCGGCGAACGGGTGCTCGTGGTGCAACCGCTTGCGCAGGCGCTCGGCAAGATCAAGGACATCGCCGCGGGCAGCCTGACCGATGACGGCACGCCCGTGCTGATCTTCGACGTCGAGGACATGCTGCGTTCCGTGGAGAAGCTCGTCTCCGAAGGCCGCATCGAGCGGGTGCGCCATGGTGGCGAGGAGGCTGTCCAGACGCGGCGCAAGCGCGTGCTGGTCATCGACGATTCGCTGACGGTGCGCGAACTCGAACGCAAGCTGCTGGCCGGACGCGGCTACGATGTGGCCGTCGCCGTGGACGGCATGGACGGGTGGAACGTGCTGCGTGCCGAGCAGTTCGACCTCGTGATTACCGACGTCGACATGCCGCGCATGGACGGGATCGAACTCGTCAGCCGCATGCGTGGCGACGCGCGCCTGATGCAGTTGCCGGTCATGATCGTTTCCTACAAGGATCGCGAACAGGATCGGGAGCGCGGCATGCAGGCAGGCGCAGACTACTATCTGGCCAAGGGCAGCTTCCATGACACCGCACTGCTTGACGCGGTACGCGATCTGATCGGCGAGGCACGCACATGAAAATTGGCATCGTCAACGACTCCGCGCTCGCAGTGACGGCATTGCGCCGTGCGCTGGCGCTCGATCCAACACTGGAGATCGCATGGGTAGCCGGCGACGGCGAGCAGGCCGTGCAGCTGGCGGCAGTCCAGACGCCCGACCTGATCCTGATGGACTTGCTGATGCCCGTCATGGACGGCGTGGAGGCCACGCGCCGCATCATGGCGGAGTCGCCGTGCGCGATCGTCGTGGTCACCATGGATATCGGCCGCAATGCCAACCAGGTATTCGATGCGATGGGATATGGCGCGGTCGATGCCGTTGACACACCGACGCTGACCGAATCCGACAGCCAGCTGGCCGCAGGCCCTCTGCTTAGGAAGATCCGCAACGTTGCGCGCCTGTTCGGCGACCGGGCCCAGGCAGCGTCCCATCCGCTCGCGGCGGCCACCCCGGCATCCACCGCGCCGCGGCTGGTTGCGATTGGCGCGTCAGCCGGTGGACCGGCTGCGCTGGCCGCCCTGCTCGGCACGTTGCCGGCCGATTTCGGCGCGGCCGTGGTTGCGGTACAGCACGTTGACGAAGCCTTCGCGCAAGGCATGGCTGAATGGCTCGATGCGCAATGCGCGCTGCCGGTGCGGCTGGCACGAGCTGGCGAAACGCCGCAGACAGGCTGCGTCGCACTGGCCGGCACCAACGATCACCTACGTTTGACCAATGCCGGGCGCATGGTCTACACCCCTGAGCCCGGCGACTATCTGTATCGCCCATCGATCGACGTGTTCTTCGAGAGCGTGGTGGAGCACTGGCGCGGCGAAGCCATCGGCGTGCTGCTGACCGGCATGGGCCGCGACGGCGCGCAAGGGCTGAAGACCATGCGCGAGCGCGGCTTCCTGACCATTGCGCAGGACCAGGCCACCAGCGCGGTGTATGGCATGCCGAAGGCTGCAGCCGCGCTCGGTGCGGCAAGCGAGATCCTGCCATTGCGGCAGATCGCGCCGCGCCTCGTCAGGGCATGCGGCACGAGCCGGGCACAAGACAAGAAAGCAGGAGGCCAATAATGGCTAGACACGGTAGTACGGCCGACGCGGCGGCCACGAACGAATATCTGGCGATGGTGCTGCTGGTCGACGACCAGGCCATCATCGGCGAGGCGATCCGGCGTGCGCTGGCCAGCGAATCCGATATCGATTTTCACTATTGCTCGCAACCCGACGAGGCGGTGGCCGTCGCGGAGCGCACCAAGCCAACCGTGATCCTGCAGGACCTGGTGATGCCGGGCACCGACGGCCTTACGCTCGTTCGCCGCTATCGCGAGAATCCCGGCACGCGCGATATTCCGATCATCGTGCTGTCGACCAAGGAAGAGCCCACGATGAAAAGTGCGGCCTTTGCCGCAGGCGCGAACGACTACCTGGTAAAGCTGCCGGATTCGATCGAGCTGATCGCGCGCATTCGCTATCACTCGCGCTCGTACCTGAACCAGCTGCAGCGCGACGAGGCCTACCGCGCGCTGCGCCAGAGCCAGCAGCAGTTGCTGGAAACCAATCTCGAACTGCAGCGCCTGACCAACTCCGATGGCCTGACCGGCTTGTCCAACCGGCGCTACTTCGACGAGTACCTGGGCGCGGAATGGAAGCGTGCCCACCGCGAACAGACGCAACTTGCGCTGCTGATGATCGACGTCGACGCATTCAAGGCCTACAACGATACCTATGGCCACGTGGCCGGCGACGAGGTATTGCGTCGCGTGTCGACCGTGATCCGCGAGAACTGCGCGCGTCCGGCGGACCTGCCTGCGCGCTTCGGCGGCGAGGAATTTTCGATGATCCTGCCGGTCACGTCACCTGGCGGCGCACGTCTGCTTGCCGAGAAGGTCCGACGTGCGATCGAGACGCTGCGCATCCCGCATTCCGGCTCGCCGACCAGCGGCTTCGTTACAGTCAGTATTGGCGGCGCGGTGATCGTGCCGGACGGCGATGCGATCTTCAACCAGCTTGTCGAAGCCGCCGATGCGGGCCTCTATCAGGCCAAACGCAATGGCCGCAACCAGGTGGTGATGGTGTAGGGCTTCGTGGCGGGTGCCGCTTGATGGTGCGACCTGAGGAGTCGCCTTGAAGGAGCGGCTTAAGGGCGCTCGTCCGCGTCGTCGGTCTCTTTGGAGAGATCGGTCTTGAGCACCGTGAGATGTGCCAGATAGGCATCAATCTCGGCACGTCCCGCATCGGTGATGCTGTAGACACGGCCATTGCCCTCGACGAGCTCGGCGGTGATCGAGCGCGCCATCATCAGGCTGCGCAGAACCGGACGCAGCGCGCGGATGTTCTTGTCGATGCCGCGCTCGCGCAAGCGCTCCATCAGGTTGAACACCGTGGAGGGACTCGCCTGGACGAGCCTGAGAATGTAGAGCCGGGAAACGATCCGGTCGAGCGATGGCGTTTTCATGGGCGCAGGCGACGCAGCCAATGGTACGGGGAATCGAATCATCATGCGCAGCCCATGACTGCAGCGCAGTCGGGCATTCCTCTTCAGTACTCAAAGAAAACGGGGTGCGCTTTTGGCACCCCCGAAAGCTTGCTCGGACAAGCGCCGGCGAAAGCGCCGGCGCCCGTCATCAGGATCACTCTTCCTGGAACGCTTCTTCGCGCTTGGCCTTGATCGAAGGCAGCGCCACCACGGCCACCAGTGCGGCAGCGGCGATCAGCAGGCCCATCGACAGCGGACGCGTCACGAACACGGTGAAGTCACCACGCGACAGCAGCAGCGAGCGGCGGAAGTTCTCTTCCATCATCGGTCCGAGCACGAAGCCCAGCAGCAGCGGCGCCGGTTCGCACTTCAGCTTCAGGAACAGATAGCCGATCACGCCGAAGGCTGCAGCCATGAACACGTCGAACGTCTGGTTGTTCACCGAGTACACGCCGATGCAGCAGAACACCAGGATCGCCGGGTACAGGAAGCGATACGGCACGGTCAGCAGCTTCACCCACACACCGATCATCGGCAGGTTCAGGATGATCAGCATCAGGTTACCGATCCACATCGAGGCGATCAGGCCCCAGAACAGCGCCGGGTTGCTGGTCATCACCTGCGGGCCGGGCTGGATGTTGTGGAT
>JAFAJB010000152.1 GCA_019236395.1 Cupriavidus sp.
GCTAAAGGCTGGATATCGCCCGTATAGGAAAGCCAGCCGCATACGCTGCGCGCATAACCTGCGCCCGCATGCCAGTCGGCAGCCTCTTCTTGCGCCAGTATGATCGAGCGTTCAAGCAGCGGATCACCTGCGCACACGGGTAGCAGATAGGGCCGCAGTTCAGGAGTAGCCTTTTCTTCGGGCAGCGGCAGCGCGTAGACGGTCAGTTGATCGACCTCTCGCTGCACGGCAAACGGGTCACCCAGGGTCGGGTCAATCAGAACGGCGTGATGCAACGATGGGTCGGCAAGGCGCTGCTTGATGGCCTCGCACACGGCGCTCAGGGACAGTGCAGGCTCAAACAAAGGCACCTCCCGCCGAGGCAACACGCTGTAGCACGGAGGCGCAGTTGAGTGCGTCAAACGATTTCGAGGTGCCGCCCACGCTGCCTGCCCCTTGCTTTTGCAGCGTAATGCAGTTGAGCTTGACGTCTCCGGGACAAGTCAATTCAATATTGCCGCCGGCCAGTTTGATCTCGGCGCCGCCACAGCGCAGCACAAGGCTGCCACCGGCATCCACCTCCACATTGCCCTTGGAGGCCAGCACCTTCATGTCTTGTGCCGCCGTCATTTCAATGCTACCGCCCTGTGCCTGGATTTCCTGCTTGCCTTGCGCAGCGATGAGCTTCATGCCGCCCGCATTGGCAAAGACGGAGACCACTTTCCCAGCGGCAACGGTGAAGTTCCCGATGGCACCAGCGTCGATGTGCTCACCGGCCGTCAGCATTACGTTCTTGCCGGCGCTGTGCTGAATGGTTTCGGGTGTCGCCAACGCAATGGCAGCAGGCGCCGAGACGAGCACGGCGGGCGATTGCAGCCCCTTGAGCGCCGTTTTCATAACGGCTTCCTGATTCTTGAGATCGGCCAGCTGAGCCTGTGCGGTCTTGACCATTTCCGCCAGCACCTGCATTTGTGTCAGCGCGCTGGCGAGCAAATCCTCGGCAGGCTGCATGTCCAATTGCTGGCCTGCCGCTCCGTGCTGATCGTCGGCGGAAATGAGCACGCCTTTGCCACCCCGGACAGCA
The DNA here is from genome assembly GCA_019236395.1 of Cupriavidus sp. Taxonomy (GTDB): domain Bacteria; phylum Pseudomonadota; class Gammaproteobacteria; order Burkholderiales; family Burkholderiaceae; genus Cupriavidus. The sequence continues at coordinate 1,064 of JAFAJB010000152.1, forward strand.
CCCCACCCGGACGTGCGCAGCTCAAAGCCGTCGCCACGCTTCTTGCGCTTGCTGTCCACGAGATAGCCGAGGTTCAGTTGCGTCTTGCCGCCATACTCCGTGGATAGCTTGACGCCTTCGTGGCCCTCCCAGTCCTCGAAACGCAGCTTATTGTTGCTCTGCGTGCGAATAACGTTGCGCGACAGCCAGCGATCCTGGCTGTTAACCAGATCCTCATGCTGGCTGTGATGAAGGGCATGGGCAATATAGGGCTTGTTCGGGTCGCCGTCCCGGAAGGCGATGGCTACCTCAGTGCCGTCGATCAGGGGGAAGTGGAAGCCGGTCTGTCTCGCCCCGGCGAACGGCTTGGCCAGGCGCAGCGGGACACTTTCGCCGCCCTTGGGCCACTCGTCAAAGTCGAGGTCCAAGCGCACGACATAGTGCCCTTGCCGCGTCAGGTAGGCGTATTTGTAATTGCCCGGCGACTTCACGCGCCCGCTCAGGGTTCCCGCAATACGTGGCCATTTGCTTTCGTCGATTGGCAGACGGAAGCGCCGATCCATCGGGATGGCCTTGAAGGTGTTGCGATAGGCCTGGTCACGCGCTCCGGTATGAACGACCTCGGTGACGACCAGGCCGTTTGGTGCATCGGGCAATTCGAGGTCCATGCGCAGGATGCGCGCCGGGTGCAATTCCAGGACGTTGCCTTCGCCCTCGTAGATGAGTTGCCCTGAAAGTGCCGCCTCATGGCGCAGTTGCGCTTCCCGCTTCGCGCTCTCGACGTCCGGATGATCGATGCCGTAGACGTAGGACTGGCCGTAGTTGCCTTTTTCCTTGCGCGCCACGTTGGCCTCCGCGGTCTTGCGCTCATACGAATCCGCGGGGTTGTACTCGGCAGTGCAAAACGACTCCTGCACGGTTTTCGCGTGGATCTGGAGATCGAAAACGGTTTCGACGCCCGATTCCAGGCCAGCTGTTTCGCGGAAAGGCACGACCCGCTGCGGGAGGTAAACGTAGTGATCGATGTCGTCGCCAAAGACCTGTAGATCGCCGAGGTGGTGCCCGAACTTGCCGGGCACGAAGTAGCAATACAAGCCCTCCTGCTCCATCAGCAGGCGGATGTAGTCCCAGTCCGACATCTGGTACTGAAGTCGGAACTTGTGCTCGCGGTACTGGCGGCGGATCTTGAAAGCGAACTGGTAGCCTTCCAGGCCGTGGCGGCGCAGGATAGCTTCGATGATCTGCGGCGCCGTCTTGTTCTGGTAGACGCGGCTCGCCTTGGTCAGGGACAGCAACGCCACCTTCGGCCGCAGCTCCATCTCGTAGGAGCGGAAGTCACGGGTGGTCTTCAGCTTCGAAACGCGGGTAATGCAGCCCGAAAACCGTCGCGGCTCGGAGCCATCGCCCGAGTCGATCGAAAAGGAGGCGTCACGGCGCAGGTACTCCAGCCGATCCAGTTCCATCGAATGGGTAAGCCGTACCTTGACTGTGTAGGGTTCGCCCAGGCGTTCCACGGCCTCGAATGACATCACCGAGAGCCCGATGGCACTCGGCGCGCTGGGCACTTCAAGGTGATAGGGCTGCCGTCCCGTTACCGCTTTCCTGCCGCCATCGAATGCTTCCGCCATCTGGAATACCTCGGTAGTCACGTCGTCTCTCGCCGGGCGGATCGCCATGTGCCCGACGCGCGAGATCGTCAACCACCAAGTGGTGCGGAGGAAATAGCAGAAACCTGAAACTGATATCAGAGTTTCATGATTCTGATTGAAAAGAAATGAATAACGGGCCGGGTGGCTGATCCGGCCAGTAGGCGCGCAGCAGGTTGAAAGCGCCGGGATTGGGAAGCTTGCAGCGGCAGCGCCTACTCCTTGCCAATCTCCTGCAGCATCCGCGTCATCAGATACAGCCGCGGCGCGATCGAATCGAGTTCGACGTATTCATCGCGGGCGTGATAACCGAAGCCGGACAAACCAAAGCTCTCCAGCACCGTCGCCTTGCCTGAACGCCCTGCATAGCCAGCATCGGTGCCGCCGCCCGTTCCCGGCATCAGCAGCAGCGTGCGGCCATCAAGCTCCGCATAGACCTGCTGCGCACGCTTTGCCAGATCCTTCGCGCGCGCATTGGCCACAAAGGCGGGACGCCCCTCTTCCATTGTCACCGTGGTTGTCGCGTCGGGGATCAGGTGGCCCGCGTTGGCCTTTTCCTGCAGCGCAACCTGCAGCTTCTCAGCCGCGCCGTTGGCCGTGACGCGCACGTCGCCGAATGCGCTAGCCGATTCGGGAATCTGGTTGCCCACTTCACCGGCCTTTGCCATGGTCCAGTTCAGTTGCGAGCCTGGCACCAACTTTGCCACGTCGCGCGTCTGCTGCAGTTGATAGGCCAGTTCCAGCAACGCGTTGCGGCCCAGCTCCGGCGCGGCGCCCGCGTGCGACGAACGGCCCTTGACCTGCATCGTCGCGGAGGCGGTGCCTGCCGCGCCGAGCAGCAGCGATTCCGATTTGGCGACGGACTTCGCCACGTTCGGCTCGCATGAAAACACCACGTCATGCTGATCGGCCAGCGTGGATATCGTCTCGCCCGAGCCGCCCGAACCGATCTCCTCATCGGCGTTGAACAGCACGGTCAGCTGCGCGTAGTCCTTCCACCCCTGCGCCTTCAGGATCTCCAGCGAATGCAGGATCACGGCGATGCCACCCTTGTCGTCCGCGATGCCGGGACCGTAGAGCCGGTTACCGTCCTCGCGGATCGGCTGCGTCTTCAGGATGCCGGCGGGATACACCGTGTCCATATGCGCGATCAGCATGATCTTGCGCTTTCCGGTGCCGGCCAGCGTAGCCTTGACGATCGGGCCGTGCCCACGGGCCGGTGCGATGCGTTCGACCTTCGCGCCGATCGCCTGGAGGCGTTTCGCGGTGTAGTCCGACATGCGCGCGAGCCCTTCGGCATTGGCGCTGCCTGACTCGATCGACACCATGTCCTTCAGCGATTGCACCACGGCAGGCTGCGCGGATTGCGCCGCGCTCAACAGCGCGGTGTCGGGGCTCGCTGCCACTGCCGCACCGCAGATCGTGGCAGCGGTCGCGGCAATGGCAAGGCGGCGAAGGGAAAGCGGCAGCATGACATCTCCTGTTCTGATGGAAGCCTCCAATGTATCGCTTGCGATATCTCGTCGGGAGGCCCAATATCGCCATTCAAAATGCCGATCCCGCCAAGCATGCCCGACCCAGCCACCACGTCAAATCAACCGCTGCACGTCAAACTGCTCTGGCTGCCCGAAGCGATGCCCGGCACCCTGTTCGGCGCGCTCGACGTGCTACGCACGGCCGCGGGCGTCACGCAACTGCAGCGGCCAGGCGCGCCGGACCTGCTGACATGGGAGATCATCGGTGGCAATGGCCGCGGCCTGCCGGCCCCGCTCCCGGGCCTGCCAGCCAAATCGTCGTCCTCGCGACGGGGCCAGCGTAGTGTTCAAACGCTAATCGTCATTCCTGGCCTGATGGCAAACAGCGCGCCGCATCTTGGAGAGATCGCCGCGAGCGATACGGTCACGCAGCGCATGCTTGCGCGTCATGCCGATGCGGGCGGCTGGATCGCGACAATCTATTCGGGAATGGTCTATCCACTGACGCTCGGTCTGCTCGACGGGGCGCGTTGCGGCGCGCCGTGGATGTTCCAGAGCTGGCTGGCGCAGCGCTTTCCAGGCTGCGACCTGTCATCGGATGAGCCGATGGGACTGCACGAGCGCGTGTTCCATTGCGTCGCGCCGGCGCTGCAGACAGAGTTCATGCTGCGGGTACTCGGTCATCTGCACGATCCTGACCTCGCGCAGACGGTTTCGCGCCTGTTGCTCTATCAGCAGGAACGGCAGCAATGGGTACCTGAACTGGTATCGCAGCGCTGGATCGGCAAGACGGCCGACAGTCCGGTCTACCGGGCCATCGGCTGGCTGCAGGCCCATGTTGGCGAGCCATATCGACTGAGCGCCGTGGCCGAGGCCGCCGCGGTCAGCGAACGGACCTTGCTGCGCCATTTCCGCCAGGTCACTGGCCAGACGCCGCTCGACTACCTGCACATGCTGCGCGTGGAGCGCGCACGCATGCTGCTGGAAGTCACGCTGCACGGCACGCAGGCGATAGCCGAAGCGTGCGGCTACAGCGATGCCGCGGCGTTCCGGCGCCTGTTCCAGCGCGCCATGCACATGTCGATGTCCGAGTACCGCTCGCGCTTTGCGTTGCGCACGCGCCGCCGCTACTGGCGCGTAGAGGGCCAGGCGGCAAGGCGCGGACGTTCGATTGCGCAGACCTGAGCGATCTGGCGATAACAGCAAGCAGCTAGCTGCTCAATGCGATGTGATTGATGACGTTTTCCACGCCCAGCACATACCAGGCGTCACGCACCACCTGCTTGCGCGCGCCGTCGCTCGATGCATAGCCATCGAGCGTCACCACACGATTGTCGGTGCGCACGCTGAGGCGGGCGGCATCGACGAACGGGTCAGTCTCCAGCACCAGGCGCAACGCCTCCGAGATTTCCTCGTCGCTGTCGGCCTCGGCCGGGGCCACCACGATGTCATTGATCACGCAACGGCATCCGCGTGACCACCACGCCAGCACGCCGGCCAGCCGCATGTGCGAAAGGCTGATCACCTGCCCGTTCAGCGTGACCGCGCCGTCGTGTACGGAAACCTCGAGCCAGCCACTGCGCTCGCCGACGGCTTCACGCACGGGCTCGAGCTGCCCCTTTACCCTCGCACAGATCTTGCAATTCCGGAAATCGATCGCACTGAGCAGCCGCTCGCAGACCGCGGCACGCACCTCGCCGTCGCCAATCGGTGTGCCGCCATTGGCAATGCGCAGGTGATCGATCACCATCGTGACGCCGTCCACGCGCCGCAATTGGGTCACGGTCCGGGTCTTGTCGACTATGTCAGCTACTTCGCCTTCAAGAATCAGGGCGCCGTCGGACAGGCGCAGGTTAATGGTGGGATGAAGATGGTGGCCCTGATATGGCACATGTGCCAACGCCGCTCGCGCCTGCGTCAGCACCGCTTCGCTACTCTGCATGATTTCTGTCTCCCCATTTGACGTGGAGATGGGTGGGAAGCGCGCCCCTGCCTGCAAGCACGCGTAGCACGTCGCCACCATACGTTTGGCGAAAGTACAATGGCCCGCCTAGGCATTATAGGAAGCGTGCCGCCAATCACCGCGCCCATTGCCGATGCCTGTTGACCGGCGCCGGGCCAACGCGGACGATACGCTGCAAACCGGCTCCAAGGAGTGCCCGCGATGTGCACCAACTACGCCCCCGTCCAGCAACGGATCCTGCGCGAAATCTTCGGTGTCGAGCCACCACCGGGCATATATCCGGAAGAGACCTGGCCTGACTACGCCGCGCCGATCGTTCGCGCCGGCACGGACGGACAGCGCGAAAGCGTGCTTGCCACGTTCGGCATGGTGCCGCGCAAGCGCACGCCGCCGGGCGCCCGCCGCTACGACACCACCAACGCGCGTACCGAAACGGTCGGCGAAAAGCCGACTTTCGCACCCGCCTGGCGTCAGGGCCAGCTTTGCCTGGTGCCGGCGACCGCGTTCTACGAATATGCCTACCCCGAGGACGGCACGCCCGAGCACCCCGGCCGCGCCGAGCGCTGGAAAATCTGGCTACCCGATGCACCGGCATTCGGCATTGCCGGACTCTGGCGCGCATGGCCAGACCAGGCGTTCTCCTTCACGATGCTCACCGTCAGCGCCGCCGCGCATGCGGTGTTGCGCCGCATGCACCGGCCGGGCGCCGAGAAACGTTCGGTGGTGATCGTTCCCGAGGCCGACTGGGACAACTGGCTGCAATGCCGCAACCCCGAGCTGGCCCGCAGCTTCCTGCACCTGTATCCGGCGGACAGGATGGCGGCAGCGCCCGAACCGGTGGTCCGCGAAACGAAGGTGAAGGAGGCGGCAAAGCCGCAGGACGGTGATTTGTTGTTCTGACCCATGGCGGCATCCCGCGCGATAGCCCTGTATGGGTGACGTGCACGCCCCACTGAAAGAGGGTGTCAGATCTAGCGGTACCTGACCATACTGGGCTGCTACCGGCCAGAAGAGCCGGCACAACCAGGTCAGAAAACATGAATTCAGTTACTTTTGTCGGGTACGGTCTTGCTTTTCTCATCGCGCTGATCGTCGCAGCGCGCTGGATCTATCACCATCATCCCGCGCTGCGGGAACACGACCCGGCTCCGCCGGAACGCCATCAGGACGTTCCAAAGGCCACCACGCGGCCGGTCTCCCGGGACTGAACCGGGCGCCGGCCAGACACCAGCCGGGAACTGCAGCCGCCCTTCGTTGCCAGAATATCTCTTGCGTGTGCGCCGTCCGGCGTGCACGCTGTGCCCTTGCACGCCACAAAAAGAAAGGAACACTAGGGATGGCAACTTCCAACAAGCTGCCAGCGTGGACGGTCTGGTCCCCGCTGGCTGCCTGGGCAGCATTCGGCCTGGGTCTTCTATTGACGGGTCAGTCGTGGATGATCGCGGTCATGTCGATCGCATTGGCAGGTGCGGTTTTTTCCGCAGTGCACCATGCCGAAGTCGTGGCCCACAAGGTCGGCGAGCCGTTCGGAACACTGGTGCTGGCCATCGCGGTAACGGTGATCGAGGTCGCGCTGATCGTATCGGTGATGCTGTCATCGGGTCCCGAGAAAGCCGGCCTGGCCCGTGACACTGTCTTTGCCGCGGTCATGATCATCTGCAACGGGATTGTCGGCGTTTGCCTGTTCGTTGGCGGCCTGCATCACCGCGAGCAGGCATTTCAGGCGCCTGGCGCCAATGCCGCGATGGCAATCCTCGTGGCGCTGCTCGGGCTGACCATGGTGCTGCCCAATTTCACGAGTTCCGTACCGGGGCCGATGCTCTCATCCTCGCAGCTTGCGTTCGCGGGCGCGATGTCACTGGTGCTGTACGGCAGCTTCGTGTTCGTACAGACGGTGCGCCACCGCGACTACTTCCTGGTGGAAGGCAGCCGGGACGAGAACGAACACGCCCCGCCCCCGCCCGGCCGCGTAGCCGTCGTCAGCGGCGTGCTGCTGGTCGTCTGCCTGGTGGCCGTGGTTGCGCTGGCCAAGCTGCTGTCGCCATCGGTGGAAGCTGCCGTGCTGGCCGCGGGACTGCCGCCGGCCGTGGTGGGCGTGGTAATTGCCGCGCTGGTACTGCTGCCAGAAGGGCTCGCCGCCCTGCGCGCGGCGCGCTCGGACCGGATTCAGACCAGTCTGAATCTTGCCCTGGGCTCGGCGCTGGCCAGCATCGGCCTGACGATCCCGACCGTGGCGGTCGTGTTCATCATGCTGGCCCGTCCGCTCGAACTTGGGCTCGGCGCCAAGGAAATGGTGCTGCTGTTCCTGACGATGATTGTCTCGTCGCTGACGCTGGGCATGGGACGCACCACGATCCTGCAGGGCGTGGTGCATATGGTGATCTTCGCGGCGTATCTGTTTTTGACGATCGTGCCGTAGGCTGTGGCTTGTGTTTCTCCCCTCTCCCATTTATGGGAGAGGGGCGGGGGGGAGAGGGCCAGCGGTTCAAGATGCGACGGTCGCAATTTGAGCCTCAGCACCCTCTCCCCCGACCCCTCTCCCGCATGCGGGAGAGGGGAGAAAACAGAGCGGTCAGCCTTGCCGCAGGAAGCCGATAACGGCGTTCCCAAACGCCTCGGGCAATTCCCAATTCGACAGGTGCGCAGCCGATAGCGCGAGGTACTCCGCGCCCGGGATACTCCTGGCGACTTCCAGGCCCTGGGCTGCCGTGGTGGCCTGGTCCTGCTCGCCGGCAATCACGAGCACCGGCGCCTCGATATCCGGCAGCAGTCCTCGCAGATCGGCATCTCGCACGGCCACGCAGTTGGCCGTATAGCCCTCGACGCTGGTGGCCTCCAGCATCCGGCGCACCGGCTCATATTCATCCCGACGCGTCAGCTGGTAGTGATCGGTGAACCAGCGTGCCAGCACCCCATTGACGATGGCGGCCATGCCATCGCGGCGCACGGTCTCGATGCGCGTGTTCCATACCGATTCCGGACCGATCAGCGCCGCGGTGTTGGCCAATACAAAGCGCCCAAAGCGTTCCGCGTGATGACGCGCCAGGTACATCCCCGTCATCCCCCCCATCGACAGGCCACAGAAATGCGCCCGATCGATTCCGGCGTGGTCCATGATGGCGATGACGTCCCCGGCCAGCTCGTGCATGCCGAACAATGCCGATGGCAGCGCCGAACGCCCGTGGCCGCGCGTGTCATAGCGCAAGACACGGAAGTGCGCGGTCAGTGCGGGCATCTGCGGGGCCCACATATCCAGCGTGGTGCCCAGCGAGTTCGACATCACCAGCACCGGCTTGTCGGCGGGGCCATCGATGACGTAGTGCAGCTTGCGGGTCGGCTCAACCTTCCGTTCAGTCGGCATGGATGCCCTTCTCGCGGATCAGCGTGCCCCACTTGGCGGTTTCCTTCGCCAGGTGATCCTTCAACGCGGCTGGCGAGCTGCCGATCGGCTCGGCGCCAAATCCGGCCAGGCGCTGCTGCACGGACGGCTTCTTCAGCGCTTCGAGCATCGCCTTGTTCAGCGTGTCGATCACCGCCGGCGGCGTGTTCGCCGGAACGAACGCCGCAAACCACGGCGACAGCTCGTAGCCCGGCAGGCCCGCCTCGGCCACGGTCGGCACATTGGGCAGCGCCGACGAGCGCTTGCTCGTGGTCACCGCGATGGCGGTCAGCTTGCCGCTATCGATATGGGGCTTGGCCGAGGTGATGCTGTCGAACATGTAGTCCACCTGGCCGCCGAGCAGATCGGTCATTGCCGGGCCCGAGCCCTTGTACGGGATATGCAGCATGTCCACGTGGGCCATCGACGTGAACAGCTCGCCCGCCAGGTGAATCGACGTACCGTTGCCGGCCGATGCATACGTGTACTTGCCGGGCTTGGCCTTCGCGCTGGCAATGACTTCCGCCACCGTCTTGACGGACGTCTTCGCCTTGTTGGCCACCAGCACGTTGGGCACGACGGCCAGCAGCGAGACCGGTGCGAAATCCTTGACCGGGTCGTAGCTGAGCTTGCCGTAGAGCGCCGGGTTCACGGCCATGCCGTTGGCGACGATGATCAGCGTGTAGCCGTCGGCCGGCGAGCGGGCCACCATTTCGGCGCCGATGTTGCCGCCCGCGCCGGGACGGTTCTCGACCACGATCGCCTGGCCGAGTGTCTTCGACATATCCGCGCCGAGCGTGCGCGCGATATTGTCCATCGCGCCGCCGGCCGGGAACGGCACGATCCAGCGGATCGGGTGGTCGGGATAGGCGGCGTGCGCAGGCGCGGCAGCCGCAAACAGCATCGAAAAGGCGATTGCGGCCGACGTCATGCTCGACCGTTGCAGCAAGGACTTCATTGTCTCCATTCCTTCTTGTATAGCTTTGGGGCGCCGGTCAGCGGATCGACGACGGGTGCTTTGCCAGCGGCGTGACGTGAATCTTCATATACGGGAACAACGGCAGCGCCGACAGCAGCGTGTGCAGTTCGTCGTTCGATTCGACATCGAACACGCTGTAGTTCGCGTATTCGCCCACCACACGGTACAGCGCCTGCCACTTGCCCTGGCGCTGCAGTTCCTGCGAGTAGGCCTTTTCGCGGGCCTTGATATCGTCGGCCGTGTCGGCCGGCATGTCATGCGGGATCTGGACGTCCATCCTGACGAGAAACAGCATTGGGATCTCCTGTCGTCCTGTTAGTGATTCTTGCGGCGATAGTGCGCGAGCTTGTCTTCATCGATGGCCAGCCCCAGCCCCGGACCCTGAGGCAGATGCAGCGAGAAGTCCTTGAACACGGGGCGCTCAGTGACGATGTCATCCTTCACCAGCAGCGGGCCAAACAACTCCGTGCCCCATGCCAGTTGCGGCAGCGTGCAGAACCCATGTGCCGCGGCGATGGTGCCAACGCTGCCTTCGAGCATCGTGCCGCCATAGAGCGCGATACCAGCCGCATCGCCGACCGCTGCCGTGCGCAACATCCCGAAGATGCCGCCCGATTTGGCGATCTTCAGCGCGAACACGTCGGCCGCGCCAAGACGGGCCAATTCCATGGCATCTTCCGGGCCGGTCACGGCTTCATCGGCCATGATCGGCACCACGAAGCGCGCCGCCAGGCGCGCCAGTGCCGTGCGTTGCTCGCGCGGCGTGGGCTGTTCGATCAGGTCGATGCCGGCCGCTTCGAGCATGGCGATGCCGGTGGCGGCATCGGCCTCGTTCCAGGCCTGGTTCACGTCGACCGTCACGCGGGCGCGATCGCCGAGTGCGCGCTTGATCGCCGAAACGTGAGCCACATCGTCACGCACGCTGCGGCGGCCGATCTTGAGCTTGAACGTGTTGTGGCGGCGTTCTTCCAGGAAGCGCTCGGCCTCTTCGATATCGCGCGCGGTGTCGCCGCTGGCCAGCGTCCAGAGCACCGGCAGCGTCTCACGCACCGCGCCGCCGAGCAGCGTGGCCAGCGGCACGTTCAGGCGCTTGCCCTGCGCGTCGAGCATCGCCGATTCCAGCGCGGACTTGGCAAACCGGTTGCCACGCGCCACCTTGTTCAGCCGCGCCATCGCGGCATGGATGTTTGTGGCGTCCTGTCCGACCAGCGCCGGAGCCAGGTAGGTGTCGATCGTCAGCTTGATGCCTTCGGGGCTCTCGTCGCCGTAGGACAGGCCGCCGATCGTGGTGGCCTCGCCGATGCCTTCGATGCCGTCACTGGTGCGCAGCCGCACGATCACGAGCGTTTGCTGCTGCATCGTGGCCATGGCCAGCTGGTGGGCCCGGATCGTCGGCAGATCGACCAGGATGGCTTCGATCGAGGAAATCGTTGTAGTCATACCTTTTCCATGCAAATACGTCTTGTGGACTGAGTATGTACCTTGACTTGTTTGCCGTCCAAGACCGAAGATGTCTGGATCGATACCTAATGGGTATGCCTTATGGCTCCCCTCTCCCGCCGCGCGGGAGAGGGGTTGGGGGAGAGGGAATTGAGGTTCAAATTGCGACCTGTCGTGAATTGAACCGCCGGCCCTCTCCCCCTGCCCCTCTCCCATAAATGGGAGAGGGGAGACAAAGTCACACCGACCCCAATCCCCATGGAACTCCGCCATCTCCGCTATTTCCAGACCGTCGCCCAGGAGCTCAATGTGACGCGGGCGGCAGAGCGGCTTCATATGGCCCAGCCGCCGCTGTCGCGCCAGATCCGGCAGTTCGAGGAAGAGGTGGGCGTGGCGCTGTTCGACCGCGTCGGACGCGGCCTGAAGCTGACCGAGGCCGGGCGCTTCCTGCTGGAACAATCGCTGCAACTGACGCAGCGGCTCGAGGAAACGCTGGAAAGCACGCGGCGCATCGGCCGCAACGAGAAACGCTGGTTCGGGATCGGCTTCGTGCCGTCAGTGCTGTATGGCGTGCTGCCCGAACTGATCCGGGAATTGCGCGGCGACGACAGCCAGGTGGAAGTCGGCCTGACTGAAATGATCACGGTGCAGCAGCTGGAGGCGCTCAAGTCGGGGCGCATCGACCTGGCCTTCGGCCGCCTCACGTTCAACGACCCGGCCATCGTCCAGCAAGTGGTGATGGCCGAAACGCTGGTTGCCGCGATGCCGGTCACGGCGCCAAGCCCCGACGCGCCGTTCGATGCCGACACGCTGGCGCGACAGCCGCTGATCCTCTACCCGGCGCGCCCGCGCCCAAGCTACGCGGACCATGTACTGTCGCTGTTCCGCGCCCAGGGGCTGCAGCCGCGCGTGGTGCAGGAGGCCAACGAACTGCAGACCGCGCTGGGGCTCGTGGCTGCGGGGCTGGGCATCACGCTCGTGCCGTCATCGGTGCAGCGCCTGCATCGCGACGATGTGCGCTATGTGCCGATCAACGCCCCAGGATTCGTCTCGCCCGTGATCATGAGCTATCGCGCGGGCGACACTTCCCCGTATCTCGCACGCGCCGTTGCCTGGGTCCGGCAGCAGGCGTGATCATTCCTGGGCCGGAGGCATGTACTCCATGCCGATTTCCTCATAGAGCCGGTAGATCATGTCGAGCATCGCGCGCAGATCCTCCGATTCGTCGAGCGTGCGCATGCTCATGATGATCGGCGACACCAGCTTCGGGTCGTCAAGCTCCACATAGGTCACGTCATCACGCTTCAGGCCGTAGACGCTGCTCGGCACCACCGCAATGCCCTCGCCCATCGCCACCAGCCCCAGCGCGATCTGCAATTCCCGCACTTCGTGGATGCGGCCCGGGCGCAATGCGCGATCGTGAAACGCCGCCAGCACCTGATCGGCAAAACTCGGGCGCGGCGCCTTGGGGAAGATGATCAGCGTGTCTTCGAGCAGGTCCTGCAGCGCGAGCATCTTCCTGCCGATCGACAGCGGATGCCCCACCGGCAGGGCCACGATCATGCGTTCCTCGCGCAGGACCACGCGGCGCACGGCCGGGTCCTCGTGACGAATGCGGCCGAACCCCACATCGATACGCCCTTCCTTGAGCGCCTTGATCTGGTCCATCGTCGACATCTCGTGCAGCGTCAGTTCGATGTCGGCGTGCTCGGTCCGGAAGCGCCGGATGATGCGCGGCAGCATGCCGTACAGCGTGGAGCCGACGAAGCCTATCGACATCGTCCGCTCGATCTTGCCGACGCGGCGCGTCATCGCCTCCAGTTCGGTGGTCTGGGCCAGCAGTTGCAGCGCGTGGGTGTAGAAAAAGCGCCCCGTGTCGGTCAGCTTGAGCGGGCGCGAATTGCGCTCGAACAGCAGCACGCCCAGCGATTCCTCCAGTTGCTGGATCTGGCGCGACAGCGGCGGCTGCGCGATATGGAGCCGCTCGGCGGCGCGCGTGAAGTTGCGCTCCTCCGCCACCGCCACGAAGTACCTCAAATGTCTCAATTCCAACTTCATACCTCACAGGTATCGTCCGGATACTAAATCAGTCTTGGACTGCCCAAACACCCCTGAACTATGCTCCCCTCCAAGTCGGACGGCAATCATTGATACGGGTTTATACCTGCAAGGCATTGACCGACCGATCGTTCGAACCCACCGACGAGACATATTGGAGCGAGACATGACGCACGCTGAAATCGAAGCCCTGGTGAAGCAGTTCCTCGTAGACACCGCCACGCAAGGCACCGCGAACCCGCGTGTGCAGCAGGTGGTGGTGCGACTGACCACCGACCTGTTCAAGGCGATCGAGGACCTGGACCTGAGCGCAAGCGAGGTCTGGAAAGGCATCGAGTACTTCGCCGAAGCTGGCGCCACCCACGGGCTGGGCCTGCTGGGCGCGGACCTGGGCCTGGAGCGCTTCCTGGACATCCGCGCCGACGAGGCGGAAGCCCGTGCCGGTCTGACGGGCGGCACGCCGCGCACGATCGAAGGCCCGCTCTATGTAGCGGGCGCCCCGGAATCCACCGGGTTCGCGCGTCTCGACGACGGCACCGAGGATGACAAGGGCGAAGTGCTGTTCATGCAGGGCACCGTGTACGACACCGACGGCAAGCCGCTGCCCGGCGCGAAGGTCGAGGTCTGGCATGCAAACCTGCTCGGCAACTACTCGTTCTTCGACAAGAGCCAGTCCCACTTCAATCTGCGCCGCACGATCGTCACCGATGCGAACGGCCGCTACCAGTTCCGCAGCATCGTGCCGATGGGGTACGGCTGCCCGCCAGAGGGCACCACGCAGCGCCTGCTGGACCAGTTGGCCCGCCACGGCCGCCGCCCCGCGCATATCCACTTCTTCGTCTCCGCGCCTGACCATCGCAAACTGACCACGCAGATCAATATCGACGGCGACGAATACCTGTGGGACGACTTCGCATTCGCCAGCCGTGACGGCCTGGTGCCGGCGGTCAAGCGCATCGACGATGCCGCGCAGATAGACCGCCACGGCGTAAGCAAGCCGTTCGCATCGATCGACTTCGACTTCCGCCTGCTGCGCGAGGCCACTGGCGCACCGGGCGCCGAAGTGGAGCGCCTGCGCGCCGCCGCCTGAATACACCGCATTCGCCCCGGGGGGCGCCGCCACGAGCGCGCCCTCTGCTTCCCACTGGCAGGAGACAAAGATGATCCCGATCCATCTGGATACCGGGGCCGGCCCGGCTCGTCCTCAGCATCAGCATCCGTCCACGCGCATCGAAAACCTCGACCAGTTCCTGGTTGAAGACAAGGCCACCGGCGACTACCGCCTGCACCGCAGCGCGTTCACCGACGAAGCCCTGTTCGAACTCGAGATGCAGCACATCTTCGAGGGCAACTGGATCTACCTGGCGCACGAAAGCCAGATCCCGAACAACAACGACTACTACACGACGCACATCGGCCGCCAGCCGATCGTCATCGCGCGCAACCGCCAGGGCGAGCTGAACGCGTTCATCAACGCTTGCAGCCACCGCGGCGCGATGCTGTGCCGGCACAAGCGCGGCAACAAGGCCACGTACACCTGCCCGTTCCATGGCTGGACGTTCAACAACAGCGGCAAGCTGCTCAAGGTGAAGGACCCCGAACAGGCGGGCTACCCCGAGTGCTTCAACAAGGAAGGCTCCCACGACCTGAAGAAGCTGGCGCGCTTTGCCAACTATCGCGGCTTCCTGTTCGGCAGCCTCAATGCGGACGTGCTGCCGATCGAGGAGTTCCTCGGCGATGCGGCACGCATCATCGACATGATCGTCGACCAGTCCGCTGATGGCCTGGAAGTGCTGCGCGGCTCGTCCACCTACACGTTCGCCGGCAACTGGAAGCTGCAGGCCGAGAACGGCGCCGATGGCTACCACGTATCGGCCGTGCACTGGAACTACGCGGCCACCACCGGCCATCGTAAACAGCAGAACGAGCGCGAGGACAAGATCCGCGCGATGGACGCAGGCAAGTGGGGCCAGCAAGGCGGCGGATTCTATGCCTTCGATCACGGCCACATGCTGCTGTGGACACGCTGGGCGAACCCGGAAGACCGCCCGAACTTCGCGCGCCGTGACGAATTCGCCGAGCGCTGCGGCGAGGAGCGTGCCGACTGGATGATCCAGAACTCGCGCAACCTGTGCCTCTACCCCAACGTCTACCTGATGGACCAGTTCGGCTCGCAGATCCGTCTGCTGCGCCCGCTGTCGGTGGACAAGACCGAGGTCACGATCTACTGCATCGCCCCGAAGGGCGAATCCGACGAGGCCCGCGCCCGCCGCATCCGGCAGTACGAAGACTTCTTCAACGTCAGCGGCATGGCCACGCCCGACGACCTCGAGGAATTCCGCGCGTGCCAGCAGGGTTACGCCGGCCAGGCGCTGGCCTGGAATGACATGTGCCGTGGCGCCACGCACTGGATTGACGGCCCCGACGAAGCGGCCACGCGCATCGGCCTGAATCCGGTCATGAGCGGCCTGCGCACGGAGGATGAAGGTCTTTACACCGTGCAGCATCGGTACTGGCTCGAAACGATGAAGCGTGCCGTGGCACAAGGAGACGCAGCATGAGCGCCATCAACCTGGCCGACGTCTCGGCGTTCCTCTATCGCGAATGCCGCCTGCTCGACGACGAGCAGTGGGACGAATGGCTGACCTGCTATCACCCCGAGGCGCGGTTCTGGATGCCCTGCTGGGACGACGACGGCAAGCTCGTCACCGACCCGGAGCGTGAGATCTCGCTGATCTTCTACCCGAACCGCCAGGGACTGGAAGACCGCGTCTTCCGCATCAAGACCGAGCGGTCCAGCGCAACGATCCCCGATACACGCACGAGCCACAACCTCAGCAATATCGAGATCGAGTCCGCAGACGGCGACACGGCCACCGTACGGTTCAACTGGCACACGCTGGCGCATCGCTACCAGACCAATTTCGGCTACTTCGGCATGTCGCGCTACGTGATCGATTTTTCGGCGAGCACGCCGCGCATCCTGAACAAGTACGTCGTGCTCAAGAACGACTACATCCATCAGGTCATCGACATCTATCACATCTGATTCGCTCGCCGTACCAGGCAGCACCACGGAGGGACAAGGCCATGGAACATACGATCGCCCTGCAATTCGAAGACGGCGTGACGCGCTTCATCACATGCGGTGACAACGAGACGCTGTCCGACGCCGCCTATCGCCAGCAGATCAACATTCCGCTCGACTGCCGCGACGGCGCGTGCGGCACCTGCCGCGGGCTGTGCGAATCTGGCAAGTACGACCTGCCCGAGTCGAGCTACATCGAGGACGCGCTGACCGCCGAGGAAGCCGCAAAGGGCTATGTGCTGGCCTGCCAGACGCGGCCGCGCTCGGATTGCGTGATCCGCGTGCCGGCATCGTCCACGGCATGCAAGACCGGCGTGGCGCGATTCGAAGGCGCCATCGCCGCCGTGGCGCCGCTGTCGGACTCGACCATCGGCTTTTCGATCGACCTTGACGATCCAGCCGCGCTGAGCTTCCTGCCCGGCCAGTACGTCAACGTGGAAATTCCCGGCAGCGGCCAGACGCGCGCCTACTCGTTCAGCTCGGCCCCGGGCGCCACGCAGGCAGCCTTCGTCGTGCGCAACGTGCCGCAGGGACGTATGAGCGGTTTCCTGTCCGGCGAAGCGCAGGCCGGACAGCGCATGGCCTTCTCCGGCCCGTACGGCAGCTTCTACCTGCGGCCCGTCACGCGGCCCGTGCTGTTCCTGGCCGGTGGCACCGGCATCGCCCCGTTCCTGTCGATGATCGACGTACTGGCCGCCAGCGGCAGCACGCATCCCGTGCGCATGGTCTATGGCGTGACCCATGACATCGACCTCGTGGCCACTGACAAGCTCGATGCCGCCACGGCGAGTATCGAAGGCTTCAGCTACCGCACCTGCATCGCCGACACCGCAAGCGCGCATGAACGCCGTGGCTACGTGACCGCGCATATCGATCCTGCATGGATCAATGATGGCGATGTCGACATCTACCTGTGTGGCCCCGTGGCCATGGTGGAAGCCGTGCGCGACTGGCTGCAGGCGTCTGGCATCACACCAGCCAACTTCTATTTCGAGAAATTCTCGGCCAGCGCGGAGGCATGATGCGCAAGATTCAACGATTCGCCGGTCGGACGATGATCGTCACGGGCGCGGCGCAGGGTATCGGGCGTGGCGTGGCCATGGCCGCCGCAGCGGAAGGCGCAAACGTGGTGCTGGTGGACCGTGCCGCGCTGGTCGAGGAAGTCACCGCCGAGATCCTGGCCACGGGAGGCACGGCCATTTCGGTCAACGCAGATCTCGAAACATTCGCCGGGGCGCAGGCCATGGTGGCTGCTGCCACCGCCGCCTTCGGCCCGGTCGACATCCTGATCAACAACGTCGGCGGCACGATCTGGGCCAAGCCCTATGAGCACTACGCCGAAAATGAAATCGAGGCCGAGATCCGTCGCTCGCTGTTTCCCACGCTGTGGGGCTGCCGCGCGGTGCTGCCCGGCATGGTCGAGCGGCGGGCCGGTGTAATCGTCAACGTGTCGTCGATTGCCACGCGCAGCATTCATCGCGTGCCCTATGCCGCGGCGAAGGGAGGCGTCAACGCACTGACCGCGAGCCTGGCGTTCGAACACG
Organism: Cupriavidus sp.; assembly: GCA_019236395.1. Lineage (GTDB taxonomy): Bacteria > Pseudomonadota > Gammaproteobacteria > Burkholderiales > Burkholderiaceae > Cupriavidus. The sequence goes on from JAFAJB010000152.1 coordinate 18,615, forward strand.
CGGCGGACGGCATCCGCGTCAATGCCGTGGCCACTGGCGGCACCGAGGCGCCGCCGCGCAGGGTTCCGCGCAATACGGAAGCGCAGTCCGAACAGGAAGCAAAGTGGTATCAGGCAATCGTCGACCAGACCGTGGCGTCGAGCCTGATGCATCGCTACGGGACAATCGAGGAGCAGGTGGACGTGATCCTGTTCCTGGCCTCGGATGAGGCGTCTTACATGACGGGGACGGTGGTGCCGGTGGGGGGTGGCGATCTGGGTTGAGTACCAGTTGCCAGTGGCTTTCGCCCCAGCTCTCCCATTGCATGGGAGAGGGGAGAAAACCGATCGCGTCGCTCAGGCTGACACCAGCTTCAGCTTGGCCGCCACCTTGCGCGCCTCCTTCCTGCGCCCGTACCAGCCGCCGATCACCAGCAGCATCGCCACGGCCACGAGGTCGCCGCTCAGCGCCACCGGACGCGTAGGCCGGCCTCCGGCGACGCCATAGGTGAACCCTTCGATCGTCACCGACACCACGGCGCCAAGCACAAAACAGAACAGGCTGTGCCGGCCGATCTGCACCACCGGCCCCATGAAGCGGGCCATCCGCTCGATCCATCCCGCACGCGCCGCCAGATAGACCAGCCACGCCAGCCCCAGGAAGCTGATCACGCGCAGGAAGCCCAGGCTCTGCTTGGGTAGCGGAAACACCATCGACGGCACCCATGCCGGCAGCCAGGCCTCGTACACGTGCGGGCGCATCCATAGATACGCCAGCGCCATGCAACCCAGCGTCACCACCACGGAGCCGATCGTGCACGCCCAGCGCGCGATGTTCTGCTGCGGCAGCACGAAGTCAGGCCGCAGCCGTGCCAGCAGGCCCATGCCGAACATCAGTTGCCACGCAAACGGATTGAAGCTCCAGCCGCGCGGCTCGCTGCTGGGCAGCATAGGCAGCAACGCGGGGGCCATGATCCACAGCGCCACGCTGCCGCAAACAAAGGCCAATGGATAGTTACGTGCCCAGCGGATCGCCAGCGGCGCCAGGCCAATGAACACGGCATACATCGGCAGCACGTCAGAGACGAACGGCTGGCGCGCAAGGCTCAGCACCTGGAACAGCGTCTCAACCGGCTGAGCCATGAAAACCGGCGCCTCGGTGGCGCGCACGGCCGGCGCGGGCACCTTGCACATCGCCAGCAGGAAGCCGAAGAACAGCATCAGCACGCCGGTCAGCACAAAGGCCTTGTAGATTTCCCAGCTACGGCGGTGCAGCCGCTTGCTGGCGACGCTGGCACCCTGGCGCGTTTCCATGGCCAGGTAGGCGGCGCCCGCCGAATAGCCCGCCAGGAAGACGAAGACCTCGGCGGCGTCGAAGAGCGTGAAATTTCGGATCGTGTAGTCGGCCAGCACGCTGCCGTTGACATGATCGACCACGATGAAGAGCAGCGCGATGCCGCGAATCAGGTCGATCTCGGTGCGCCGCTGGTTGTTGTTCACTGCGTTCACAGGCGTGCTTCCCAAAGCATTCCGGCCGGATCGGAGTCCGGCCGGCTTCTCAGGGAACGCATCTTACCGTGACGTCAGGGTTAACGTGTATTCGTTGTGTTTCAGCAGGTTACGCCGGCAAATGTGCGGCATGCAGCCGGCCCAGCAGACGCCGGCCCGCATCGACCACGCCGCCACCGTGTGCGGTCTGGAAGCGCACGATCATGCCTTCGATGCAGAGCATGGCCTCCTCCGCCACTTCGCGCGGGCCTGACAGCGCGAGGCCCCGCGCGATTTCTTCGATGAAGTCTTCCAGCGATGCCTTGTGCGCCACGGCCTGGTCCAGCAACCGGGGATCGTCGCCCGCACCGCCGCCCGCCTCCGCAACCATGTTGATGAACGAGCAGCCGCGGAAATCCTCGGTGGCGAACCACTCGCCCAGCGCATCGGCCATCACGTCCAGGTTGCGCCGGGCCGCCAGCCGGCGCGCCACGGCATCGCGGAACCACGCCATCCAGTGATCGTGACGGCGCTCCAGATAGGCGAAGATCAGGTCGTTCTTCGATGAGAAATGGCGATACAGCGACATCTTGGCCACGCCCGATTCGGCAATGATCCGGTCGATCCCGGTGGCGCGATAGCCATCGCGGTAGAACAGGCGGGCTGCGGTATCAAGGATGCGCTCGCGCGCGGACGGGGTGGACATGACGGGAGAGGCGTGTGCATTGACAGCACACATTATAGAAGACAGATCTGTCTACAAATATTTACAAAGATCTACAGGCAGCAAGGGCCGGAAGCGACGCGTCGCTTCCGGCCCTTTCGGCACTTTCAGCCCTTTTGCCACCTTGACCACCCAATCGTGGTGATTGGGGCCAATCAGAGGCTCAGGCCGCTTCCCGCAGTTGTGTCAGCCTGGCGTCCGCATCACGCAGCGCCGTGCGCAGGCCTTCTTCCACCACCGGGTGGTAATACGGCATCGCGAGCATTTCGCCGATGGTCAGGCCCTGCTGATATGACCACGCCAGCAGGTGGGCGATATTTTCCGCACGCGGGCCCAGCCACTCGGCGCCGAGGAATCGGCCCGTCACACGGTCGGCATAGACGTGCATCAGTCCACGGTTCTTCAGCATCACGCGGCTGCGGCCCTGGTCTTCGAAGCTGACCTCGCCGGTCACGAAACTGCCCGGCTTCAGATCCGCAAAACGCTTGCCGACCATCGCGATCTGCGGATCGGAGAACACGACGGCGATCGTCGCGCGGCGCACCAGCGGGCGCACGTCCGGCCAGTGTGCGGCGTTCTCGCCGGCGATCTTGCCTTCGTCGGCGGCTTCATGAAGCAATGGCAGCACGTTATTGGCATCGCCGGCAATGAAGACCGGGGAATCGCCGCACTGGAGCGTAATCGGGTCGAACACGGGAACACCGCGCAAGTCGAGTTCGAGCGCCGTGTTGTCGATCGCAAGATTGTCGATATTCGGCCGGCGGCCCGTGGCGGCCAGCACATACGCAAAGCGCTCGGTCACGGGCTTGCCGTCTTCACCTTCGAACGTGATGACGGCTTCGTCCCCCTCGCGGCGCATCTCGAGCACCCGGGCGTCCGGCAGCAGCGGGAACTCCTCGTTGAATGCGCGGGCCGCATAGGCACGGATCTCGGGGTCAGACAGCGGTCCGACACCGCCGCCAACACCAAACACGCGCACGCGCACGCCGAGCCGCGAAAGCGCCTGGCCCAGTTCGAGGCCGATCACACCCGGGCCGAACACGGCCACGCTCTGCGGCAGGTCGTCCCACGAGAAGACGTCGTCATTGACGATCAGGCGGTCGCCGAACACCGCAAACGCGGGCGGCACGGCCGGGCGCGAGCCGGTGGCAATCACCACGCTGCGGGCACGCACGATCGTGTGGGTGTCGATCTGCAAAATGGTGTTGTCGATGAACTGCGCGAAGCCGCGCAGGCGATCGGCCTCGGGGATGCTTTCCACGCCGCGCACCACGAAACCGACGAAACGGTCGCGCTCGCTGCGTACGCGCTGCATGACCTCACGGCCGTCGATACGAACCTGACCATCCACATGCACGCCGAATGCCGCCGTGTGGCGAGCCTCGTGCGCGGCCTCGGCCGCGGCGATCAGCAGCTTGGACGGCATGCAGCCCACGCGGGCGCAGGTCGTGCCATAGGCACCGCCCTCGATGATCACGGCGCGCTTGCCGGCGGCGATGGCCGCGCGGTAGGCCGCCAGGCCTGCGGTGCCCGCGCCAATCACTGCCACGTCGGTCTTGACGGTCTGAATCGTATTCATCTGCGTTTCCTGTTCAAGCATCTGGGAATTGCCTTCAATCGGCGTACGGGATGACACCGCGAGACATGCGGCGCCATCGGATCCGGCGACTGCGGGGGAAATGGGGTGCCCAGGACACCGGTCGGGGGGAACCGGGCCCGGGCGAGGGGGATCAGCGAGCCAGGTACTGTTCGAGGGCTTCGGCGCCGCCAATCAACTTGCCGTTGATGAACACCTGCGGGGCGGTCATGCTGCCCGACATGGCGCCCAGCACCTTGCCGCGGATCTTGTTTTCGAGCGGCACGTCGATGTACTCGAAACCGTTGTCCGACAGCAGTTGCTTGGCCTTTGCGCAGTGCGAGCAACCAACCTTCGAGAACACCACCACCTGGTCAGGGGTCTTCGCGGTCGGGGCGATGAAGTTCAGCATCGTGTCGGCGTCCGACACCTTGAACGGGTCGCCCGGCTCTTCCGGCTCGATGAACATCTTGTCCACCACGCCGTTCTTCACCACCATCGAATAGCGCCAGCTACGCTTGCCGAAACCGAGGTCGGCCTTGTCGACGAGCATGCCCATGCCATCGGTGAATTCGCCGTTGCCATCAGGGATCATCACGATGTTCTCGGACTCCTGGTCCTTGGCCCATTCGTTCATGACGAAGGTGTCGTTCACCGACACGCACAGGATCGCGTCCACGCCGTGGCGGGCGAACACCGGCGCCAGTTCGTTGTAGCGCGGCAGGTGGGTGGACGAGCAGGTCGGGGTGAAGGCGCCCGGCAGCGAGAACACCGCCACGGTCTTGCCGTCGAACAGTTCTGCCGTGGTCACGTCCTTCCACTCATTGTTTTCACGCACACGGAAAGTGACGTTAGGGACGCGTTGACCTTCACGGGATTGCAGCATCGGGATGACTCCTCAGGGGTTAAGTTGGCGCCACGTGTTGCAGCGATGGAGTGGATTCTGAAGATCGTGATGTGATTTGTACAATTCATCGTTTCAACCAAAGCAATTGATAATAACTATTATCAATCGTAGAAGAGCGATTGATCTTTGCTATCGATGAGTGTTTGCGAGCGCTTTCTCGCGAGTCGCGTCGTCGCTATCATTCGGGCACCCAAAATGACAACCGAAGGGACAAACCCGATGACCCGCCTGCCTGTACGACTGCCAGTGGCAACCCTGCTGGCCGCCGCCCTGCTCGCCTGCCCGCTCACACCCGTGGCGGTCGCCGCAACCATCGCCAAACCCGAGCTCGATCAGCTCGTGGCCGCGAGCACTGCCCAGCCGCCCGCCAGCTTCAATGCATTCCTCGACAGCGCCGTCAAGGCCGATCCGAAGCTCGCGCCGACCGTGCGCGCCTACCGTGCCAAGCGCCCGCTCAAGGGCGATGACCTCGTCAACATCGGGCGCCTGCTCGGCGTCTACAACCGCGTGCGCAACCAGCAGGCCGTGCTCGCCAGCATCAGCGAGACGGTGGCGCTGCGCACCGTGCGCGAGGAAAAGGTGCCGCAGCACGAGAACCCCGCGATCATCGAGTTCGGCAAACTCGTCGAGCGCATGGCCCACGATTTCGGCCTGAACTATCGCAACATCGACAACCGCGTGTTCGAGGTGACACTGCCCGGCACAGGCAAGGACACGTTCGGCATCCTCACGCACGCAGACGTGGTGCCCGTGGTGGCCGACGAGTGGGTGCTCGACGATGGCACCAAACTCGATCCGTTCAAGGTCACGCGCGTAGGCGACTACCTCTATGGCCGTGGCACGATCGACGACAAGGGATCGATCGCGGCCGCGCTCTACGCGATGAAGACGGTGCGTGAATCCGGCGTGCCGCTGGCGCGTTCGATCCGCCTGATGATCGAAACCACCGAGGAAACCGGTGGCGACGGCATGAAGTACTACCGCGAGAAAACCGCGCTGCCCGACTACAACATCGTGCTCGACAGCAAGTACCCGGCGGTGGTGGCGGAGAAAGGCTCGGGCGCGCTGACCGTGCGCTTCCCGGATCAGCCCGTTGACGGCAAGCAGGCCGCGATCGTGGCCATGAGCGGCGCCGCATCGGCCAATGCGATTCCGCAGACGGCCACCGCCCGCATCAGTGGCGGCGATCTGGCGAATGTGGCCGCGGCACTCGACCGCGCCCGCACCGGCTTCATCGCCCAGAACGAAGCACAGGGCAAGTTCTCGATCGATGTCACGCGCAACGGCGATGCGATCGACGTAAAGGTGACCGGTTCGTCGGCCCACGGCTCGCGGCCCGAGGAAGGCGTGAACCCCGTGCCGCGGCTGGCGATGTTCCTGCAGTCGTCGGGCGTGGCCTTCGCCGACAACCAGTACGCGCACGCCATCCGCTACCTGTCCGATCTCTACGGCACCGACTACCTGGGCGACAAGCTCGGCGTGGCCTATCGCGATGACTTCATGGGTCCGCTGACGATCTCGCCGACGCTGATCCGCGAGCGCAACGGCAAGCTCGAGGTGACAGCCAACGTGCGCATGCCGCGTGGATCGACGCCGGACGCGCTACGCGCGAAGATCGCCGAACGTATCCAGGCATGGGCAGGCTCCACGCGCATCGCCCTGGAAATCCAGCACGAGCAAGGCGACTGGATGGCGCGCGATCCCAAGGGCGCGTGGCTGGCCACGCTGCTGAACATCTACGGCGACACCACGGGGCTGGAGGCCAAGCCAGTGCCGACAGCGGGCAGCACCACGGCCAAGATGATGCCGAACGCGATCAACTTTGGGCCGGCGATGCCCGGCAAGAAGTACACCGCGCATAACGCCAAGGAGTACAAGGAAGTGGCTGACCTGAACCTCGACATGCAGATGTTCACCGAAATGCTGGTGCGCGTCGGCAATCTGGAGAAGATGCAGTAACCCGGTTGCACCTGGTAGCACCCGACTTCACCGGTGCGCAGCGCCGGCCCACCTCGTGGGTCGATGGGCCGGCGCCACTGACTAATCAGAATTTTCGTTTGTTGTAATCGATTTAATATGTTTTACAGCTAAGGCGGCGGCCAATAGCCTTTGTCCCCGCCACACCCGTGCGCACCGTTTGCCACGGACCCCACTCATAAGAAAGACGGAGACAAGGCATGGAGAATCGAGCCCGGAGACGCCGGTTTCTGAAGCAGGCCGGCGTGCTGACGGCCAATGCAGTCGTCGGCACCACCGCCCTGAACGCCCTCGCCGCGAACGGCGACAAACAGGTTCAACTCCCCTTTGAGAATGGTGGACGCGAACTCGTCGCGTTCCCGCAGAAACGCCCGCTGATTCTGCTGACCAGCCGGCCGCCCCAGCTTGAGACCCCTTTCAGCGTGTTCAACGAAGGGATCATCACGCCCAACGACGCGTTCTTCGTGCGCTATCACTGGAGCGGCATCCCGACCTCGATCGACCCGCAGACCTATCGCCTGCGCGTGGGCGGCAAGGTGAAGACACCGCTGGAGCTGTCCCTGGCCGACATCAAGTCCATTGCGCAGCCTGTGGAACTGGTGGCCGTCAACCAGTGCTCGGGCAACAGCCGTGGCCTGGTCGATCCTCGCGTCAGCGGCGGCCAGCTTGCCAACGGCGCCATGGGTAACGCGCGCTGGACCGGCGTACCGCTGAAGGCCTTGCTCGAGAAGGCTGGCGTGCAACCGGGCGCGGTGCAGGTCAGCTTCAACGGCCTGGACCACCCCCCGCTCGACAACAGCCCCGACTTCATAAAGGCTATCGACATCGACCACGCGCTCGATGGCGAGGTCATGCTGGCCTGGTCGATGAACGGCGAGGACCTGCCGATGCTCAACGGCTACCCGCTGCGCCTGATTGTGCCGGGCCACTACGGAACCTACTGGGTAAAACACCTTTCCGACATCCAGGTCCTCGACAAGCCGTTCGACGGATTCTGGGTCAAGACCGCCTATCGCATTCCCGATAACGCCGGAGCAAACGTAGACCCGGGCACCGCCCCCGCGCGCACACGCCCGATCGGGCGCTTCAACGTGCGGTCGTTCATCACGAGCCTGACCGAGGGTGCGTCGGTGCCGTCCGGCCGCGAGACCGTGGTACGGGGCATCGCCTTCGACGGCGGCTACGGGATTTCGGAAGTCGCCTTTTCGGCCGATGGCGGCCGGACCTGGACCGAAGCCACGCTCGGCCAGGATCTTGGCAAGTACTCGTTCCGTGAATGGCGCGCGGTGTTCCGCCCGACCCGCAAGGGCACCTACGACTTGCGCGTGCGTGCGATCAACCGTATCGGCCAGAGCCAGCCGATGACCGCGTTGTGGAACCCCACTGGCTATATGCGCAACGTGGTGGAATCCACGCGCGTGAAAGCCGTCTGAGGAGCCCGCCATGCACAAGATCACACGCAAACGCTTCTCGCCGCTGCACCTTGCAGCATCGCTGGCATTCGCCCTGGCAGCCATCCCGGCGGCGCATGCACTGGAGATCCAGCTTCCGCCCGAAACGGCCAGCTACCAGGCCAGCGAACTGCCCGGCTACCGGCTCGCGCAGCAGAACTGCATGACCTGTCATGCCGCCCAGTACGTGATCAGCCAGCCGTCTTCGTTCAATCGCGCCTACTGGGAAGCCACGGTCAAGAAGATGAAGGCTGCCTATGGCGCACCGCTGCACGACGAAGACATCCCGGTGATAGCCGACTACCTAGTCAGGACGTACGGTGCGGAACGTACGAAGACGACCACGGCAACGGCACCGGCAACTCCGGTTGCAGCCGCCGCACCGGCACCGGCACCGGCCAAGGCGCATGATGCCAGCAGCCTGCTGGCCGCCAACAACTGCCTTGCCTGCCACGCGGTGGACAAGAAGGTTGTCGGCCCCGCCTTTCACGATGTCGCGGCAAAGTACGCGGGCCAACCCAATGCGATTGGCACCGTGATGCAGAACATCCGCACCGGCGGCAGCGGCAAATGGGGGCCCGTACCCATGCCGTCGTTTGCCAGCGTCAGCGATGCGGATCTGCACGAACTGGCAGGCTGGGTACTAGGCCGCTGATCGCCGATAGGCGAAAAGCACGCTTCAGAAACCCAGGTCGCTCAGGCCCGGATGGTCATCGGGCCGGCGACCGAGCGGCCAGTGGTACTTGCGGTCGCTCTCGCGGATCGGCGCGTCGTTGATGCACGCGTAACGCTTTCGCATCAGGCCGTTCTCGTCGAATTCCCAATTCTCGTTGCCGTACGACCGGAACCAGTTGCCCGAGTCGTCGTGCCATTCATAGGCGAAGCGCACCGCGATGCGGTTGTGCTCGTACGTCCACAGTTCCTTGATCAGCCGGTAATCGAGTTCCTTCTGCCACTTGCGCGCAAGGAACGCCTCGATCTGTGCGCGGCCATTAACGAATTCCGCGCGGTTGCGCCACGCGCTGTCGACGGTATAGGCCAGCGCGACGCGGGCCGGATCACGCGTATTCCACCCATCTTCGGCGGCACGCACCTTGGCGATGGCGGTTTCACGCGTAAACGGCGGCAGCGGCGGGCGGACTTCGGGTTGGCTCGGCATGGGAACACTCCTTCTCGGTTCTGGAAATGGGACGTTGCTGGACGTTGCTTGGCGTTGCTTGGCGTTTGGATGACTGTCACGACCAGTCTCACCGGACCTTGGGCATCGCCTTGCGCCGATGAGACAGGTCTGTCTACTATGTTTATGTAGACAGACCTGTATGTCAAGAAGGAATTTCCGGACGCTATACCCTGAGCCGGTCGAAGCCCGATTCCCGCGCCAGCACAATGGCCTGCGAGCGGTTCTCGACTTCCAGCTTGGAGAAGATGCTGGTGATGTGGTTGCGCACGGTCTTCTCGCGAAGTCCGAGGTGCGCGGCGATCTGCGCGTTGTCGCGTCCCTGAGCGATCAGCACCACGATGTCGCGCTCGCGCCGCGTCAGCATGCAGAACGCGGGATCGGCGCCTGGCGCGGGCGCGGGAAGAAAGGCACGCACTTCCTCGATCCAGCGATCCCAGGCCGGCTCGGTTTCCAGCAGCAGGTGATTGCCGCTGTCGAGGGGCACAAAGCGCGCATTCGGAATGAGGCTGGCGATCACCCGCCCTTCGTCGAACGGTACGCGCGCATCGCGCACGGCGTGCATCACCAGCGTGGGACAGGTGACCTTCGGCAGCAGGTCGACCACGTCGATATCGTTGAAGATGCGCATAAATCGCGCGGCATTGACCGGCGAAGTCGATACACGTTCGAGCTCATTGAACCAGCGGTGCTGCTCCGAAGTGCCACCGGGAATGAACTGCATGGTGAAGAATTCGCGGAATGCCGGGTTCTCCTGTCCCCAGCCGATCTCGGCCAGGCGGATCATCAGCTCGGCCTCTTCGCGCATCTCCGGGCCAGGATTGCGCTTCAGCCGGCCACGCGCATAGCCGCCATACAGGATCAGGTGGCTGACACGCTCGGGGTGCGCCACGGCGTAGGCCACGGCAATCGATGCGCCCTGCGAGATACCGAGCAGTGGAAAGTGATCGACGCCCATCGCATCGACGATGGTTTCCAGGTCACGCAGCCATGCCTCGAACGACAGGTCGTCGACGTGACGATCGGACAGGCCGCACCCGCGCTCGTCGTAGCGAATCAATGTGTGCTGTTCCGACAGCGCGCACAACATGTGGCTCCAGACCGGGCTGGCCACATCGAATTCGAGATGGCTCATCCAGTTGGCGGCCTTGACCAGCGGTGGGCCGCTTCCGGTAATCGCATACGCCAGGCGTACGCGATCCGGCGTCGTGCATAGGCGGATCTGCTGCTTGAGCATCGGCATGACGGGGTCGCACGCGGCGCAGGATACGAGCGATGCGGCAGGCCGGGACACAGGCTCACCGCGTCCAGTCGGGCCGGGCGACTCACCTATCTTAGACAACGATGCCCGGCGCGCAGGCAACAGGATCGCCACCCGGCCCCACGATGTGCGGAAGGCCAGACGTGGCGCATATCGCGCGCGCCGCAAGAGGTACACCATGCGCGGTGCCTTGCAGCCAATATGCAAAGCCCGGCCACTTGCCTGCGGCCGGGCGGTCTCTTCACGTTCCCCGGTTCAATACGCGCCGTGACGCGCGTGACTGGTTGGCTCAGGCACTGTGCGAAGCACAGTCGCTATGGCCGCTGACATCGCGCGCACCGTCCGTGTAGGGATCGCGCGGCCCGTTATGACTACCTCCATCGCTATAGGGGTCACGCGAACTGATTCGCGTGCCGTCGGTGTACGGATCGAAGCCGCCCCGTTTGCACGCGGACACGCCCGCGTGCGTTGGCGAACTCGATAACATGAAGATTTCGCTGAACGCGCCGGCATGTGCCGGATTGGCGCACAGGCCGACGGCCAGTGCGGAAGCTGCAAACAGGGTCTTGGCGGGATTCATACGCATCTCGATACTCCAGCTCCAGTTGAGGACCGGGCGGCATCGCCGGCACGGCATGACCTCGGACAGGCGACCAGGAATCGGGATAAAAACGCTGATGCGGGATCGCCTTTGCCGCAACCGGCGCTGGCAATCATTGTTGGCAGCGCCGGGGTTCGCGGCATGAGGCGCAAGTCCCGGTTGTGGGACGGTATGTCGGGTGATGGGCTGGAAGCGGCAGGACCATGGTCCTGCCGGCAAAACAACTACCTGAAATTCACGAGTGCACAGCCGCGCGAACCGGCTCCAGGGTCGCCAGGTAGCGATGGATCTGCGCGACGACCCCAGCGCCCTCGCCCACGGCGGCGGCCACGCGCTTGGTCGAGCCCGAGCGCACATCACCGATCGCAAACACGCCCGGCACGCTCGTTTCCAGCGTGAAATCGGCGCGATCGGTACATGAGTGATGGGCATCGAACCCGGTCAGGACAAAGCCCTTGTCGTCGGTTTCGACATGGCACGCACGCAGCCATTCGGTGTTCGGCGCGGCGCCGATGAACAGGAACACATGGCGCACCGGCATCGAGACGCACTCGGGGCCCTGGGCGCGCTCCTTGTACCGGACCGTCGACAGCCATTCCTCGCCCTCCATCGCGGTGATCTGCGCATGGGTGTGCAGATGGACGTTGGACAGCCCCTTGATGCGATCGATCAGGTAGCGCGACATCGTCGCCTCGAGCCCTTCGCCTCGCACAAGGATGTGCACTTCCTTTGCGTGCGAGGCCAGGTACACCGCTGCCTGGCCTGCCGAATTGCCGCCGCCGACCAGCATCGCATACTCATCCTTGCAAAGCTTGGCCTCGACCGGCGACGCCCAGTAGTAGACGCCGCGGCCTTCGTAGCGCTCGAGCGATTCGATATCGGCACGACGGTATTGCGCGCCGCTGGCGATTACAACGGTGCGTGTCGGAATCTGGCGGCCGTCCGCCAGTTCGATACGGATCGGATTCTCGCCGCAATGTAGCGCCTTGGCTTCGAGCGGAATCGCCAGGTGCGCGCCAAACTTGAGCGCCTGCACAAACGCCCGCCCCGCCAGCGCCTGACCGGAAATGCCGGTGGGAAAGCCCAGGTAGTTCTCGATGCGGGCACTGGCGCCCGCTTGCCCGCCGGGCGAGCGGCAATCGATCACGGCCACCGAAAGACCCTCCGACGCCGCATACACCGCCGTGGCCAGCCCCGCCGGACCGGCGCCTACGACGATCACGTCATAGACATGATCAGGAGCGAATTCCGGCACCAGGCCGAGGCAACTGGCGAGCTGCCCCTCGTCCGGCGCGCGCAGGACGCTGCCGTCCGGGCAGATCACCATCGGGAAATCGCTTTGCGGGGCGTTGCTGATATCGAGCAGACACGTGGAGTCGTGATCCGTCTCGATATCGATCACCTTGTACGGATGGCCATTGCGACGCAGGAACGCCTGCAGCGCCAGCAACAGGGGCTGCGTGCCACGGCCTACCAGCACCGGACCGCTGCCGCGCTCGATTAGCCCAACCCGGCGCAGGATCAGCGCACGCATGATGCGCTCGCCAAGATCCGCCTCGGCCACCAGCAACGCGCGCAATCGCGCCGGGGAAATCACCAGTGCGACTGTATCTTCGACGGCCAGCGCATCGACCAGTGCTGGTTTGCCAGTCAGCTGCCCGACTTCCGCCAGAAACTGCCCGGGGCCCTCTTCCGTGATCGTGCTGCGATTGCCCAGCCCATCCCGCTGGATCACGCGCGTGCGGCCGGACAGGATGACTTGCATGCCGCGGCCTACGTCGCCGGTCAGGAAGACCATCTCGCCGGCGCGCCATGACTCGATTTCGCCAAAACGGCGGATCTTGTCGATCTCGGCCGCGGTCAGCGTAGGAAACATCTGATGGCTGCGCGATTCCAGCAGCGAGTAAGGCGCCTCGAGCCCGGAAACCGGCTCGTGGCCGGCGCCTTCGTTCGAGGTGTCAGGATTGGCATCGATTTCCGATGTCGCCTGCGTCATCTGCATGCTTCCCCCCTTTGCGATTCGTGAGGTGACCGGGCACCGCCGGCCGCGCAAGGATCGATAGTAGTCTTCCCTGGCCCGAAATACACATGAAGATTTCAGGCAGCCGCAGGCCTCGGGACTGGCCACTCCTCGCGAAGCACGCGGTCATCCTCGGCGCACAGTACCGGCGTGAATGCCTCACCAAAGCCCTCAGCCTCGAAGACACGAGAGACCGACTCGGTCTTTGATTTCGATGAAAAAACCGACTCGAAGCCAGTGATTTAAATCATGGTGAGAATATTAAGCGGTCGCTACACTGTGCTTCGCGCCCTTTAAAACGCGCACCCCGCCGGCGCCCCCCCAGGTCTGCGGCGGACAACCAGACAGCCCCCCAGCTAGCAAGGAGACGAGATGTACCGCGATCGCATTCGCCTGGCCGCCCTCCAGGACAGAATCATGTCGGCCGATCAGGCCGCAACGCTGATTCAGGATGGCATGACGGTAGGGATGAGCGGATTCACGCGCGCCGGCGATTGCAAGGCTGTGCCAGTCGCACTGGCACGCCGCGCTGCGAGCGATCCGCTGCGTATCACGCTGATCACGGGGGCGTCTCTCGGCAACGACACCGACAAGATCCTGGCCGAAAGCAACGTGCTTGCGCGCCGCCTGCCTTTCCAGTCTGACGCCACGCTGCGCCGCAAGATCAACGACGGCGAAGTGATGTTCATCGACCAGCATCTGGGCGAGACCGTCGAACAATTGCGCAGCGGCCAGCTCGCGCCCGTGGACATCGCGGTGATCGAAGCGGCCGCCATCACCGAGACCGGCGGCATCGTGCCAACCACTTCGGTCGGCAACTCGGCCAGCTTCGCGATGATGGCGAAGAAGGTGATCGTCGAACTGAACCTGAACATGCCGGCTGCACTGGAAGGCCTGCATGACATCGCATTTCCCGTACAACGGCCGTATCGCCAGCCGATTCCGCTGATTTCCGTCGAACAGCGGATAGGCCTGCCTTACATCCCCGTCGATCCGTCGCGCATCGCGGCCATTGTCATCACCGAGCGTGACGACAGCCCGTCGAACGCGCTGCCGCCGGACGCCGAAACACGCCAGATCGCCGGGCACCTGATCGGCCTGCTCGATCGCGAAGTACGCGCCGGACGGCTCTCCCACTCACTGCAACCGCTGCAGGCCGGCATCGGCACGATCGCCAACGCGGTGCTCCACGGTCTGGCCGATTCACCGTTCCATGACCTGACGATGTACTCGGAGGTCCTGCAGGACAGCACAATCTCGCTGATCGACGCCGGCAAGCTGCGCTTTGCCTCGGCGTCCTCGATGACGCTGTCGGCGCCGGTGTATCGCCGTGTGCTCGACGATATCGAACGCTACAAGTCGCGCCTGATCCTGCGCCCGCAGGAAATCAGCAATCACCCCGAAGTGCTGCGCCGACTGGGCCTCATCACGATCAACACCGCGCTCGAGTGCGACATCTACGGCAACGTCAACTCCACGCACGTCGGCGGCACGCACATGATGAATGGCATCGGCGGATCGGGCGACTTTGCACGTAATGCCTACCTGTCGGTATTCGTGACCAAATCAGTGGCCAAGGACGGCAAGATTTCGAGCATCGTCCCGATCGTGTCGCACGTGGACAATAGCGAGCACGACGTCGACATCCTTGTCACCGAACACGGCTTGGCAGACCTGCGCGGGCTGGCGCCTCGCGAGCGCGCACTGCAAGTCATTCAAAACTGCGCCGACCCCGCCTATCGCGACGGCCTGCTCGACTACTTCCGCCGCGCCTGCCTGCGCGGCGGCCAAACGCCCCATCTGCTCGAGGAAGCCTTCGCGTGGCACGTGAACTATCGCGACCACGGCACGATGCAGCCCCGGCTGCGCGCGGACAAGGCGGCCAACGAAGCGCTGGCCGCCTGAGCAGTTCCTGGGGCTGTCAGTCTTCCTGATCCTCCATCAAGACCCGCAGCATGCGCTGCGGGTCCACCAGAAAGTCCCGCGTGATCTGGTAGTGCTCGGTGTCCTCATAGGCGATAGGCTCAATGCCTCTGGCCGAGCACTGGTAGATGCACGCATCGGGATAGGCCATCAGGATCGGCGAGTGCGTGGCGATCACGAACTGCGACCTGTCCCGCACCAGATCATGCAGACGCGAAATCACCGCCAGTTGCCGGGCGGGTGATAGCGCGGCCTCTGGTTCGTCAAGAATATAAAGGCCCTGCCCGCCGAAACGTTCGGTCAGCAGTGTCAGGAATGCTTCCCCGTGGGACTGCTCGTGCAGCGAGCGGCCACCATATGACTCGATCACCGGCGCTCCCAGCCCAGGCTCCTCATCGAGCCGTTCGATCTCCGTTGCCACATTGAAGAAGCTCTCCGCGCGCAGGAAGTAACCGGTGCGGGGACGGCGAACGCCCTTGGCAATGCGCAGGTACTCGTGAAGCTGCGAGTGCGAGGCGCGTGTGGCAAAGCTGAAGTTGCGGCTCCCGCCTTCGGCGTTGAATCCGAGAGCCACTGCTATCGCCTCGAGCAGCGTCGACTTGCCCGACCCATTCTCTCCCACAAAGAACGTGACCCTGGGATGCAGGTCAATTGCGTCCAGTGCGCGTACGACCGGAAGCGAAAACGGATAGCGGTCAAAGCCAGGCACCTTGTCGCGAAGCAGGGTCACACGGCTGGCGAACTGGGTGGAAAGCATGCGATTGGGATAGGTCCGTCGTGCAGGGAATTGCAATGTTTGCACATTTTGGTTCGACATCCTCTCTGCTGGCTGCCCGAAATGTGGCCGCGTAATGCTCTTGGCGGTTAATTGCGAAAGGCTTTTACATTTCCGCGCGAGATAGCACCAATTTCGTTGTGATTCCAGACGTATGGGTATATAGCCAGTAGCCTTTCGATCACACCCTTGCGGCCGCAGTGGCGCAATCATGACGGTTGTCAGTTGACAACCACATGGAATCAACCTATTGTAGGAGCCTCGGATGGATCGAACCCAACACCCGAAAAAAGAAGTCGAAGCTGCACTCCGATATGCAGAAAGCGAATTCTGGCGATGCGAGCCAGGTGGAGCCCACGCATGGGGCAAGCTTTATTGCCCGTACAACAGTTCAGCTTGCCGTTGTGGCGAGTTCTGCATCGTGTGCGTCTGGAGCACGCCTCGCAATCCGACCAACCATGCGCGCCATCTGCGCCGCGTGGTTGACCACTGCTCTATCCATCAAAGCCACAAAGCGTCCCCTGGAATCTCTCATTGAGCGGACAACATGGAATACACCTTCACGCTGAAATATCAGCTATCGCCACCTGACGACAATCTGGACGAACTGGCAGAACGATTGGGCGCCGGCGGCTGCGATGATGCGCTTGCTGGCATTGGGCTGCCGGGTCGCGTCGCCTTGATGTTCACGCGCGAGGCGCCCTCGGCCCGCAATGCCATCCTGAGCGCGCTTGCGGATGTTCGGCGAATCGCCCCCGATGCTCGATTGATCGAAGCCACACCGGATTTCGTGGGCCTGTCGGACGTCGCGGAAGCCGTTGGCGTGACACGCCAGAACATGCGCAAATTGATGGTTTCGCATTCGTCATCGTTCCCGGTGCCCGTGCACGACGGCGCGGCGTCCGTCTGGCATCTGGCAGATGTGCTGGCCTGGCTGGCCGAGCGAGGCAACTACAACCTTGATCCAACCCTCGTCGAGATCGCCAATACCACCATGCAAGTCAATCTGGCCAGGAGTGCCAGCCGGCTAGCCCCTGAATTCAGGCAACTGACCGAACTGATTGCATGAAGCCGGGCATCACTAACATTTCCCCCCTTTTTGCCCGGGCCGAGGTGGCCTATCCTGTCCTCACGACCATCACATGAAAATGGACGGGCAAACCTGCCCTTCATCTCGATACCCATGGAAAAGACTGCATTCGTGTTCGCCGGCGGCGGCAGTTTGGGCGCCATCGAGGTCGGCATGCTACGGGAACTGGTGAACTGGGGTGTCGCGCCCGATCTCGTGATCGGCGCATCGGCCGGTGCCATCAATGGCGCCTACTTCGCCTGCCACCCCCATCTTGAAGGCACGACAAAGCTGGAAACCCTGTGGCGCAGCATTACGCGGGCGGAGGTATTGCCATGGTCGTGGCGCAGCATGTTTGGCATGATTGCTGGAAACCGCGGGCATCTGGTGGAGTCCTTTGGACTGCAACGCCTGCTTAACCGCAACTTTGGTGACGCAAAGCTCGAAGAGTCTGCCGTGCCGCTGTACGTTGTAGCCACGGACATGAACACCGGCGACGAAGTCGTGCTGTCTTCCGGCAATATCGTCAAGGCCGTGCTGGCCAGTGCCGCCATTCCAGGCGTCTTCCCCCCAGTGGAAGTCGAAGGCCGCAAGCTGATCGATGGCGGTGTCGCCAATAACACGCCGGTTTCCACCGCGGTCCGGCTCGGCGCGACACGCATTATCGTGCTGCCGGCCGGCTTTGCGTGCGCCGAGCGCCGGCCGCCGCGCGGCGCGGTAGAGCACGCGTTCAATGCCCTGTCGCTGCTGGTGGCACGGCAACTCGTTCATGATCTCGAGCGCTGGTCGGACCAAGCCCAGATCGCGGTGGTCCCACCGCTCTGTCCGCTCGATATTTCCCCCTATGACTACACGCGCTGCGGCGAGCTGATCGACCGCGCTGCGGCGGCAACGATCGCCTGGCTGCGGGCCGACGGACTGTCGAGCAGACGCGTGCCAGGCGCGCTGGAGCCGCACACGCATGACGAGTCGGCGCCAAGCTGCAGCGCCGAATTTCCAGCGCCATCGGAGGGTCATGCGCACAAAGAGCCGCACAGCCATAGCCATTCGACCTGACACCACGGACTACTCAAGGCACGCCCCCGTCCGGCCGTAAAATCGTGGCTGACCATTCGTGAATCCACAGCCACATTGATGAAGACGTTCCTCCTACTTTGCGCTGCGCTCGTTGCCAGCATGGCTGCCCATGCCGAAACCCCCGGCGGCGTCGCCGCGCCACTCGGCGTCGAACTCGGCAAGACCAAGTGCGCGCGCATGACCCCGGGCCCAAATCGCACAAGAACCGGCACGTCGCCATGGGCTGGCGGCGACACGCTCGAAATCCGGAATCTGGAGCGGTTCAAGCTGCCGGGCCTGACCAAGGCAACCGTCAACTGTGACAACCAGGACACCGTAGCGCTTGTTACCCTGAACTTCGACAGGTCCGCGATGGACGATGTGGTCAGGAAGCTCGATGCCCGCTATGAATCTAAGCGCAAGACCGACGCCAGTGCCCAAAACGGCTACGCGGAATGGGCAGCCGCGAACGGCAGCATCGAAATGCTCTACGCACGCGACGGCAAGGGGCTCGTGGTGGCCTACTGGGCCAAGGGTGCCAAGGCAAAGTACTTTTCGTACAGTTCGACCCGCGACAAGCAGCAGTCCGCCCCCGCCAGCCCGCAGGGCCAGCTCTAGTCCTGCTTCGCCTTCCCGGACTGCCCCTCCGGGCGGCCCTACCAGCTACACAAACTGATCATTTTTCAGAAAATGATCAGTCCACTATGCAATTCAACTTGAATGAGAGCCGGCGCGCTGCTACTCTGAATAAGCATTTTGCGCAAAATGAGTAGCCTAATGAGCATAGCCTTACAGACCGAGCTGGAATCCGCGCGCCGGGCGGCGGGTATCAGCCAGCAGCAACTGGCGTCCAGGGCGGGGTTGTCGAGGATGACTGTCCAGCGAACCGAGAGTCGGGAGATCGACCCGAAGTTGTCCACGGTCATCGAGATGGCCCGGGCACTCGGCATGGACGTCATGCTGGTACCCACCACGCTGCGGCCGGACCTCGAAACCTTCGTCCGGTCCGGGGGGCGCTATCTTGCCCAGCCACCGGGCAGCGACGCACCGCCCTCGATCGTCGACACCCTGATCGAGAAATGACGACGTCGATTCGCTACCTGCGCCTGTTCCTCCATACGGCAACCGGGCGCCGTGGCATCGGCTACCTCTCTCAGTACGGGGACATTCTCAGGGTCTCGTTCGATCACGACTACGTCGAGGATGTCAACCGGCCCACGCTGTCCTTGGGCTACGTCGGTGAGACCGAGGCTGCCACGCGGGCCATCCTCACTGCGCTGCGCGACGCACGCGTGGCTCGTTCGGACGGCCACTGGCCGGTGTTCTTCCAGAACCTGCTCCCCGAAGGTCACAATCGCGAACGGCTGGCCAGGGAGCGCGGATGCAGCCCGGACGACGAATTCGAGCTGCTGGCGGCAGCCGGGCACGACCTGCCCGGCGCCGTCGAAGTCGAACCCGTCCCACCAGCCGAAGGCATTCCGGAAATCGTGCGCAACTGGCACACGGCGCTTGGGCTCGATGTGCTCGAACCCGGATTCGTCGAGGAACCGGTGGAAGACGCCGCAGCCATTCCGGGCGCGGTGACGAAATTTTCGGCGATTCAGCAGGGGCGGCGCTATGTGGTCAAACGTCACGGCGAAGCGGGCGACTTCATTTTGAAGCTCCCCTCGGCGCGGCACCCCGACCTCGTGGAGAACGAATTCACGGGCTACGCGCTGTGCCGCTCACTGGGCCTCGAATGCGCCGAAGCATCGATCATTTCCCGCGAGGAAGCGGAGCTCCCCGAACAGGTGCCCTTCGATCATATCCTCGCCGTCAAGCGATTCGACCGGGCGCCGGGCGGCCATCGCGTGCACATGGAGGAATTTGCCCAGATCCTCGGTTACGCCCCACGCAACAAATACGGACGCGCACTCGCGCATGACTACGGCAACATGCTGCGCGTTCTGGACCGGCTTTCCGCACGGCCCGCACCAGACACCCAGGAGTTCATCAAACGCTTCGTTGCGTTCCTGCTGATGGGCAATACCGATGCCCACCTGAAGAATTGGGCGGTCTGCTATCCGGACGGCCGCGCGCCGATCCTCTCGCCGCTCTACGATCCTGTGTGCGTGACGGCGTTCTTTGACGATGTGCCCGTGACCGACTACGGCATCAATCGCGCCATCGACAAGACCCTGCGCGCGTTCACGCTGGACGACCTAGATGCCATGGTGCGGTCCGCCGGCCTGCTGAGGCGCGCACGATTGCTGTCGATTGCGAAGGAGACCGTGCGCCAGGCCAAGGCTGACTGGCCGATGATCCTCAAGGACGCACCCGCCGGGGTTCGACGCGCGGTCACGGAACGTCTGGCTGGCGCAGTGGCGCTGACGCAAGCCTGACCGACAGGCCGACAGATTCATCTGTTGGGCCGCGCCCAACCACAGGCCAGCTACCGTTGGCTGCCAGCCATCGCACATCCCGCCCAAAGTGCCCGGCCAGGCGCATGATCCGCGCCTGATCCACTTGTCTGACCGCTTTTCGCCGCTTTTTGCCACCCATTGCCACTGGCATGTTCTCTGCAAGACAGGATCGAGCGCGGCGCCGATGCTCGTCCATCAAACGGAGCGATTCGCTCCACCCGGAGAACTGTCATGAAGATCCCGCCACAGTTGCGGCCTGGCGTTATTACTCCGCCGCGCCTGGGTCATGCACCCGCCATCCGTTACCGATTGCGTACCCGGGTTCTGCTGCTGCGAGTGCTTGCGCTCTGCTTCCAAACGGCAGCGCACGCGCAACCGGTATCGCCACCGGCCGCACAGGTGACGCCCGAGCAAAAATTTGCGCCCGGCTACCTCGAAGCCGTGGCCACTGGCTACGACAACGGGCAAGCGTTCAACGCGGCCGAAGGCATCGCACCGGTCCGCCAGCCTCGCGCAGTACGGACGGAACCTGCACCGACGACGCCGGCACCCGGCCCCGCCCCAGCGATAACACCTGCGTCTGGCAACCTGCGGCGCATCAGCACGCAATGAGTCCTCATACCGGCGGCCGCGCTGAGGCGGCCAGCCGGTTCACGCTGACGGCCTGCACGGCAAGGGCATCCATCAGGCCGTTGCGCCGCCATCGAGACCGATCGTCTGCCCCGTGATATAGCGTCCAGCGGGCGATGCCAGCAGCACGGCCAGGCCCGCCACGTCGCGGGCTTCCGCAATACGCCGCATCGGAATTGCCGCGGACAGCGCCTTTTCGCGCTCGGGGTTGCCCCATAGCGCATCGCGCGAGAAATCAGTACGGACCGGCCCCGGATTGATGCTGTTCACATTGATGTTGTGCGGCCCCAGCGTATGGGCCAGGCTGCGCATCGCCAGATCGACCGCGCCCTTCGAGATGCTGTATAGCGGCAGCAACGCGGAACCACGTCGCGCCGCGATGCTCGACATGAAGATGATCGAGCCGTCGCTGCGGGCAATCATCTGCGGCGCCAGCGCGTTGACCAGTACCAGGTTGCCGCGCACGTTACCGGCCATCACCTCGTCGAACTGCTCGGGCCCCTGTTCCAGGATCGGGCCTGCCACGCCACTGCCCGCGGCGTTCAGTATCAGCGCGTCGACGCGGTCGAATGCCTTCAGCACGTTGTCGGTAAAGGCACGCACGCTGGCAGTGTCGGTGATGTCGCAGGCGATACCGGTGGCATCGAGGCCTTCCTTCCGCAGTTCAGCGGCAACGTTGTCGCTGACCGTGGCATCGCGGCCGGAGACGACCACCCGGGCGCCAGCCTGGCCAAGCGCGCGTGCCATTTCCAGACCCATTCCTTTTGTGGACCCCGTGACGACCGCCACGCGGCCGGACATATCGAACAGCTTGAACATAAAAGCACTCCTTCAGATGAGCAAGTTTCAACAGATGTCGCCGGCAACTCATGTTTTCATGATGCTCGACATCTATTGAATAAAGTATGGTCATCATCTAAACTGCCGTCAAGCAGCAATTTTCGGGTCTGGAAGGAGGCGTCAGATGGCACGTGCATCACGGGCGGTTGCCGAGCAGCACAAGGCGGCCATTGAAGAGGTATCGGCGCGACTGTTTCGCGAGCATGGCCTGCATGGTGTATCGGTCGCACAGGTGATGGCCGATGCCGGGCTCACGCATGGCGGCTTCTATGGCCACTTCTCATCCAAGGACGAACTGGTGGCCAGGGCCTGTGCGCTGGCATTCGAGGAATCCGCGGGGCGTTGGCGGCAACGGATCGACAAGGCACACA
>JAFAJB010000251.1 GCA_019236395.1 Cupriavidus sp.
GGCCGGGGTCAGGTAGATGCGCTTGCCGAGTTGCTCGAAGAGTGGCAGGCCCACATGCAGTTCGAGCTGCCGAACCTGTGTGGAAACAGCAGGTTGCGTGAGATGCAGCTCCTCCGCCGCGCGAGAAAAGCTCAGATGGCGGGCCACCGTTTCGAACACTTTCAGCTGCCGCAGCGTGGCGTTCTTCATTGCACGATATCCCCTGATCTATAAAGGATCGTCAATGATCATAATAAAAAACTTTATGCTGTGCTGATCTAAGTTTGAAGTAGCATCAATTCACAGATGCAACGTGCCGCAATGTCAGGCGCGCTCATTCAGTAGTGAAAAGTCGGGCGTCCCCAACGGGCCAGCCCACCATTCGCGCCGCCAGAGTGCGAAAGACACTAATGCAAGGAGACACGACATGGCGCACACCAATGCGGCAGGCCCCGCCTTGGGCAATTTCAATGGTGGTCTGCTTCGCAACCGCTGGTTCCAGCTCTTCATCGGCGTGGTCTGCATGGGTCTGGTGGCGAATCTCCAGTATGGATGGACGCTGTTCGTCACACCGATGAACGCCAGGCACCACTGGGGCGAATCGGCAATCCAGGTTGCATTCTCCATCTTCATCGTCACGGAAACCTGGCTCGTGCCGCTGGAAGGGTGGCTAGTCGACAAGCTCGGGCCGCGTCCGGTGGTGGCTGGCGGCGCGATCTGCGCGGGGCTGGCGTGGGTGATGAATTCGTATGCCACTTCGCTGCCAATGCTGTACGCGGCAGCGGTGATCGCGGGGATTGGCGCCGGCGGAGTCTATGGCACATGCGTGGGCAACGCGCTGAAGTGGTTTCCGGACAAGCGCGGCCTGGCGGCCGGGCTGACTGCAGCGGGCTTTGGCGCGGGTTCGGCACTGACCGTGATTCCGATTGCCAGCATGATCCAGAAGTCTGGCTACGAACATGCGTTCTTCACATTCGGCATTCTCCAGGGAGTGCTGATCCTTGCGATGGCCATGCTGCTGGTCAAGCCGCAGCCGCCCAAGGGGCTGCTGGCGAACAAGGCCATCCTGGTCAATCCCGTTGAATTTACGCCGGGCCAGATGGTGCGCACGCCAGTGTTCTGGGTCATCTATGCCTCGTTCGTTGCGGTGGCGGCAGGCGGCATCATGGCCACCGCGCAGCTCGGGCCCATCGCCCGCGATTTCGGCTTTGCCTCGATGCCGGTCACGATGCTTGGCATGACGCTGCCGCTGCTGACGATGACGTTGTCGATCGACAACCTTTGCAACGGCCTGACGCGTCCGCTTTGCGGCCTGATCTCGGACCGCATCGGCCGCGAGAACACGATGTTCCTGATCTTCATCGGCGAAGGGCTGTCGCTGATTGGACTGCTGGAACTCGGGCATAACCCGTACTGGTTCATGTTCTTCGCGGCGCTGACGTTCCTGTTCTGGGGCGAAATCTTCTCGATCTTCCCTGCGCTATGCGCCGATACGTTCGGCAGCAAGTTCGCCGCGGCCAATGCCGGCACGCTCTATACGGCGAAGGGCACTGCGGCGATGCTGGTGCCGCTGGCATCGGTGATGTCCCAGTATGGCGGCTGGAACCTGGTGTTCACGGTGGCTGCGGTGATGACAGTGGCCGCGGGGATTTCCGCGAAGTTCGTGCTGCAGCCGATGCGCCGCCGATTCATTACCGGTCACGCCAACGCGCAGCCCATCAGTGATCACGCGACGTATATGGCGGGCTTCTCGACCGGGAAGGGTGAATAGACGGTCTGCCCATTGTTGAAAGGAGCGGTAACCATGAATGTTTCGCTTCCTCAGTTGAAGGCCTTTGCGGCGGTGGCACGACATAAGAGCTTCACGCGCGCAGCGGCCGAACTGGGCTTGACGCAGTCCGCCATCAGTCGGAGCGTGCGCGAACTGGAAGAAGAAATCGACCAGCGCCTGTTCGATCGCACCACGCGCCAGGTGGAGTTGACCGACGCGGGCGAGGTCCTGTCTCAGCGGATCTGCCACCTGATCGAGGAGGTCGAGCAGACGCTGCGCGAAAGCCACGACACGGGCAAGCCGTGCGAGGGGACCGTGCAGATCGCGACTGATCCGGTGCTGTCGTCGATGTCCGTGCCAATGTGGGTGGCAGGTTGCCGCAAGGCATGGCCCGGCATCGGCATTACGCTGCGCGATCGCCCGCATGACTGCGTGCTGCAAAGCGTGCGTAGTGGCGAGGTCGATTTTGGCATCGCCAGCAATCCCGCACCTTGCGATGATCTTTACTTTGAGCCGTTGTGCATCGATCCCTTGCAGGCCGTCTTGCCGGCACAGCATCCACTGGCCGCCCGTGAATCGCTGGGGTGGGGGGAGCTTGGCAATGCCTCGTTGCTGATGCTCGATCAGGGTTCCGGCATACAACCGGCGGTGGAGCGTGCGCTGGCAACCTATCACGTGCGCCCGGGTTCGTTGCAGGTGCTGGGCCACTTTGCCGCGATCTTCGGCATGGTGGCGATGGGGCTCGGCATCGGTGTGGTGCCGTCACGCGCGCAGGTGGGCGGTATCGCTCCCAACACCGTCTTGTGCCCGTTGCGGCCACAGGTTACGTCGAACGTCATGCTCGTGCGTCGCAAGGCGCGTTCGCTCAAGCCGAACGCGGCTGCCGTGTGGGATAACCTGCGCGCGCAGGAATACGACCAGGGACTGCTGAAAAAGGTGGGGTAGGGCGCTGAATCCCGCTCACGTGCGGCATTGCCGCAAGCCTTTCTGGCCACGCGTTGCTCCTTATTACTCGCTCGAACTGTCGGTTTGAGATGAACAGAGCACCCCACGGGGTGCTCTGTTGCGTTCAAGGTACGACTTGCTTTGATATATCACATACAAAATATGTACGGATCTCGCAGTGCAGCATATAATGCAAACTCCTTGACCTACCTCACTTAGGAGTTTTCATGAACGCCGCACTGCTTTCCGCCATCGCCCTCGGTCTGATCTCGATCGGCGTCACCGTGACCTGGCTGCTGGCAACCCGCCTGCCGATGAGCTTGCTGACCACTGCACAGGAACATGGCCGTTTCGCCGGTCTGGGTTCCACGCAGGACATCGATGGGGTTGGTCGTGCGACGCCGAGCACATCCAGCCAGATCCAACCGCAATTCGCACGCGCCTGATTTCTCGCGCAGTAAATGCCAGGAGCCTGTAACGGCCGGCAACTCCTGACATGCAAGCAGTACCCTAGCTGTTCGTTTCTCCCGCGGCCGTTCCCTCCTTATTTTGCCCCTGCGCTCCGGGGCTCTGGCCCCTAAGTGTGGCTACTTGAAATCGAAACGGGCCGTGCTTGCAATCGACGTGGTTTCCTGCTCGAAATCCGACGCCGCCGCACAACGCGATCAGTCGGCCTTCGAAGACCGCACCCTTGATGTCTTTCATCAGTTGCTGATGGCGCGTCGTTTCGAAGTCGCCCGCCTGCGTTGCAAGTAGCACCGTTAGTCCGGTGCGCTCCGCTTTTGCACCACTAGCCGTGTCCTCAGAGACGCGTTCGCAGCCTGCCTTCGCGAGTGCATCGCGTTGCAGGTTGAGATGCTGGTCGTTGATTGAAATCCGCGCGTATTCAATCAACGTTTGTGCGATGCGAATCTAGTACCGTTGGACGTTGATAGATGGGAGCTGTTGGTGGAGCCAATTTGCGAGGCTTCCCGCGATGTCAGGCGGCCGCCGGATCGGCCTCCATCAAACCATCGTCTGATGGAGTCATCGGGTTGACGAGCTCTCAGGCACAGCCAAACAACTCTGTTTGCAAAAGGGAGGTCCCATGTATTTCATTGGCTATCACGGTACAAGTGAAACATCGGCTTTGAACATCCTCGCCGTGGGGATCCAAGCGCGGTTCCTTCCGCCTACGGGGCAGATGGGCCGCGGTTTCTACGTCGCGAAGATGAATGGCACGCTGCCGCAGTGGGGTGCTAGAACCGCGACTGAAATCGCCCGCGCACGCTTGTCGTATTTCACTCGCATTGTCGGCCTACTCACCGGCAATGTGAACAATCCATGGATCGGCAATGCTGCTCGGCAGACGATCTTGAAGATCTATACGGTCCGCCCACTGAGGCACGTTAAGTGGAACATCATGAACCCCAGCAACCTGGAGGTCTTGAAGGCTCTGCGCTACGACAACGACGGCCCGGGTGTGGATTTGGCGCGCGATCTCCAATGGCTACAGATGGTCGTACCGCCAGAGGAAATCCAGTACCTGCGTGCAAGGCGAGATGACGGCATCTTCGAGGTACCGCATAACTGGTGCGCGAAGGAATCCCCTATCTGATGTTCCTCGCAGGAGATCGTGGCCGGGTTGCCGATCCGGGTCCATTCAGTTGCAGATACTGCAAGCACGGTTGCTGATAATCCAGGAGCACGTGTCCGGCCAGTTGCAGTTATTTCGAGCTGAAAACCCGGCTGATTTCAAGCATGCACTTCGTGGATTGCAAGTAGCTACACCTAAGTTCCCTACGCAGTTCGGCGCCTCCCGATTTCCCGATTTCCCATTCAGATACGTTCTGAACCGCGCGCCATTCACAGTCGGGTCTTCTGACTCCGTGGTCGGTATTTTCCCTAGACCGGGTTTTTTGTGAAGTGCGCTGCAGCGTCGCGCCTACGTGTTTTCGACGCATCGATTGATGCCGAATCCATCCCTAAACCATTGATTTGGAATGAAGCCCGTTGGTGTCGGCGGGGGAGTTTGATGCGCCTTGCGCACCATTGGATCGATGTCCCGGAAAAACCGATTAGGTAATGTCTGGTCGATAAGTCAGGCAGGCAGCCGAATCGTCTTGACTTGATTGATATATCACATACCGTATAGCACTAGAGCGGCTCAGCCGCTTTTGAGTGGCAACCAGGAGCACTGCGAAACACCAGAGGCATCCGCACAGATGCCCAACCAATACGGCGGCTTCAGCCGCCAGAAGGAGACACCATGGAACCTCAGCAGCACGGAAATGCGTCGGCGTCATGGTTTGCATCGCCATGGACGCAACTCGTATTCGGCGTGATCTGTATGGCGATGATCGCCAACATGCAGTACGGCTGGACGCTGTTCGTCAATCCGATTGACGAGAAGTACCACTGGGGCCGCACGGCGATCCAGGTGGCGTTCACGATCTTCGTGGTCACGG
>JAFAJB010000080.1 GCA_019236395.1 Cupriavidus sp.
GGCCAGCTCCTGCGCGCCTACTGCGTCTACGAAAAGGACGTCGATTACGTCGTGCAGGACAACAAGGTCGTCATCGTCGACCAGAACACCGGACGGGCCCTGCCCGGCCGCCGCTGGTCCGACGGCCTGCACCAGGCTGTGGAAGCCAAGGAAGGCGTGACCGTCCAGCAGGAAAACCAGACGCTGGCCACGATTACGTTCCAGAACTACTTCCGCATGTACGAGAAGCTGGCCGGCATGACCGGTACGGCCGACACGGAAGCCTACGAGTTCCAGGAGATCTACGGCCTCGAGACCGTGGTGATCCCGCCGAACCGCCCG
This sequence comes from Cupriavidus sp., assembly GCA_019236395.1. Lineage (GTDB taxonomy): Bacteria > Pseudomonadota > Gammaproteobacteria > Burkholderiales > Burkholderiaceae > Cupriavidus. Next base: position 322 of record JAFAJB010000080.1, read on the forward strand.
ACGCAGCGCAAGGACGAGCTCGACCTCGTCTACAAGACCGAGCGCGAGAAGTACGACGCGGTCGTCGAGGACATCCGCGACTGCGTCAACCGCGGCCAGCCCGTGCTGGTGGGCACGACGTCGATCGAGACGTCCGAGTATCTCTCGGCCCTGCTGAACAAGGAAAAGCTGCCGCACCAGGTGCTGAACGCCAAGCAGCACGCGCGCGAAGCCGAGATCGTGGCGCAGGCCGGCCGTCCCAAGATGATCACGATCGCCACCAACATGGCTGGTCGCGGTACCGACATCGTGCTGGGCGGCAACGTCGAGAAGCAGTCCGGCTTCATCGAGGCCGATGCCAGCCTGTCCGATGCCGAGAAAGCTGAGCGCATCACGCAGCTCAAGGATGAATGGCAGTCGCTGCACGAGCAGGTCAAGGCCTCGGGCGGCCTGCATATCGTCGGCACCGAACGCCACGAGTCGCGCCGGATCGACAACCAGCTTCGCGGCCGTGCCGGCCGCCAGGGCGACCCGGGTTCCTCGCGCTTCTATCTGTCGCTCGACGACCAGCTCCTGCGTATCTTCGCCGGCGACCGCGTGCGCGCGATCATGGAACGCCTGAAGATGCCCGAGGGCGAGCCGATCGAGGCCGGTATCGTCACGCGCTCGATCGAGTCGGCGCAGCGCAAGGTGGAAGGCCGCAACTTCGACATCCGCAAGCAGCTGCTGCAGTACGACGACGTTGCCAACGACCAGCGCAAGGAAATCTACAAGCTCCGCAACGATGTGCTCGAATCGCAGGACGTCGGCGACATGGTGGCCAACCTGCGCGAAAGCGTGCTTGTGGAGATGTTCCGCGAGCACGTGCCGGCCGAGACCATGGAAGAGCAGTGGGATATCGCCGGCCTGGAGCAGCGTCTGCGCGACGACTGGGGCCTGGAATTGCCGCTGGCCAAGACCATCGAAGGCGCGCAGAGCATCGAGGACGAAGAGCTGCTGGACATGATGCTGAAAGCGGCACGCGAGCTCTACGATGGCAAGGTCGCCCAGGCGGGCCGCGAGTCGTTTGCCGGCTTCGAGCGCTCGGTGATGCTGCAGAGCATCGACACGCACTGGCGCGAACATCTTGCAGCGCTCGATCATCTGCGCCAGGGCATCCACCTGCGCGGCTATGCGCAGAAGGACCCGAAGCAGGAATACAAGCGCGAATCGTTCGAGCTGTTCGCGCGCCTGCTGGACGTGATCAAGAGCGAAGTCACACGTGTCGTGTTCAACGTGCGCATCCAGTCCTCCGAGGAACTGGAACAGGCGTCCGAGCAGATCGAGGAAGGTCTGGCGCATCTCGAGAACGTGCAGTACAAGCATGACGAGTTTGCCGAGGGTCATGAGCCGGTCGAGCAGGCATCGCCGGCGCGCAGCAGCACGGCCGCCGCGGCAATGGCCGCGATGGGCGGTGATGTGGCGCTTGCGGGCATGCCCAAGGTTGGCCGCAACGATCCGTGCCCGTGCGGATCGGGCAAGAAGTTCAAGCAGTGCCACGGCAAGCTGAGCTGAAGCCTCCAGCTTTCTGCCGATACCACCGGTGGGGGCGCGACAGAGATCGCCGCGCCTTCATCGATAGATTTCCAGTCCATGCCCGCTTGACCACCGCGTCAAGCGGGCATGTTCGTCAGGTACAAGTCAAATTGCAGCAAAGGAATCGAACATGCCCGTGAACCTGCCCCTGCCTCAGGCAGAAAACCTGAAATCCGTTGCCGGCGTCGAACTCGGCTGGGCCGAAGCCGGAATCCGCAAGGCCAATCGCAAGGACGTGCTGGTGGTCCGCGTGGCCGAGGGCAGCACCGCGGCGGGCGTGTTCACGCAGAATCGCTTCTGCGCCGCGCCGGTGCAGGTCTGCCGTGAACACCTGGCTGCGGGCGCCGGAATCCGCGCACTCGTGGTGAACACCGGCAACGCCAATGCCGGTACCGGTGAGCCGGGCCTGGCGGCTGCACGTGCCACGTGCGATGCGCTGGCCCGGGAGCTTGGTATCCAGCCGAACCAGGTGCTGCCGTTCTCGACCGGCGTGATCCTGGAGCAGCTCCCGGTCGATCGCCTGACCGCCGCACTGCCGACGGCCATCGCCAATGCGCGCGCCGACAACTGGCTGGCCGCCGCCGAATCGATCATGACCACCGATACGCAGCCGAAGGCGGCGTCGCGCACGGTGCAGATCGATGGCAAGACCGTGACGCTCTCGGGTATCAGCAAGGGCGCCGGCATGATTCGTCCGAACATGGCGACGATGCTCGGCTTTATCGCTATGGATGCCGCAGTGGCCCAGCCGGTGCTGCAAAAGCTGGTGTCGCACGCGGCAGATCACTCTTTCAACAGCATCACGATCGATGGCGATACGTCGACCAATGACTCGTTCGTGCTGATTGCCTCGGGCAAGGCCGGTGTGTCGATCGATCGTGCCGAGGGCGCGGGCTTCGAAGCGCTGCGCGACGCCGTGACGGCGCTGGCCCAGGAACTTGCCCAGATGATCGTGCGTGACGGCGAGGGCGCCACCAAGCTGATGACGATCCGTGTGGAAGGCGGCAAGAACGTGGCCGAGTGCCGCCAGATCGCCTATGCCGTGGCGCATTCCCCGCTGGTGAAGACGGCGTTCTACGCATCGGACCCCAACCTCGGCCGCATTCTGGCGGCCATCGGCTATGCCGGCGTGAACGATCTCGACGTCGACCGCGTGAACCTGTGGCTCGATGACGTCTGGGTGGCGCGCGATGGCGGCCGCAACCCCGAGTATCGCGAAGAAGACGGCCAGCGCGTGATGAAGCAGGCCGAGATCACGGTGCGCATCGCACTGGGCCGTGGCGACGCCGAAGCGACGGTCTGGACGTGCGACCTGTCGCACGACTACGTGTCGATCAACGCTGACTACCGCTCGTAAATCCGGAAATATCGCCCCATGTCTGACCTTGCTGCCCGCCTCGATGGCTTCCTTGCCCGTCTCGAACAATGGCTGCCGCCGGAACTGACCGATGCGGACTGGAAGGAGGCGGTGGCGTTCCGCTGGCGCAAGCGCCAGAGCCTGTTTGGCAACATCGGCTACCTGCAGGCGATTCGCCAGCTTCCACCGATCCACCTCGACGATCTCAAGAACATCGAGCGTCAGAAGGATGCGATCGTGGCCAATACGCGGCAGTTCGTGAACCGGCTCCCGGCCAACAATGTGCTGCTGACTGGCGCGCGCGGCACGGGCAAGTCGTCCTTGATCAAGGCCTGCCTGAACGCATTCGTAAAAGATGGGCTGCGGCTGGTCGAAGTGGACAAGGATGACCTGGGCGACCTCGGCGATATCGTCGAGCAGCTTGCCCAGCGTCCCGAGCGCTTTGCGATCTTCTGCGACGACTTGTCGTTCGAGGAGGGCGAGTCGGGCTACAAATCGCTCAAGTCGGCGCTGGACGGCTCGGTGGCTGCGCAATCGGACAACGTGCTGATCTACGCGACGTCGAATCGCCGCCACCTGCTGCCCGAATACATGAAGGACAACGAGACCTACCACCACACGGCCGATGGCGAAATCCATCCGGGCGAAGTGGTGGAAGAAAAGATCTCGCTGTCCGAGCGCTTTGGCCTGTGGCTGTCGTTCTATCCGCCGAAGCAGGACGAATACCTGGCCATAGTGGCCCACTGGCTCGCGCACTTCGGCTGCACGCCCGCCGATATCGAAGCGGCGCGCGGCGATGCGCTTGTCTGGGCGCTCGAGCGTGGTTCTCGTTCGGGCCGCGTGGCGTGGCAGTTCGCACGCGATTGGGGCGGCAAGCATGGCAAGCCGTTCGTGGCAGATCTCGCGGGCGATAACGGTAGCCAGGCATGAGTGGTCAGGCTGAAACCGTAAAGATGGCCGACGGGCAGACGCGCAAGGTCACCGAGGTGGCAGTCGGCGTCATGATCCAGCCCGATGGCCGTTTTCTGCTGGCGCAGCGCCCGGCGGGCAAGCCTTACGAAGGTTACTGGGAATTCCCGGGTGGCAAGCTGGAGCCGGGCGAATCGGTGGAAGCAGCGCTGGCGCGCGAGCTGCATGAGGAACTCGGGCTCGACATCCTGCGCAGCGAACGCTGGCATACGCTCGAGCACGATTACCCGCACGCCTATGTGCGGCTGTATTTCTGCAAGGTAACGGACTGGCGAGGCGAGCCGGTTGGCCGGGAAGGGCAGGCGTTTTCCTGGCAGGCGGTGCCCGTGTCGGTCGGGCCGCTGTTACCGGCGACGATCCCCGTCGTCGATTGGCTGGCGGCAGAGTCCCGCGCTAGCTGATAACAATGCCCGGCTCCGGCCGGGCAAATTATTTCCAACAACAACTCAGGAGGCTCCATGCAACGTGTCGATCGTATCGATGACGCTGTTTCGCTGCCCGAACTGACGCTACGCGGCATCATCCTCGGTGCCCTGATCACGGTGGTGTTCACCGCCTCCAATATCTACCTCGGACTCAAGGTTGGCCTCACTTTTTCCTCGGCGATTCCCGCGGCCGTGATCTCGATGGCCGTGCTGCGCCTGTTCCCGGGCGCGAACATCCTTGAGAACAACATGGTGCAGACGCAGGCGTCCGCCGCCGGCACCCTGTCGTCGATCATCTTCATCCTGCCGGGCCTGGTCATGCTCGGACACTGGCAGGGCTTTCCGTTCTGGCAGACGCTGACGATCTGCGCGGCGGGCGGCATGCTTGGTGTGATTTTCAGCATTCCGTTGCGCCACGCGATGGTGGTGCAGAGCGACCTGCCGTATCCCGAAGGCGTGGCCGCTGCCGAGATCCTGCGCGTAGGTAGTGCGGGCCAGGGGGCTGGTGACAGAAAACAGGCCACCGGACTGGCCGACCTGGTTGCCGGTGGCACCGCCGCGGGGCTGTTCAGCTTCGCCGCGGGTGGCCTCCGAGTTCTGGCCGAAGGTGCCAACGCGTGGCTTGCGGCCGGCGCGTCGGTAGTTCGGCTCTCGATGGGATTCTCGCTTGCGCTGGTGGGTGCCGGTTACCTGGTCGGCATCGTCGGCGGGCTGGCGATGTTGCTGGGGCTCGTGCTGACCTGGGGGATCGCGGTGCCCTGGTTGACCGCCATTACGCCGATGCCGGCAGGTGCCACGTTGTCGAGCTTCGGCACTTCAGTGTGGAGCACGCAGGCGCGCTTCATCGGTGCGGGCACGATCGGTATCGCGGCGATCTGGACGCTCGGCACGCTGTTCAAGCCGATGATCGAAGGCGTGCGCGCATCGATGGGCGCCCTGCGCGGCGCCGGACAGGGCGCGGGCGGCGCGATTCCCCGCACGCAGCGTGACTTGCCGGTTGCCTGGATTGGCATCATCACGCTGATCCTGCTTGTGGTGCTGGCGGTGACGTTCGGTCATTTTCTGGCCCCGGCACCGCTCGACACCGGTGCCAGCTGGCGATTGGTTGGCTGTGCGGTGCTGTTCGCGTTCGTGTTTGGCTTTCTGGTGGCGGCGGCGTGCGGCTATATGGCGGGTCTGGTCGGATCGTCGGCCAGCCCGATTTCTGGCATCGGCATCATCGCGGTGATCCTGGTGTCGCTGCTGATTCTCGGAATCGGCTCGCTCGACGGCCTGCTCGATACGCCCGAAGGCGGCAAGTTCGCCATTGCCCTGGCGATCTTCACGACTTCGGCCGTGGTGGCGGTGGCTTCGATCTCGAATGACAACCTGCAGGACCTGAAGACCGGCTGGCTGGTCGGCGCAACGCCTTGGCGTCAGCAGGTCGCGTTGCTGATCGGCTGTGCCGTTGGCGCAGCGGTGATTCCTCCGGTGCTCGACCTGCTATACAACGCCTATGGCTTCGCCGGCGCCCTGCCGCGCGCGGACATGGATCCCAACCAGGCGCTGGCCGCACCGCAGGCCACGCTGATGACCGCGATCGCCACGGGCATTTTCACGCACCGGCTCAACTGGACGATGATCCTGATCGGCGTGGTGCTGGGCGCGGTACTGATTGCCGTCGATGAAGTGCTGCGCCGTCGCAGTGGACCGGCACGCCTGCCGGTTCTGGCCGTGGGCATTGGCATCTATCTGCCGCCGACGGTCAGCTCCGCGCTTGTGGTGGGCGCAGTGTTGTCGTGGTGGTTGCTGCGCACGGAGCGGCGCCGTGCCGAGGCGCGCGGTGATGATGTGAAGACAGTGCTGGCCCATGCCGAGCGACGCGGCACGCTGCTCGCCTCAGGCCTGATCGTCGGGGAAAGCCTGGTTGGCGTGGCGCTTGCGGCGATCATTGGCCTGTCGGGCAAGGAGGCACCGCTGGCGGTTGTCGGAGCGGGGTTTGGCGCCACGGCACAGTGGCTGGGCCTGGCCGTCTTCGTGCTGGTCTGCGTGGGGTTCTGCCGGCGAGTGCTGGCCGCGCGGTAATTGATGCGGTAAGTGACCTGGAAACAGTGTTCCCCTTACTCGCCGTGCGGGAGGGGGGAAATCCTCAACCGGTCAATCTTCCGCGTCTTCAGGCAGGTCAGGCGACGGTGTCTCGCCGGGCTTGCCGCCGATCACGTATTTCTCGGACGCCCAGGCCCCGAGGTCGATCTGCTTGCAGCGTTCCGAGCAGAACGGGCGGAACTTGTTCTCCGGCACCCAGGCAACTTCCTTGCCGCAGGTGGGACATTTGACGACGGCTGGCATCGGAAACTTCAGAAATTACAGAGCTTCAGCAGGAAGGGGATGTCGGCGTCCACCGAGCGCGGACGCATGTCGCCGTCCTGCTGCGTGAAGCGCACCCAGAGCATGTACTTGTTGGCGCTCATCTCGGGGATGAAGGCCAGCAGCGACTCGTCCAGGTAGACCTGCATGAGCTGGTAGCTGCGGCCCGACAGCATCTGCTGATAGCTGCCGCCGGTGGCGATGACCTTGCCGCTCTGGCCAGACTCGCGCAACAGACGCAGCACGATCGAAGCGCCCATGCGCAGCGAGGCCAGCGGCCGAGCCCACTTGAGAATGTCCGCGCGGCGGTCCTCGGCGGGGTGATGCTGCCAGGCATAGTAGGCCGGCAGATCGAACTCGCAAGTGCCGCCGGGGATGATCGCGCGGCTGCGGATGCTGGTCAGCCACTCGTTGTCGGTCAGGAGCTGGCCGGCCTTGCCAACGGTCTGGCTGAGCGCGGTGATGCCCTGCTCGATCTCGGTGATCACACCCACGAGTGCGTCCTGATCGATCTGCGGATTGGCACGCAGCGGCGCCAGCGCCTGGCGCTGACGCTCGAGTTCCTTGATCAGGTCGGTCTTGAGATCGGCACGTCCAGCCACATCGATAATCTCGAAGATCGTCGTGATGGCAACGTGATGCTGCAGCGGATGTTCCTGCCCGAGGAAATAATCCAGCCGATCGAACAGGTCTTCCAGGCGCAGGAGCGTCCTGATGCGTTCGTTGAAAGGATATTCGTACAGGATCAAGTCGGTGTCCGTGCTGCGCGCCGGTCGGTCGGTTGATTCAGTCGCGGGCGCTCTGGTGCAGCCCGTGACGATTTCGCCCATGCGGAGCATCTTGCGCACGGATCGAATTCCACGGATCGAATTCGTCACGCAGCGCATGTTTGCAGGCATGTTTCAGCGCATTCTATGCGAGTCGGCGCTTGAGGACAAATCGAATCTGCCCTTACGTGCCCAGTTGGCACCGTATCAGCCGAGCCGAATTTCACTATGCACTTGCTGATGAGTCGACTAGTGAGCGGTATAGCGCATCAAGTCGCGCGACCTGCGCGTTGAGTGCCTCGGGCGGCCCGTCGTTATCGATCACGTCGTCCGCCACGGCCATCCGCTCGGCGCGGGTGGCCTGCCGGCGCATGATTGCCAGCACCTGGTCGCGCGTGAAACCGTTGCGTGCGATCACGCGCGCGATCTGGGTTTCCTCCTGGCAATCGACCACGAGCACTCGGCCCACGCGTGTGCGCCACGTACCGGATTCCACCAGCAGCGGCACCACGTAGATCAGGTAGGGGTGCCGGCCAGCGTCGCGGACTGCGGCAGCCCGCGTTTCGGTAACCTGGCGGATCAGCGGATGGGTAATGCCTTCAAGCCTGGCCTTGGCCGAGGGGTCGGAAAAGACCCGCGCCCGCATCGCATCGCGGTCCATCGCACCATCCGGCCGCAGGCAATCGGGGCCGAAGGCGGCCACCAGCGGGGCAATGGCCACGCCGCCAGGCGCAGTGATTTCGTGGGCAATGAGGTCGGTATCGATCAGCGCGGCGCCGCGTGCGGCAAACATGTCCGCGACGCGCGTTTTTCCGGAGCCGATACCGCCGGTTAGTCCGATTTCCAGCATGGAGCAGGGGTGTCGTCCGTGGCGAATGCCGCCAACGATACCAGTTTTGTGCCTGGTTGCCTTCGACGCTGCCTGGTGGCCGATCACCTAGTGGCCGACCACCAACCCCAGTGGCAACACATCAGCGCCGAAGAACAGGATGATCAGGCCAGCACCGGCGATATACGGACCGAATGGAAATGTCGTGTCGGTGCTCTTGCGCCTCAACACCAGCATTGCACCGCCCAGCACCGCGCCGACCACCGAAGACATCAGAATCAGCGCCGGCAGTGCCTGCCAGCCGAACCACGCGCCAAGCGCACCCATCAGCTTGAAGTCGCCGTGACCCATGCCTTCACGGCCGCGTACCAGCTTGTAGAGCCAATAGACGCTCCACAGCAGCAGATAGCCCGCGGCGGCGCCAATGACCGCGTCTGTCAGCGGCACGAACAGGCCCTGCAGATTGAGCAGCAGGCCAAGCCACAGCAGCGGCAGCGTGATCTGGTCCGGAAGAAGCTGGGTGTCCGCGTCGATCATGAACAGGGCGACCAGCGCCCAGATCATCACGATTGCAGCCAGCGCCTGGGCAGTCGGGCCGAAATGCCACATCGCCAGCGCGCTGAGCACTGCCGTGCCCAGTTCGACCAGCGGATAGCGAATGCCGATCGGGGCCTTGCAGGACTTGCACTTGCCGCGCAGGAACAGGTAGCTGATGACAGGGATGTTTTCCCAGGGGGCGATCAGGTGGCCGCAGTGCGGGCATGCCGAGCGCGGCACCATGAGGTTGTAACGGTCGGGGTGCGGCAGCGGCTCGCCGCGGACATCCGCGATGTAGTTGGCCTCGTCGTACTCCATCATCTTCGGCAGACGATGAATCACCACATTGAGGAAACTGCCAACCATCAGGCCGATCACCCCGGCCGCGACAATCAGGAAAGCTGGCGGCAAGGCCGCCAGCGACGACAAGACAGCTTGCATGCGTTACACCACCCCGCGTTACACCACTTGGCCCAGCTTGAAGATCGGCAGGTACATCGCCACCACCATGCCACCGATCAGCACGCCCAGGATCACGATGATAATCGGCTCGATCAGGCTGGAAATGGCCGCCACGGCATCATCGACCTCGCGCTCGTAGAACTCGGCGACCTTGAGCAGCATGTTGTCCAGCGCGCCGGACTCCTCGCCGATCTGGGTCATCTGCAGCACCATGTTGTCGAACACGTGCGTGGCCTGCATTGCATTGGTCAGGCTGGTACCAATACGCACAGCCTGCTCGATTTGACGCGTGGCATCGTAGTACAGCCAGTTGCCGGCCGCGCCGGCTACGGATTCCATCGATTCCACCAGTGGTGTGCCGGCTGCAAACATTGTCGCCAGCGTACGTGTCCAGCGCGCGATCACGGCCTTGCGGAACAGGCTGCCGAAGATCGGCAGCTTGAGCAGTACCATGTCGTGCCAGCGTTGTACCTTCTCTGACTTCTTCCGGGCGCGGAAGTAGCCCATGATGGAGAAAACCGGTACGCCGATGACGATGTACCAGTACTGCACGAAAAAGTCCGAAATACCGATCACGAACATGGTGGGCGCCGGCAGCGAGGCGCCGAAGCTCGAGAATACCCCCTTGAACGCGGGAATCACGAATAGCATCAGCACCACGGTCACGGCGAAGGCCACGGTCAGCACGGCGATCGGGTAGATCATTGCCGACTTGATCTGGCTCTTCAGCGCGATGCTCTTCTCCATGTAGAGCGACAGCCGATCGAGCAGCGCATCGAGAATACCGCCCTGTTCACCGGCGTCGATCAGGTTGCAGTAGAGCGTATCGAAGTGCTGCGGATGGCGGCGGAACGCCGTGGCCATGCTGCTGCCCGACTCGATGTCGGAGCGGATGACGTTGAGCAGCTGCGTGAAGTTCGGGTTGGCATGGCCGCGCGCGATGATGTCGATGGACTGCAGCAGTGGCACACCGGCCCTGAGCATGGTCGAGAGCTGGCGCGTGAAGTAGGCGATGTCCTTCTCGATGATCTTCTTGCCGCGCGCACCCTTGCGCTTCTTCATCTTGACGACGGTCAGTCCCTGCTTGCGCAGCGTGGCGGTGACCTCGGACTGGGTCTCGGCGCGCTGTTCGCCCTTGAAGGACTTGCCCTTGCGGTCCTTGGCTTCCCACTCGAAGATGTACTGCGTGGGCGCCTTTCGCCCTGATTTGGCCCGTGACGGCGCTGCCGTTCGGGCGCCCGCCGCTGGTGCGCGCGTCGCCATGATTTGACCCCCGACTAGTTTCTTTGTTTTACGTGTTCGTGGTCGCCAGCACTTCTTCGAGTGACGTGACGCCCTGTTTGACCTTGAGCAGGCCAGCTTCCCGCAACGATAGCACGCCTTCCTTGCGCGCCTGCTCCGCGATTTGCAGTGCAGTGCCGTGCGTCAGGATGATCTGCTGCATCGCCTCGGTGATCGGCATGACCTGGTAGATGCCGCATCGGCCCTTGTAGCCGCTGCCGTTGCAGCGCTCGCAGCCCACTGGGTGATACGGTTTCCAGGTGCCGTCGACATCCGACGCCTGGAATCCGGCATCGAGCAGTACCTCTGGTGCCAGCTCGCCCTCACGCTTGCAAGAGCAAAGCTTGCGCGCCAGACGTTGTGCGGTGATCAGTAGCACCGACGAGGCAATGTTGAACGGCGCCACACCCATGTTCATCAGGCGTGTCAGCGTGGTGGGGGCGTCGTTCGTGTGCAGCGTGGACAGCACCATGTGGCCGGTCTGCGCAGCCTTGATGGAAATGTCGGCCGTCTCCAGGTCGCGAATTTCGCCGACCATGATCACGTCCGGATCCTGGCGCAGGAAAGACTTCAGCGCGGCGGCGAAAGTCAGGCCCGCCTTGTCGTTGACGTTGACCTGGTTGATGCCCGGCAACTGGATTTCGGCCGGGTCTTCGGCCGTCGAAATGTTGATGTCACCCTGATTCAGCATGTTCAGGCACGTGTAGAGCGACACGGTCTTGCCGCTGCCGGTAGGGCCGGTCACCAGCACCATCCCGTACGGGCGCTTGATGGCGTCCAGCAGCAGTTCCTTCTGATGGGGCTCATAGCCGAGCTGATCGATGTCGAGCTTGTCACTCGACGAATCGAGAATCCGCATCACGATCTTTTCGCCGAACAGCGTGGGCAGCGTGGACACCCGGAAATCGATGGCCTTCTCGACGGTTTCCTTGCCGTCCTTGTCCTTCGGCATCGAGATCAGAAGTTTCATGCGGCCGTCCTGCGGCACGCGTTTTTCCGAGATATCCAGGCGCGACAGCACCTTGATACGCGTGGCGATCTTGTCGCGGATGTCGAGCGGCGGACGCGCGACTTCCTGCAGCACGCCGTCCACGCGGAAGCGCACGCGGTAGAAGAATTCAAATGGCTCGAAGTGAAGGTCCGAGGCGCCGCGGTGGAAGGCTTCGGTCAGCAGTTTCTGCAGGAAGCGCACCACCGGTGCATCGTCGATGTCGTTCGCGCCAGGGACCTTGCGTACCGCGGCTGCGGCCACCGGGTCATAGTCGATCATTTTCTGCGCGGCGGGGCCGGCAGGCAGCGCGTTCTTGAGCGTGCCGATTTCCTCGCCGGCCGAGCGGACATGCTTCATCAGCTTGTCATGCTCGACCACGACTGTTTCCACGGGCAGGTTGAACTTCTGGCGGATCGCCTCGATACCGGCCTGGTTGGCGGGATCGGACATCGCGACGACCAGGCGATTCTCACGGCGGCCCAACGCCAGCAGCCGATGCGCGTGAAATTCGCGGTTGCCGGCCAGCGCAGGTGGCACACGGCCGAGGTTGTACTGGGACAGGTCGAGCAGCGGAAGCTGGTACTTGTCGGCGGCGAAGACAGCAACATCGTGCGCGGTCATCGTGCCGCTGCCGATGATCTCGTCGATCAACTGAGTCTTCTTTTCCCGTGCCGATTGCTCCAGCTGGGCTAGCAGTGCTGGTGCGATCCGCCGGCTCTGTGCAAGCGCGAGGCCTAGTGTCATGGCGAAATACTGTGACGGTACAAGGTGCGCGCGTTCGGGCAGGCGAACAGCAGCGCGGTTGACTGCGGCGGGATCGGGAGGGCGTGGGTCCCGGACCGGGGCAGTTTGCCGCCGGGGTCACTTTTTGTAAAGCCAGGTGTCGAGCGTATTGGCGTTTGTACGACAGAGGCGCAACCCCACTTGCGCGGGGCGGGTGGGGGGAGACGGCCGATGCTCCGTCATTGCTCGGGATACGGCCCAAAGCAAAAAGCCGAACCAACTTTCGTTGATTCGGCTTTTTCGAAATCTGGTCGGGGTGAGAGGATTCGAACCTCCGGCCTCTACGTCCCGAACGTAGCGCTCTACCAGGCTAAGCTACACCCCGATTCCGATGTCAATTACACCAGAACTTTGCTCAATTTTCAACTGAGTTGAAAATAACAACGTTCTGCCCGGTTTCAGAGGAAGGGCCACTTGAGGATGCCCTTCACATGCAGCACGGGACGGGCGATGAAATAGGCCGCCACCGTGGCCAGCATCAGCAGGCCGCGCCCGTCGCCGGTGAAGGCCAGCCACACGCCGGCCACCA
>JAFAJB010000202.1 GCA_019236395.1 Cupriavidus sp.
GCCAAGCTTCTTGGCCGTGCCCTGCATGATGCGGATGTTGGCCTGGTGCGGGATCAGCCAGTCGATCTCGTCGGCCTGCATCCCGGCTGCCGAGATCGCTTCGCGCGCCACCTTGTCGAGTACGGTGACCGCCAGCTTGAACACGGCCTGGCCATCCATCTTCAGGAATGCATCGCCGGTGATCGCGCCACCGGACACGTTGCCGGGCACGCAGAGGATATCCACGTGGCTGCCGTCCGAATGCATCGCCGACGACAGGATGCCCGGCTCGTCCGAGGCGGTCAGCACCACGGCGCCGGCGCCATCGCCGAACAGCACGCAGGTGGTGCGATCGTTGAAATCGAGAATGCGCGAGAACACCTCGGTGCCGATCACGAGCACGTTCTTGTGCGAGCCGCTGCGGATGAACTTGTCCGCCGTCGACATCGCATAGACGAAGCCCGAGCACACGGCCTGCAGGTCGAATGCCGCGCAATGATTTGTGATGCCGAGCTTCTGCTGCACCATGCAGGCAGCGCTCGGGAATACGTAGTCGGGGGTGGACGTGGCGACGATGATCAGGTCGATATCCTGACGGTCGATGCCCGCCGCGGCAATCGCCTGCTCGGCGGCCTTTACGGCCAGGTCGCTCGACGTGACATCGGGTTCGGCCCAGTGCCGCGCCGAAATGCCGCTGCGCGAGACGATCCACTCGTCGCTGGTCTCGATGCCTTTCTCGGCAAGCTGAGCTGCCAGCTCGTCGTTCGTGACGCGCCGCGGGGGCAGGTAGCTCCCCGTACCGATGATTTTTGCGTACTTGGTCATGTCGTGTCGGATCGTGATGCTCACCGGGCCGCCCTCCGTGCGGGCGCATCGCGCTGCCCGCGTTCGGCGGGCGAGCGGCCTCAGGCGGCGCGAGTATCGGGATGTGGGTCCGGTGCGTCTGTCTCCGGGCCGCCAGTCGGGCTGCCAGCGGCGCCTGACTTGTGGGCGAAGGCCCTTGCTATGCGTTCGATGACGCCGTTTCTGGCGGCATCATACCCGCGTTTGATCGCCCACTCAAAGGAATGGGCGTCGGCCGAGCCGTGGCTCTTGATCACCAGGCCACGCAGGCCCAGCAGCGAGGCACCGTTGTAACGGGCCGGATCGAGCCGGCGCGCCAGACGCGACAGCACGGGCATGGCAACCGCCGCCAGCAGCTTGGTGAACCACGAACGCGTGAATTCTTCCTTGATCATGCTGCCGATCATCTTGGCCAGGCCTTCGGTGCTCTTGAGCGCCACATTTCCGACGAAACCGTCGCAAACGACGATGTCGGTCGTACCCTTGAAGATGTCGTTGCCTTCCACGTTGCCGTAGAAGTTGAGCTCGGAAGCGCGCAGCAGTTCGCCGGCGGCCTTGACCACCTCGTTACCCTTGATCACTTCCTCGCCGATATTGAGCAACCCTACCGTCGGGTGCTCCTTGTGATCCACTACGGACACCATGGCATCGGCCATGCGCGCGAACTGCAGCAGGTGCTCAGGCTCGCAATCGGCATTCGCACCCAGGTCCAGCACCGTGGTGCCCCAGCCCTGCTCGTTGGGAATCGTGGTGGCGATGGCCGGACGCTCGATGCCTTCCAGCGTCTTGAGCACATAGCGCGATACCGCCATCAGCGCGCCGGTGTTGCCGGCGGAGATGCAGGCATCGGCCTTGCCTTCCTTGACCTGCGTGGCTGCCACGCGCATCGAGGAATCCTTCTTCTTGCGCAGCGCCACTTCCACCGGGTCATCCATCGTGATGACCTCGGTCGCGGCCACGACGGTCACGCGCGGATGATCCGTTGCATGCAGCTTCTTGAGCTGCGCGCCGATGGCGTCGGGCAAGCCGACCAGGATCATCTCGGCGTCGTCGTGACTGGAAAGAAAACTGATCGCCGCCGGCACCGTCACGGATACACCGTGATCGCCGCCCATGCAGTCGATAGCGAGTTTGATCGTCATTATTTCCTGATACGGAAAGCGCGCCGGCACCCTCCGCATTGATTCGCGGGGGCGCAATCAACCGGACACGCGAATACGCTGCCGTGCGGGCGCCGAGCGCCCAACAAAAAAGCGGCAACGAGCTTGCCGCTTTCCTGTTCTACACCTGACAACGTGCGCGAGCGAGACACAGGGTCACGCCAGACGACTTGTTCAGTCGTTCTTGGTCTTGATGACCTTGCGACCACGGTAGTAGCCGTTCGGGCTAACGTGGTGACGCAGGTGGGTTTCGCCCGTGGTCGGCTCGACGGCCAGCGGCGCGACCGACAGGTGGTCGTGCGAACGGTGCATACCGCGCTTGGACGGCGACTTCTTGTTCTGTTGAACAGCCATGATGACTCCTTCGAGAATTTTGCAATATTAACACACGCATCCTGCACAAGGCGTAGCCGGGGCCCGGCCGGATGCTTTACCTGCTACCAGAAAGACGCCTGGCACACGCCGCCCCATGCGGCATCAGTGCTTCGTCTTCAGGCCGGCCAGCGCCGCGAAGGGCGACGGCCGCTTTTCTTCTGCGGGTGCAGCCTCGGGCTCCACCTCGCCGTCTGCACCGGTCACGAGAGACTCGTGCACCGCAGGACAGACCGCATGCTTTGGCGCTGTCGGCAATGCCAGCAGCACCTCATCTTCAACCAGTTCGAGCACCGAGAACTTCTTCGAGCCGACGATCACGTCGACGTCGTCTTCATCCATCGGGGCCTCATCGGCAGCCGCTTCACTGGCCACCACTTCAAAACGCATCTTCGTGGCGATCGACTCGGGATACACCCCGAGGCAGCGCTGGCAATCCAGCCAGACACGACCATCGACCGTCACATCGAGAAACAGCCGCTGCGAAACGGGCGCACCGGGCTCCACGGCTTCCTCACGGACGAAGCCGGCCACCGTGTAGTGGAAAGTCTCGTCCGGGGCCGACGCTGGCGCATCCGCAGCCGTCTCGGCTAAGATGCGCGGCAAATCGCGCATGACCACACCCCCAGCCGCATTACCGCCTTTACGGCAGAAAGCGAAGAGATCGGTTTCGCGCAGATCGAATGCCCCGGCGGACGCCGCAGGCTGGGTCGGCTGACTCATACGTGCTGAATCGCTCAAAATGCCTTGTCTGCCACACAAATCCCGGCAACGTGCGTGCCTATGTGGCTAAACGCGCGATTATACGTTGAAAATTTCGGAACGGTCAAAGTATACAAGCCAAATTCCGTTCGCCACACCCGCGATACCTTCCATATTGATCTATAAGATGCCTTCCGATGCCCGCCCTGCCCTGATCCTCGGGTCGAGCTCCCCCTATCGACGCGAACTGCTCTCGCGCCTGCGCATTCCGTTCGAGGTCGCCACGCCCGATATCGATGAAACGCCACTTGCCAGCGAGCGTCCGGCCGACACGGCGCTGCGCCTGTCACGTCTCAAGGCCGAGGCGATCGCCGCGCGCCACGCGGGCGCACTGATTATTGGCTCGGACCAGGTTTGCACGCTTGGCGACGACCAGCAGATCGGCAAACCCGGCTCGCACGAAAAGGCGCTGGCCCAGCTTCAGCTGATGCGAGGCAAAACGGTCACTTTCCATTCAGCGCTTTGCCTGCTCGACAGCCGCACCGGCAAGGCCCAGGTCGCCGATATTCAGACACGTGCCACGTTCCGGGACCTGTCAGATGCCGAGCTGGACGCCTACTTGCGACTCGAAACACCGTATGACTGCGCCGGCAGTGCCAAGGCCGAAGGGCTTGGCATCGCACTGCTGTCGCGCGTCGAGTCCGACGACCCCACCGCGCTGATCGGCCTGCCGCTGATCGCCCTGACCGACATGCTGCGCCATGTCGGCTATCCATTCTTTGGAGCCTGATCGATGGCCGGCACCCTTTATCTGATACCCAACACCCTGGGCAAGCGCGATGAATTCGACCCGGTCCAGGACGTCATTCCAGCAGGCGTGCAGCAGATTGCGGCGCGGCTCGACTACCTGGTTGCCGAGAACGCCAAGACCGCGCGCGCTTTCCTGAAGAAGCTTGGCGAAACGGCCCCGCTGGCCCATCCGATCCAGCAGATCGAGATTCGCGAACTGAACGTCAATACGCGCGCCGACGCATTGGCCGCGCTGCTCGACCCGATCGCCGTCGGCCGCGACGGAGGACTGCTGTCCGAAGCCGGCGTCCCTGCCGTGGCGGACCCCGGCGCCGATCTGGTGCGCCTGGCGCATTCGCGCGGCATCACCGTGCGACCGCTGGTTGGGCCCAGTTCGATCCTGCTGGCTGTGATGGGCTCGGGCCTGAATGGCCAGAGCTTCGCATTCAACGGCTATCTGCCCGTCGATGCCGATGTTCGCGCGCAGAAACTGCGGGAGCTCGAACAGCGCTCCCGCAAGGCGCACCAAACCCAGGTCTGGATCGAAACGCCCTATCGAAATGGCGCACTGCTGGAGGCGCTGCGCCAGCACTGCTCTGGCACCACGCTGCTGTCGATCGCCGTTGACCTGACGCTGCCGACGGAGGCCATCGTCACACTGCCGATTTCAGCCTGGCGCCCCGACCGGCTGGAACTGCACAAACGGCCCGCAATCTTCTCGCTGCTGGCCCAATAAAACAAAAGCCCCCGGGAGAACCGGGGGCTTTTTCACTTGCCACGCACCGCCTTATCGCACGGACGGCACGCTGGCACTCATCAGCATCACCTTCATCGCCGCCGATCCTGCCGCGGCGCCAAAGCGCTTGGCCACGCGTTCGGCAATGTTCTCCTTGACCGTGTAGTCAACGATATCCTCGGCCTTGAAAAGGTCGCGCGCCACATAATCCGCGCTGCCCAGACCATCGGCCAGACCCAGCTCCACGGCACGCTCACCCGACCAGAACAGGCCGGAGAACAGCTCGGGATCGCTCTTTAGCCGATTGCCACGCCCCTCCTTCACCACATTGATGAACTGCTGGTGAATCTCCTTGAGCATGGCCTCGGCGTAGCCTTTCTGGCGCGGCACCTCCGGCGAGAACGGATCGAGCATGCCCTTGTTGGAGCCCGACGTGTACAGACGGCGCTGGACGCCCACCTTGTCCATCAGGCCGGTAAAGCCGAAGCCATCCATCAGCACGCCAATCGACCCGACGATGCTGGCCTTGTCGACATAGATCTTGTCGGCCGCGGCCGCCACGTAGTAGCCACCCGAGGCACAGATCTCCTCGACCACCACATAGAACGGCTTGTCCGGATACAGCTTGCGAAGACGATGGATCTCGTCGTTGATGATGCCGGCCTGCACTGGCGACCCACCCGGAGAATTGATCTTCAGGATCACGCCGGCAGCCGTTGTATCGGCAAAGGCCGCCTGCAGCGATGCATTGATCGAATCGGCACTGGCCGGCGTGCCCGCGGCGATCTCGCCATCGAGCGTAACCATCGCGGTGTGGCGGCCCGACGTGGAAGTCAGTACATCCCCCTTGAAATCGATCGCCGCGTAGAGGATCAGCGCAAGGATGGCAAGACCGACGAAGCGGAAGAAGATCTTCCAGCGTCGCGCCGCGCGCTGCTCGCGCAGGCTCGCCATCAGCACCTTTTCGAGCACATCCCGCTCCCAGCCTCCGCTGCTATTGCTCCCGCCGACCGCCCCTCCCTTGCCGGCCATGCGGGCGCGCCGTTCATCGGATTCACGCCGGGTGGCTTCGTCGCCGGCCCGCAACTCACGTTCCAGCGGATAGTCTGCCTGCTTCGCGGTTTCGAGCTTGCCGCTATCGTCAGGACGATCCTGCGGTTGACCCGGTTCGTTCGGCGGATTTTGCTGTTCAGTCATGCGAATGGACTCGATAAAGTCAGGTGACCGCCCGGCTTCGCCTCAATCGGCGCCGGTCGGGAAAAATGGTGACTCGGGCAGCCAGAACACCGCGCCGTCGCGCTCCTCGATCCGAAGCTTGGCCAGCGCGGCGCCCCGGCATGGGCCACCTACGCAAAGGCCGGTGTCGGGCGCGTAGGTCGCGCCATGAGTAGCGCACATCAAGTATAAGCCTGCACTATCGAAAAACTGGCCCTCTTGCCAGTCAAGTTCCATCGGCACATGGGCGCACTGGTTCAGGTAGCCGTGCGCGGCACCTTCGTAACGCACGACAAACGCGCCGATCTCGCGCGAGCCGAACCGGACGGAGAAGCGGACACCCGCGCCGCCTTCGACTAGCGCATCGGCCTCGCACAGGCGCTGCGGCTCCAACCCGGTGTCAGGCATGCGCGAGCAGCCATTGCTGCAGATCCGCAATCGAATTCGCACAATGCACCGGCGACAGCGCGCGCAGCGATTCCTCCGGATGTGCGCCATACGATACGCCCAGCCCGTACGCGCCCGCGTTGATGGCCATCTGGAGATCGTGGGTCGTGTCACCAACCATCACAGTGCGCTCGATGTCCTGCCCGAGCTCTCGCGTCAGTTCGTGCAGCATCGCCGGGTGCGGCTTCGAAAACGTCTCGTCGGCGCAACGCGTGGCATCGAACAGCTTGCCCAGGCCGGTCGTCGCCAGCGCGCGCTCCAGACCGACACGGGTCTTGCCCGTGGCCACGCCCAGGAAATAGTGCTCCGCATGCAGCGCCTCGAGCATTTCGCGCACGCCGGGGAACAACACGAGCTCGGCGTCGCGCGTCAGGAAGTGAAAACGGTAGCGTTCGGCCAGCCGCGGGTAGTCGGACGGATCGAGCGTCGGCACCGCGTAGGAGAGCGCATCTTTCAGACCAAGCCCGATCACATGGCTGGCCGCACTGTCATCGGGAACCGGCAGACCCAGGTCGCGGCTGGCCAACTGTATACATTTGGCGATGGTGGGCGTGGAATCCATCAGGGTTCCATCCCAGTCGAAGACGATCAGATCGAAGCGCTGCCTGGCCATTGCGGTCCTTGGTCGATGCCGTAAGTGTGATTGCGCCCGGATCAATCCGTGGCGCGGGCTTGCCGCCCCTGCTGCAATTGTTGCAGAAATTCAACACATTCGGCGGGCAGCGGCGCCGAGACCGTAATCGGCGCGCCCGTGGCCGGATGGGTGAATGTGAGCCGATGGGCATGCAGGAACATGCGCTTGAGCCCCGGTTTCGCACCGCTGCGCGCAAGTGCCTTATTGAGCGCAAAATCACCATACTTGTCGTCACCGACGATCGGGAAGCCTGTCGATTGCAGATGCACGCGAATCTGGTGCGTTCGCCCAGTCTTCAGTTCGGCCTCGAGCAACGTGTAGCCCTCGAAGGCCTCCACGCGGTTGAATACGGTATGTGATGCCAAACCGTCTGCCTGCACGCGCACACGGCGCTCACCGTCCGGAGTGCTGTACTTATATAGAGGCAGTTTCACGTGCTGCCGCGCATTCGGAAACTCGCCGGATACGCACGCAAAATAACGCTTGTCCATGCCATTGCCTCGAATCTGCTCGTGCAGATGCACCAGCGCGGAGCGTTTCTTGGCCAGGACCAGAATCCCCGACGTTTCCCGATCCAGGCGGTGGACCAGTTCCAGGAACTTCGCCTCAGGCCTTGCACGGCGCAACTGCTCGATCACGCCGAAGGCAACGCCCGACCCACCATGCACGGCCACGCCGGCCGGCTTGTCGATAACCAGCAGATGGGCGTCCTCGAACAGCACCGGAAAATCGGCTGCCGGCACGAAACCACTGGCTTCCGCAGGCTTTTCCGCCACACGGATGGGCGGAATACGGACCACATCGCCAATTTGCAGACGATAAGTGGCGTCGATCCGGCCCTTATTGACGCGTACTTCACCCGAGCGCAGCACACGGTAAATATGGCTCTTGGGCACGCCCTTGGCGACCTTGAGCAGGAAGTTATCGATGCGCTGCCCTTCGGAACTCTCGTCGACCGTCACATACACCACCTGAAGGCCGCTCGGGCGCGAGCGCGGCTCCATTTCAATTTGATGGCGTAACTCATTCATTTTCAATATAATTTCCCGGCCGTTACCGGCCAAGGACCGGTGACGCACGACCTGTGTAAGCAAGGTTTGGCGCGAACCCTGAATGCCCTGCCCGATTTGCCAGCTTTTTTGCGGCGCATCGGCAAGGGATATACGGGACACCCGGCACATTGCCTTGGGTAGTCTCACCAGTATCCGCGCGAGATTTCGCATTTTACACTTCGGGTTGCCGCCGACCCGGCTTGTCTCCCGCACGTTGCGTACCCCGCGCGGCGCCAGACAGGCAAATGGTGGCAATCAGCAGCACGCACGCGCCGCGCCGGCACGCAGGAAGTTGCCCAGAGGCAACTTCGGC
>JAFAJB010000117.1 GCA_019236395.1 Cupriavidus sp.
TCTCGGGCAGGCCGCTCACGGTCCTTCCACAACAACTCGTCGACATCGACCTGGTCTTTGAGGGGCAGACAGAAATCTGGGACTTTGGCAGAGCGCTGAGCGGGGAATCGTGGGCGAGCTTTCACTATGAGCAGTCGGGGCGTCTGCATGGCAGCATCGAAGTCGATGGTCAAAGCATCGACTTCGATGCAGTTGCCCATCGAGACCATTCACGCGGACCCCGACGTTACTCCGGCATTGAATCCGGCACCTGGATGCAGGGGCATTTCCCTGGCGGGCGATCATTTGCTTTGATTGACAGTAAATGGACCGGCAAAGACAGGCATGCGATGGCGCGCGTGTTTCAGGACGGGCGAATCTACGAAGCCAAATGCGACGTCGCGCCGAGCCTGGATGCCTACGACGGGCTGCCGAAATCATTTGTACTGAGGCTTGAGAGCGAATTGGGCGAAATGGAGGTTGCGGGGGAATGCGTAAAGGGGTTGCCGCAGACCTTCGATGACCGCAACGAGGTCCTGTACGGCAGTGCCACATTCGCCGG
The DNA here is from genome assembly GCA_019236395.1 of Cupriavidus sp. Lineage (GTDB taxonomy): Bacteria > Pseudomonadota > Gammaproteobacteria > Burkholderiales > Burkholderiaceae > Cupriavidus. The sequence goes on from JAFAJB010000117.1 coordinate 542, forward strand.
CGTCACTGCAATGTGCGCAATTGTCGGGCCGACGAGCCTTCACTGGAACGGCCTGGCGGGCGTAGGGCACGCCGATTTTTGCTGGGGACCGAGGTTCGACGTATGAATGCAAGCCCGGTTGGGCGTCGGAGGCGAAAAATGGGGCGTCTGGATGGAAAGGTGGCAATCGTCACCGGAGGAACACGCGGAATGGGGGCGGCCGAGGTGTATGGGCTGGTCCGGGAAGGCGCTAAGGTCGTTTTCGGCGGACGCAGCATCGAGCAGGGCAGGGCCGTCGAGGCCGACCTGGATGGTCGCGCGGTGTTCATGCCCTTCGATGTTACCAGTGAGTCTGATTGGGAGCAGATCGTGGCCTTGGCCGTGGACCGCTTCGGCAAGATAACTTCGCTGGTTAACAACGCGGGGATCGGCGTTACCGGCCTGCTGGAGAACATGACTGTCGAATCGCTCGATACCTGCTATCGCACCAACCAACTGGGCACGCTGCTAGGACTAAAGCACGTCGTCGGCCCGATGCGAGCAAATGGTATGGGGTCGATCGTCAATATCGGCTCCGTGGCAGCTCTCAAGGGGCATGCAGGAACGGCCGCATACGCCGGCACAAAGGCCGCACAGGTTGGGATCACCATTGCGGCCGCCACCGAACTGGCCCCCTACAATATCCGTGTCAACGTCGTTCATCCGGGCTTCGTTCTCACGGAGATGCTCAAAGAGGCGATGGGCCCGGATGGTGGCGAAGTGGCGGCTGCCATGACGCCGATGAAGCGTGCCGCCTTGCCCGAGGAAATTGTCGGTACCGTCGTCTACCTGCTTTCCGATGAAAGCAGCTACACAACGGGCGTTCAGTTTGCTGTGGATGGAGGCTATGCTTCGGCATCATTAGCGGTTCCTGCAAACGCTTAGGCGCGCATGTCTCAGTAGTCGAGACGTGGCGCTTCGCAACGGTGTAGAGGATGCAGGAGGCGGCGCGTCGATTGTGCGGTGTGCGTGCTCGTCTGCTACTTCTCATCGCTGGATTCCTATTCCCAAGAGGCTGACATGATCAAGTTGGTCTACTGCCTGCGCCGGCGAGGCTCGCTGAGCCTCCAGGAGTTCCTGAACTACTGGTACGAACAACATGCGCCGCTGGTGCGCAAGCACGCGCCGTTGATCGGCTTGATCAGATATGTGCAGAGCCATGGTGTGGGCCATCCGCTCGATGAGCTGCTGCGCCAGTCGCGCACCGCGGCGCAAGCCTACGATGGCATTGCCGAGCTCTACTACGAATCGGCCGAGGCATTATGGCAATCGATGGCGGATCCTGCGGTCCAGGCCGCTGGCCTCGAACTGCTGGAAGACGAGAAGCAGTTCATTGATCTCCGCGCATCCGTACTGTTTCTGTGTGAGGAGAAGCATATCCTTGGCGATGGAACAGGATTTGGCGATTCGGCGTCGAACTGACACGCCATTCCACGATTCGGGTCGGCGATATTTCACAAGCTTCCCTCGACGTGCGGGCCTGGCGAGCGTGTCCGGGCGATTGGGATGGCAATTTGACACAAGCCAATCAGCTCGAGGTTCCCTAGACTGCGGAACGTGTTCTTCGGCTCGTTCCGTTTTCGGTGTGTGCTCAGACTGTGCACCGCAGTCTGCTTTCGGATTTTCTGTTCTTACACAGTCTATTCTGAGGCACTGCACCGCCGGTTTGACGGCGCAGTACGACTGAGGTGGTGAAAGCCCATTGCCGCCTTCTGTCTCACCGGCGCTCGTTCGTCTCCATCCGCCGGTGCTTCGGGTGGGTTTCCGATCAAGGGTCGGCAAGCCTACTCTCTTTTTTCTTGCAAAGGCTTGACGCGTATGCGCGTCCAACCTACCGTCCAACGGCTCAACTTGAGCGCTTAAGCGCAGACTCCGCGTGAGCAATCGGCGAGCGGACTACCGCCAGGGTAGTACAGCGCTGGGATGGCCACCGTACTTGATAGGAAGTTGGTTGTCCTCCCCTTCCTTCACTGACGCGCCTTGCTGGTTCTGCCAACGAGGAACCACGTACGCAACTCACCCAGTCCCTTGGCTGAAATCGTACCGCGCTCTTCGAAGATGAATGATTCACCGAGCCGGCGTCGGGTAGCTTCTGTAACCTGAACGCGACCGGCTATGCCTTGAGACTCCATTCGGCTGGCAATATTGACGGCGTCCCCCCACAGGTCATAGATGAACTTACGCCTGCCAATGACACCGGCTACCACCGCACCGCTATTGATGCCAATGCGCAACTGCAATTTGTGGCCACTGCGATCATTGAACCGCGCGAGTGACTCATTCATGTCCAACGCCATATGCGCGGCTCTCTCGGCGTGATCGACCGCTGAGAGCGGCAGGCCGGCGGCAGCCATATAGGCGTCGCCGATGGTCTTGATTTTCTCGAGTCCGCGGCTGTCCGCGATGCTGTCGAAGTCGGCAAATATCTCGTTTAGCACCGCAACCAGTCTCGTCGGAGTCATACCGGCGGAAAATTGGGTGAATTGAACAATGTCCGCGAACAAAACAGACACTTCGAGGAAGTTGTCGGCGATGATCTCAGGAGGGGTGCCGGCGACGAGGTCGGAACGCGCCTTCAAACGTTCAGCAATGGGGGACGGAAGCAAGTTATGCAACAACCGCTCGGATACCTGCTGTTCATGGACGAGCTTCTCGTAGAGACGCCTGAGTTCATCGCCCTGGCGAACGATGGTCTCTCGGCTTTCTTCCACTTCGCGTACTTTCTGCTCGAGGGCTTTACCGTACCTCAACGATTCCTTGTGCAACAGACGCACTTCCAACATGTTGCGAACGCGCATTAATACTTCTGCCAGATCAAATGGCTTACTGACGAAGTCCTTCGCACCGGCTTGCAATGCGCGCAACTTGTGGTCCGGTTGGGCGGTGATTACGATCACGGGAAGATAGCTGTCTGCCTCCACGTCTTTCAGGGCGTTCATGACTTCGAATCCATCCATTCCAGGCATCTGGAGGTCAAGCAGAATCAGGTCATAGCGATTCTCCCTGTGAAGCCCGCAGACCACTCGCGGATCCATTGTTGACGCGACGCAGGCGTAGCCGGCTCCATGCAGCATCTGCGTAAGCAACAGGACATTCGCCTCCAAGTCATCGACGACCAGGATTTTTGCCGTAAGAATCTCGGTGGATTTGATCATATTGTGCCCGCTGCGGAATCATCTATTAATGGTGATTTTATGCGTTTGTGTCACCGCCGCAGTTATGGCCTCTATGAATTCATTAAGCTTGATGGGCTTGGTTAGATAACGCAGGAATCCTGCTTGGATACCCTTTTCGATGTCACGTGGCATTGCGTTTGCGCTGAGAGCGATGACCGGGATAGTCCTCGTCCGTTGGTCTTCGCGCAGCAGGCGTAGGGCTTCGATTCCGTTAATATCCGGTAGATGAATGTCCATCACGATCACGTCTGGCAGGGAAGTTCGCGCCAGATCGACACCAAGAGCGCCGGTAACCGCAGTCAACAAGCGAAAATCGGGTCGGCGAGCGGTGAGTTGCTCCACTAGCTTCAGATTTGCCGGATTGTCTTCGACATACAGCAGAGTATGAACTGAAGGCAGCGCTCTTTCTTGCGCAAAGGTTGGTACCGCTGGCCCTACGCTCTCACCCGTCATTTCCGGTGCGCTTGCTACGGCTAGTTCAATCCAGAATACGCTTCCCACTCCAACCGCACTTTCGGCTCCGATAGCGCCCTCCATTAGCTCCACGAGTCGCTTAGCGACCACGAGACCGATGCCGGTACCTTCCTCCAGGCCAGCTTCCTGTCCGAGCCGGTTGAATGGCTGAAATAGTTGTGCCAGCCGCTCCGGTTCCAATCCAGCACCGGTGTCGCGAACGCTGATGTGAATACGGCCCCCTAGGGTCTCGCCACACTGCACCTCTACAGTTCCGTGTTCGCGGTTGTACTTAATCGCATTGGACAGGAGGTTTAGGAGGATCTGCTTGAACCTGGTCCGATCGGCGCGCACGTAGCATGGATGGTCGAGCGATGGAAAGCGCATGCCGACCCCTCGCTTCAAGGCTTGCTGCTCCACCATTGAGTGGCATTCGCGTAAGGCATCAGCCACGGATACGGGCTCGGGCGACAGCGACGCCTGCCCAGCCTCAATTTTTGCAAGATCCAGGACCTCATTGATGAGCTCCAACAAATGCCAGCCCGCCTTGAGAATTTGATCGATGCTCGTCTGTTGGGACGAGGTCGGTCGCGGAGAATCGGAGGCCATCAATTGGGCAAAGCCAAGAATCGCGTTCAATGGGCTACGCAACTCATGGCTCATGCTCGAGAGAAAGTCGGATTTCGCTCGGTTAGCACTTTCGGCCGTAGTCTGCGCCTGTTTTTGGTCCTCAATGTCGGTGCACGTGCCGAACCACTTCACGATGTTTCCGTCGATGTCCTTAAACGGCGCGCCGCGAGCCAGGTGCCATCGATAGGCTCGGTCGGACGCTCTTCTGAGGCGGAACTCGAGTTCGTATTCGCATCCGCTCGCTAGGGCGCTTCTCCATCGGTCACGGGTGCCTTGCAAATCGTCTGGATGTATGACCGTCTGCCAGGCGCCCATTTGGGTTTCCTCGAGCGTGAGTCCGGTGTAGGTCGCCCATCGCTGGTTGCAGTAGTCGATCCAACCGTCTGGATTGGCGGTCAATACGATATGAGGTATGCCGTCGGCCAGCAGCCTGAAGTGTCGTTCGCCCTCCAGGAGATTGGCCGAGGAAGACGGCAACGATATTGGGCGGGGCATGGATTGCTTTCGCATGATCTGACTCTCGCAGGGTCGAACGCTGCGGAGGAAAGGCAGGGATCGCACTCTTAATGAGGATAGTTCCGGCCTCGTCGATGCTTGTGATTTTGTTGCCGAGCCAATGTGATTCACGCTACGCAATGAATTCAAGCGGATCACGGAATCGCCCCACCAGCAGCGAGACGTATGGGGCTATCGAGACGATCACCGGTGCTCAAGCGCGTCCTGAATGCTCACCGGCCTGTCACAGAGAGGTTGGTGCCCATGCCATGACGGGTTTCGGGAAGGCCGGAGTGCCCGCGTGCGCAAGATCGGCAGTCGGCTCAAGACAGTCTTTGTGAATTTGCCGCCGGCCCTCGCAAGCGGGGTGCCTTATTGAGCCGTTTCGCAGCTCGCGCATTGGGGCTGCGGCGAGAGAGGCACTCTTGACCTGACGCGGGATCGCAGCGGCCAGCTAGGCGCTTAAGCGCAAGGCAGATGGTGCTCCTGGCAGCGGGATGGTCGAGTCGGTCGGAGCCAAGACCAGCTTGGATCGCATGAACCACGTCAACGTTTTGCTTTTCCCTTGGGAAGCCAGCGGCACTCGAGATCAGACCGGACGGAATTCGAAGATCCTTTGGATTGTGAGGGCTAGGGACTGCTTTGTGCTGGCCAAGTATCAGCAAGGAGAGCAGGGAGACCGCGGCTTCGAGGCGAAGCCTACATTGCCAGCAGGAAATCGCCAGGAACCAGCCGTTCGACACAAGACGTTGGCAGTGGCAGGGTCGCAGACTTCTATCTCAATGGCTTGGGGCCTGGTCCGCTCCTCGCCGCGAGCATGGTCAGATGATTTGAAAGAATTGTTCGAGGACCAGTCAAGACGTAAGCCGTGGAGGCGAAAGTGAGTACGGGTAGACAGTCGTTACGTTGGCTCATCAACAAGTGGTTTGCTTTCGATACGGAAGCAGACGATCGGTCGACGCGGGCGCGACGCGTCCAGTTCAAGTCTGGCCGTTGTGTTTGCGTCGAAGCGAAGCATACGGGCGGCAAGGTGGTGATCTTCTTCTTTCGTCACGACGATGGCTCGTGGCAGGTTTTTCCTCCCGCGGCAAAGCGGCTGGCGCTTAGTGTCCAATCGTGACTGACATTCACGTTGCCGCGAGCGAATAGTTTCGGGAACGCATGGGTGTGGGCACATCGCATCCATTCGGCAGGTGTCCGACTTTATGGATGAAGAAGTCGAGATCATTCTGGGGGGCTATTTCTCGCAGTTGTCGGCTGCCGCGGCCAAGCAGGGGCACGAACGCGCCAAGCAGGCTGACATCATCACGAATGCCCCTAGGATGGTACCGATGCTGCTGCAAGGTGCCACTGTGTAGGAAAGGACTGTTCGACGAGCTGTCATCAGTCAAGTCCCGATGCTGATTCAGATGGTGCCCCTCACTGCCGTTGGGCTGTGAATGCTCCTATTGCCAATGGGCTAACTCTTCTTACTTCAGTTGTAGGAGTCAGTATGACTACAAGTTCAGTACGAACCTTCGAGCTCAGGTATCTATCCCTGTCACTCGGCTTGGCCACCGTGCTCAGCTTAGGAGGGGGGTATTGGATGGCCCGTTCCGTGAGCTCGATGGCGCCTCAAATCGAAGCTACGGCGAGCAAAGTGAAAAGTTTTGACCTGCAAATCCGCGACTCATCTGGACGTGCCGCCTTTCATCCGGTCTTTAGGGTCTCAAAGGGGGACCGTGTCTCCATACACGTAACCTCGGCTCAAGCCGGACTGCTAATGATCCGCGGTTATACAGCAGATGGGATTCCGATTGCGGTTGGTCAAACCGTGACGGTCGATTTTGTTGCGACGGTTTCGGGCCGATACGTCCTACATCTCCACGGTGTGGATGGAAGCCACCGGGAGGTTGCGGGATTGGAGATCCTCCCATGAGTGCCATCCATCCGATCGGCCCGGTACTCGGAGGGAAGGATCGCGGAGGAGGGCGCGCACTGTGAGAATTCTAGTGGCAGAGGATGACGAGCCTATGGCCGAAGGCCTGTGCCGCGCGCTTCGAGCCTGTGGCTACGCCGTTGACCGGGTGGCTAACGGTCCCGAGGCAGATGCGGCAATGCGTGTTCAGAGATTCGACCTGGTCATTCTGGAATTAGGCCTCCCAGGAATGTCTGGATTTGATGTGTTGAGACGGCTGCGCAGGCGTGAATCAAACACGCCTGTCCTGATCTTGACAGCGGCTGACTCGATCGCGTCACGTGTAAAAGGACTCGATCTCGGGGCCGATGATTTTATGCCGAAACCGTTTGCGCTGTCAGAGCTTGAAGCCCGCGTGCGCGCACTATTGCGTCGCGGATCTCATGTTGAAAAGTCCTCCACTATCCGAAACGGGGCGATCGAATATGACAAGATCGGACGTGTGGCCTACGTTAATGGAAAGGTGCTGGACATGTCGGGCAGAGAGATT
>JAFAJB010000044.1 GCA_019236395.1 Cupriavidus sp.
TGTTGATGGCATTGTCCAGGGCGAGCGGGCCGTCGACCACCGCACCGGTGATCTGGTGACGGTCGACCATCTTGCACAAGGCAGCCGACTCAATGGTGGACGGCACTTTCGGATTGACCGTCTCCATCGACGACAGGATGGCCGCCCTGACATCCTTCACCTGCAGTGCGTGCGCGAGATCAATCGCGTTCTGAAGGATGTCCGCTTTCTCCTCAAGCGTCGGTGCGATATTGACGGCGGCATCTGTGATGATCAGCACGTTCTCGTGCCCCGGCACATCCATGACGAAGCTGTGGCTGACACGCCTTGCCGTCCGCAAACCACTGTCGCGCCTGACCACGGCCCCCATCAGTTCATCGGTATGCAGGCTGCCTTTCATCAGTGCTTCGACCTTGCCTTCGCGCACCAGCTGTACCGCCGCTTCCGCTGCGGCGTGGCTGTGCGGAGCATCGACCAGCGGGTACCCGCCGATATCGATACCGCCGGCGCGGGCGGCTTCCTCGATGCGGCTACGCGGACCAACCAGGATGGGCGCGATCAGTCCCATCCGGACCGCCTCCAGCACACCCTGCAGCGAACTCTGGTCGCAAGGGTGAACAACCGCTGTGGGGGTGGGCGAAATGGACCTGCAGTACTCGATCAGCCGCTGATACTTTTCATGTCTCGTGCTCATGGGCGCTCCCCTGTCTTATTGGGCGTCATCTACGGTCGCCAGGACGGCCCGAATGCGATCCAGCATTGCGGTCTGCGTGGCTGTAGGTTTGACGCCAAGCAGCAGTTTGCTGGCCCTCAGTTTTTCGGCAAGGGCCTGCAGCCGCGCGCGATCGGCGCGATCATGGAGCAAGGCGGGCAACGTTTCGAGCGCATGCTCGGATGCGTGCAGCACGACAAGTTCCTGACTGCCGCGGATCCGCCGCCACACATCCGGAGATAGTTCCGGCAGGAACTCCGCATACTCCATGACCAATTCCTTGTGAAGTTCCAGCCGGGAGAGCGGCAACGGCTCACCGCGACGCTTTAGCAGACAGGCAATACGGGCGATCGCTTCGGCGTACCCACCCTGATCGACTGAGGCCAGCGCCAGCTTTACTTCCGGCCGTTCCTTCGGCTCGCTCGCGACCGGCGCCGGTGTGTGCCCGGACACCGTGTCACTGCCGTGGAAGGAAGACATGTTTGCGTACAGTCCAAAGAACGTTGCCTCCATCATCGCGTCACGCGCGGCGCGATACGCGTCCAGCGTGGCGCTGACAATTTCCGCTCCCGCCTGCTCGCGCTGCCGGAGTGGGTGGTCCGAATCCAAGGCTCGCCGATTTGCCCTTACGGCGTTGGCGGCGGGCCCCAACCATGCAAGCCATGGATTCATGTCCGAGAAGGCCCAGTTCTGCAACCGCAGCGGATGAAACTTGCGCAAGACGTCCGCAGACATCTCGTTCGACATCATCTGCACGAACGGGCGCGCGAACCATTCATAGGCGCGCTGGTTGATCTCGGAGAGCGCTGCCACCGCCTCGAACGGCTTCTCGTCAACGCGCTCGAAGCGGTTGAGCCTGCCAGCAATCTCTTCGAGGGAATGCTCCTGGAACTCGACGGTATAAGTGATGCCGTCACCCCCGGAGTCTTCCTCATGAATGACCATTCCGTAGAGCCCCGGCGGCAGCAATTCAATGCTCTTGAGCACTGACACGATCTGCGCATGCTCCTTCTGCGCGACCTTGCCGGAGACGAAAATGCCAAGGTGACCGATGCTTTGATGCATCATTCCAACAATGACCTGGCCCCGCGCCTTGATCTCCTCGGTACTTCCATAGACATCCACCACCCAATTGAAGGCCTGCTGTGGCGGGGTGATGTTGTCTCCCATCGAGGCAAACAGCAGGATGGGAGCCTTGATATCGCGCAGGTCAAAGGCCTTGCCACCCCCGCCCTTGACGTCGCCACTCCAAAGCTTGTTGCCTACAAACAGGTTCCGCGTGATCCATTCGATCTCTTCGCGGTTCATCAGGTAGTAACCACCCCACCAGCGCTCGAATTCCAGGAAGCGTGGCGGTTCGGTATCCGCCTTCTTGTACAGGTTGTAGTACTTGTCCCAGTAGCTATTGGCCGGATTCAGGTTCTCGAAGTTTTGCACCAACCAGGCCCCGTCGAACTTGCCGTTGCCGAGGTCCGCGGCGAATGACGCCAGCCACGTCCCCCCCAGCAGGCCACCTGAATAGCGCATCGGGTTGTCGCCTTCGCCCTCGCTCCAGGCGCCGCTCCAGTACGACATTGGCGCGCCGTTTATGACGATGGGCCCTGTGTCCTCCGGATTCGATGCAGCCAGCATCATTGCCGCCCAGCCCCCCTGGCAATTGCCGACAATGGCCGGCTTGGGGCTGTCCGGATGCAAGGCACGCACCGTCTGAATGAACTGCTGCTCGGCTTCGCAAACATCGAGCAGTGTCTGCCCCGGCTCGGGCTCTCGAAAGAACATCACAAAGTAGACCGGATGGCCCGCGCGCAATGCCACGCCAACCTGTGAGTCATCCTTGAAACCACCAATGCCCGGCCCGTGGCCGGCACGCGGATCAATGATGATGTAGGGCCGACGGCTGTCATCGATGATCACGCCCACGGGCGGCGTGATCTTCAACAGCGCATAGTTCACTGGCCGGTCAAACTGTCGGCCATCAAGCACCGTCTCGTAATCAAAGTGCAGGACAGGCTTGAAGCCTTGCGCCGCATGCTCGACGAAGTTGTTACCTCGCTGCCTGAGCGTGTCCCAGAACAGGATGGCTCGTTGAACGCTGTCCACGGCATACGCGTAGCAGCTCATCGGGTCCACGCCGGCATTCCAGCTGGACGACGTGGCGGTCCCACTGTCCTGGGCATCCTGCACCCGATGACGGAATGCCTCCTGAGCATGCTTCAGGCGCCGGTGCAGCACCAGACTGGTTTTCGTCCCGACTTCACGCGCCTGCGCCAACTGCTTTGTCAAATCCATGCCAACCTTCACGACAAGTTCTCCAAATCGCCAGACCACGAAGCTTTTCAAACTGAAGCAGAGCAAACGTGGCCCTCGGTTCAAATGCCGATACCGTTTCCTCTTTCCTGCTTCACGCCAGCGTCTTGCCAGCGCGCGTGTCGCGTCCTAATTGAAACGCTCCCTCAGCACCAATGCGCTGATCTTGTTGCCTTTCCAGAAAACGTCATGAATGCGCGCCGCCAACCGTTGAAGGGTTTCATCGCCAAGACGTTCAAAAGACAGCGTGAATGCCGGCCTGGAGCCGTCGCCCTCGATCTGCGCCATATGGTCGAACGTGGGCAATCCATACCTGACGAGCAAGGCGCGAACCTCCTCATCGGTAACGTCATCACTGAGATTTCCAAGCAAAAGGATGGACACTGCTTACCTCCGCTGCTGATTCAGTTCAATCGGGAAATTGGACGACGTTCAGCACCTCGCAGTCGCGAGAATGTGGTGCCGTCATCGCCGGAGAACTGGAAAAGGACCCAGGCTGTGGGGATACAGCCTGGGGGTCGGGGAACTCAGGCGAGGATGGGTCAACATGTCGCCTGATAGTTGGCACAAATCTCCCCTCGCCCCCGAGGTAGAGAAGTGGTTACAACCTGAGAACTAGGATATCGCGCAGCATATTTGCAGGGCAATTGCAGGCGCCCATTTTCGAATTCCTTCGATACGCTCGAACTAGTGGCGTGGCGATGGCTCAGGGCGCACAGGTGCGCCTCGCAGCCAGGTGCAAATCACCAGGCGTCGGCGCATTTTCAAAGTCGTGTGATTTCACAGGCCGCTCTCGCAAGCCATGATTGCCACGGATCATCCAACGCGTCAGGAGAAGTGGTGCCGAAATTTCAAATGAGAAGCAAACGCCCTCACACGTTCCTGCATTGGACTATTGCCGCCGTATTGCCGGCAGTAGCCAGCTTCATTTTCCTGAAATCCATCGACCCGGACGCCATACAGGAGGTCGACCGGGCACAGGTAACATCTGATGCAGCTGCCATTGACAGCGCGCGGGCCGCCGTTCGGCAGAACCTGTACGAACCCGATTCGGCCGTATTCCTGGATGAGCGCGTGTATCGCTTGCACCCGATTGAAGCCGGAGACCTGGTGACATGCGGGTGGGTGGACGCAAAGAACGCCGCCGGGGCTTCCACGCAGCGACGCCGCTATTTTGCAGTTCAGTACATCACGAGTGGCCCGCCATCCATTGCGACTTCGTACGTCCTGGCCGAGTCCCCTCACGAGATTGGAACCGCGTTCATCAGCGATCTTCGAGAGCATCACGGCCCTCTGGTGGCAACGTGCCGCAGCGCCCTGGTTCGATGACCGTGCGCGCAGGACCCTGGCCTTCGAGATACAGGACACAATGTGCTCTCGGATGCCTTGAACGCACATATGCGCCCTGCCGGCCATTTTGTATCGACATATATGGCAGTCCTGGGCAGATACATGGCGATACATAACCCACTGAAGTCCGACACATGCCGCTTGCCACGGCCTCCTAGACTCGTGCTCAGGTTGATCACGTACACAGGAGAAGAAAATGCCGGAACAAATCAGTCTGCCTCGCCGAGGCTTTTTTGGCGCCGCAGCAGCGACGCTGGCCGTCGCGCAGTTTGGCCTGTCGCAGGCCGCTCGAGCCCAAACTGCTCCGTCGAAGGCGCCCCCCTTGCCTTCGACCCGGCCAGGCACCCATGCGACCTTCGGGCCGATCAAGCACGTCAACGCCGGGGTGCTGAACATCGGCTACGCAGAGGCCGGCCCTGCCAATGGACCGGTCGCACTGTTGTTGCACGGCTGGCCCTATGACATCTACAGCTTTGTCGATGTGGCCCCACTACTGGCGGCGCGCGGCTATCGGGTGATCATTCCGTACCTGCGTGGCTATGGCTCCACAACGTTCCTGTCGGCCGATACCATCCGCAATGGTCAGCCGTCGGCGATCGCCGCCGACATGATTGCGCTGATGGACGCGCTCAAGATCCAGAACGCCGTGGTAGCCGGTTTTGACTGGGGCGCGCGCACTGCCGACATCATGGCCGCGATATGGCCAGACCGTTGCAGGGGGCTGGTCTCGGTCAGCGGCTACCTGATCGGGAGCCAGGCGGCTGGCAAGCAGCCATTGCCGCCCGAGGCCGAGCTTCAATGGTGGTACCAGTTCTATTTCGCCACGGACCGTGGCCGCGCCGGCTATCAGAAATACACGCACCAGTTTGCCAGGCTGATCTGGAAACTGGCGTCGCCAAAATGGAATTTCGACGACGCCACGTTCGACCGCAGCGCCGCCGCCTTCGACAACCCCGACCACGTGGAAATCACGATTCACAACTACCGCTGGCGGCAGGGGCTGGCCAACGGCGAAGCCAGGTTCGATGACATCGAGAAGCGGCTCGCCACCGCGCCCACCATCAGCGTGCCCACCATCACCATGGAAGGCGACGCCAACGGTGCGCCCCACCCCGAGCCCAGCGCCTATGCCAGCAAGTTCACTGGCCGGTACGAGCACCGCGACGTGACGGGAGGAATCGGCCACAACCTGCCGCAGGAGGCGCCCACCGCGTTCGCGCAGGCGGTGGTTGACGTCGACCGACGCTGACACCCGAGAGGACACGAAGCGCCGGGGGCTGATCCTGCTGTCAGGACGCACCCGGCGCTTGCATCGGAGCACGGCGTACGCAAGATGCGAAGCCGTGGGGCAAGGTCAATCGCCCTTCAGCTCGATCAGCAAGTCCTTCGCGGCCACGCGGTCGCCCTGCTTCACATGCACAGCTGCGATCACGCAATCGCGGTCGGCTGCGATGTGCGTCTCCATCTTCATGGCCTCCAGCGCAAGCAAGGTCGTGCCGGCTGACACGCTCTGCCCCGGCTGGACCGCCACGGTCACGATCGAGCCCGGCATCGGCGCGGCAACGTGCAGCGGGTTCTCGGGGTCGGCAACCGGACGGCTGTGGCGTGTCGTGCCGGCCTGTACCGTGCTGCGCAGCTCGATCAGCGTGCTGCGCGACTGCCCGTTCAGCTCGAACTGGACCTTGATGGCACCTTCTTCGGCGTCCGGGTGCGTT
>JAFAJB010000127.1 GCA_019236395.1 Cupriavidus sp.
ATCACGGGTGTCAGGCTGTTAGGCAGGATATGCCGCCACATGATCTGCACGTTCGACAGGCCCAGCGCGCGGGCCGCCTTGACGTAGTCGAGGGAGCGATTGCGGTAGAACTCCGCGCGCACGTAGTCGGACAGCCCCATCCAGCCGAACAGCGATAGCAGGATGATCAGCAGCGCCAGGCTTGGTTCGAAAATCGATGCGAAGATGATCAGCAGGTAGAGCTCCGGCATCGAGCCCCATATCTCGATCGCCCGCTGCGACATCAGGTCGAAGCGGCCGCCGAAGAATCCCATTAGCGCACCGGTCAACGTACCGATCACCACGCCGATGATCGTCAGCGCCAGACCGAACAGCACTGAAACGCGGAAGCCATACAGCAGCCGCGCCAGGACATCCCGGCCACGGTCATCGGTGCCGAGCCAGTTCTCGGCCGACGGCGGCGCGGGATTCGGTTCCTTGGCGAAGTAGTTGAGCGAATCGTACGAATAGCGGTTCGGCGGGAAAACGGCGAAATTGCCATGCGTCGTAATCCGGTCAAGGATGTACGGGTCCAGAAAGTCGGTGCGCGTCGGGAAGTCGCCGTCGAACGTGGTTTCCGGGTAGACCTTGACGATCGGGAAGTAATAGTCGCCCTTGTAGCGCACCACGAGCGGCCGGTCGCTCGACAACACTTCGGCACACAGGCTCAACACGAAGAGCGCCACAAAAAGGATCAGGCTCCAGTAGCCTAGCCGGTTGTGACGGAAGCGCTGCCAGGCGCGCTGGCGCGGCGAGAGCGAATGCGGCAGCCCGTTCTGGATCGGGGCGCGATTGAAAATGCTCATCGATGCATCCCCTCGAAGTGGATGCGAGGATCGACCATCACATAACAGATGTCGGAAATCAGGCGCGTCACAAGACCGATCAGCGTGAACAGGTATAGCGTGCCGAGCACCACCGGATAGTCGCGCCGCAGTACCGCCTCATAGGACAGCAGGCCCAGTCCGTCGAGCGAAAACAGCGTCTCGATCAGCAGCGAGCCCGTGAAGAACGCGCCGATGAACGCGGCCGGGAACCCGGTCACCAGCGGAATCAGCGCGTTGCGGAACACGTGCTTCCACAGCACACGGCGTTCGGCCAGGCCCTTGGCACGCGCCGTCAGTACATACTGCTTGCGGATCTCTTCGAGGAAGGCATTCTTGGTCAGCATCGTGATGACCGCGAAGCTGCCTACCACCGATGCCGTGATCGGCAGCACCAGGTGCCACAGGTAGTCCATGACCTTGCCCATGATCGACAGCTGGTCCCAGTTGTCGGAGGTCAGGCCGCGCAACGGGAACCACTGCACGAACGTCCCGCCGCCGAACAGCACCAGCAGCAGCACGCCAAGCACGAAGCCTGGGATCGCATAGCCGACCAGTACCACCATGCTGCTGATCACGTCGAACCGGCTGCCCGCGCGGATCGCCTTGGAAATGCCCAGTGGCACCGATATCAGGTAGGTCAGGAAAAACGTCCAGAGCCCCAGGCTGATCGAAACCGGCATTTTCGACTTGACGAGCTCCCACACGCTGCGGTGCTGGAAGTAGCTCTGCCCGAGGTCGAACTGGGCGAAGCGTTTGAGCATCAGGAAATAGCGCTCGAGCGGCGGCTTGTCGAACCCGTACAGCGCCTGGATCTCCTTGATCTTGTCGGGGTCCACGCCGCGCCGGCCGCGGTACTCGGCGCCGCCGCCACTGGCCTCGCCACCGCCCCCCCGCCCCTTCATTTCGAGCATCATCTGCTCGACCGGGCCGCCGGGCACGAACTGGATCACGACGAACGTAAGCGTGATGACACCGATCAGCGTCGGGATCATCAGCAGGATGCGCTTCAACAGATAGGCAAGCATGGCCGTCCGGGTTCGGGATTACTGGGTTTTCGGCGTCAGGTCATTGCGCCACCAGTTGGAGAGGATCCAGCCCTCCGCCGTGTAGTAGTACGGCAGACGCGTCGGGAACGAGATGTCCTTGCGATACGCCACACGATGGAATGCACTGTACCAGTTTGGCACGATGTAGTACCCATGCATCAGCACGCGGTCGAGCGCCCGGCCGGCCGTGGTCAGCTCTTCGCTCGTCCGCGCATGCAGCAGTGCGTCAACAAGTTTGTCGACCGCGGGCGACTTCAGACCGAAGAGGTTGTCCGAACCCGGCGTGGTTGCCGCCTCGGTCGAGAATCGGTCGCGCAGTTCGTTGCCGGGACTTTGCGAATCCGGGAAGCGGATCGACACCATGTCGAAATCGAAATCCTCGAGCCGCTTCTGGTACAGCGCAAAGTCCGTGGTGCGCTGGCGTACTTCGATGCCGAGCTTCTCCAGGTTATAGATATATGCGGTGATGACGCGGCTCATCGCGCCACCGTCATCAAGAAACTCGAAGGCCAGCGGCTCGCCCTTGGCGTTGCGCAGGGCGCCGTCCTGGTACGTCCAGCCGGCCTGCGCCAGCAGGCGGCGCGCATCGCGCAGGTTGTCGCGCAGCGAGCGCGGCGGATTCGTCGTGGGCTGCGTCACGTCCTGCCCGAACACCTCTGACGGCAGGTCTGCGCGCAGCGGGTCCAGCAGTTTCAGTTCGCCCGGGCCCGGCCTGCCGTCGAAGGTCGAACTGGCGGCCAGCTCACTGTTCGAGAACCAGCTATCAAGCCGCTTGTAGGCCCCATAGAACAATTGCCGGTTCAGCCATTCGAAGTCGAGCGCCAGAATCAGCGCCTGGCGCACGCGCACGTCCTGAAAGATCGGCTTGCGCATGTTCATGACGAAGCCCTGCATGCCGGCGCCGTTGCGGTGCGGAAACTCGGTCTTGATCAGTTCGCCTTCACGGAAGCGTGTGCCGACGTAGCTCTTCGCCCAGTTCTTCGCCTTGTACTCGACAATGGCGTCGAACTCGCCGGCCTTGAATGCCTCGAGCTTGGCGGTCTCGTCCTTGTAGAGACGGTAGACCACGCGGTCGAAATTGAAGGTTCCGCGCCGCACCGCCAGATCCTTGCCCCAGTATTTGCGGTCTCGCTGGAATATGATGCCGCGCCCGGCGTCGTATCGCTCGATCTTGTACGGGCCGCTGGTGATCGGTTCCTCGAACGTCAGCTTGTCGAACGGCACCTTGGCCGTCCATTTCTTCGAGAACACCGGAAGCGAGCCGACGATCAGCGGCAATTCCGCATTCCGCTGCTTGAAGTCAAACCGCACAGTACGCTCACCGGTCACCACCACGGCCTTTACATCGGTACACATGCTGCGATAGCCCGGGCTCGCGAACTTGCTCATCAGCATGTCATAGGAGTACTTGACGTCCGATGCCAGTACGGGATCGCCATTGACGAAGCGGGCTTCAGGGCGGATATGGAAGGTCACCGACAATTCGTCGGGCGCCACGGTCACGTCGTCGGCCAGCAGGCCATAGGCGCTGGCGGTCTCGTCCGCGCTGCTGATCAGCAACGATTCAAACATCAAGGCATTGAGCCCTGGCGCGGACGTGCCCTTGAGCGTGAACGGATTGAACTTGTCGAAGCTGGTGCGACGGTCGGGGTTGGCCAGTGTCAGCGTGCCGCCCTGAGGCGCATTGGGATTGGCGTAATCGAAATGCGTGAAGTCCGGCGAGTATTTAAGATCGCCGTGGAGCGCAAAGCCATGGGCGGCGAACACGGATGCGGGAAAACCCGAGGCCAACACGATCGACAGTGCCAAACCCCATTGCACCGCCACGCGTCGACGGAAGCACTGCCCTGCCGCCCGAAGCGGCCAACGTGCATGAATCAGCATCCGGTTGCAGACCTCCACAATGCCCAGGATAGCCCGACGGCTTGTGGCCGGGCGAAGTTGTGCGACAATTTTACATGCGTTCGGGTAGCCCCCAGCCATCCGGACATTCCCTCTACGCGGCGCAACAAAAAGCGGGGAACTTTACCCGTCGTGCACCGGCCTCGGGCCGACGCATGGAAAGTGCCCGCCCTCACATCACTTGGAGAATCTATGGGATTTCTGGCAGGTAAGCGGATCCTGATCACCGGCTTGCTTTCGAACCGTTCGATTGCCTACGGCATCGCCGCAGCATGCAAGCGCGAAGGCGCAGAACTGGCATTCACCTATGTCGGCGAACGTTTCAAGGACCGCATCACGGACTTCGCCAAGGAATTCGGCTCCGACATGATCTACGAATGTGACGTAAGCAGCGATGAACAGATCGCCGCCACGTTCGCCGCGCTGGGGCAGCGCTGGGACAAGTTCGACGGTCTGGTGCATTCGATTGGCTTCGCCCCGCGTGAAGCCATCGCGGGAGACTTCCTCGAAGGGCTGTCGCGCGAAGGCTTCCGTATTGCGCACGACATCTCGGCCTACAGCTTCCCGGCACTGGCCAAGGCGGCAATGCCGCTGCTGAATGACCGCGCATCGCTGCTGACGCTGACCTACCTGGGCGCCGAGCGAGTAGTACCGAACTACAACACGATGGGCCTGGCCAAGGCATCGCTGGAAGCAAGCGTACGGTACCTGGCCTCCGCCGTCGGTCCGCGCGGCATGCGTGCCAACGGCATTTCGGCCGGCCCGATCAAGACGCTGGCCGCCTCCGGCATCAAGGACTTCGGCAGGCTGCTCAAGCACTTCGAAGAGGTGGCCCCGATGCGCCGCAATGTGACGATCGAGGAAGTTGGCAACGTCGCCGCCTTCCTGCTGTCGGATCTGGCCAGCGGCGTGACCGGTGAAATCACCTACGTCGATGGCGGCTACAACATCGTCGGCACCGCTGTCGAAGATTAAGCACGGGCCCGCACCCTTGCGACCAAAGCGCTCCACCACGGAGCGCTTTTTTTATGCCACGGCCACGATGGCAGCCACCGCCCGCTTGGCCGCAGGGGACAGCGTCCGCTGGGCAAGCCGCACGATCGCGAACTGCATTGGCACCACGGGCATTTCGGGCACATCGAGCGGCATCAGGCGCCCCGCCTCCAACTCGTCGCGCACGGCGCGCACGGGCGCCAGCAGCACGGCGTCCGTGTGCTGCGCGAGGTGTGTCAGCGCCCGGAAATCATTACTTTCGACCTGGAACGGCAGTTCCTCGCCAGGCTTGCAGCGCAGCAGCTTGCGCAGCCGCTCGTGCGTCTCGGGTGGGAACACGACCGATGCGAGCGCCGCCTCCCGCAGCGCTTGCAGCGAGACAGCCCGTCCCGCCAGGGGATGCGCCACCCTCACGAACATGCCGCCCGGCTCCACCGGCAGCCGTCGCACCTCGAGTTCCGCAGCGGTCGGTACCGTGCTGTGTTCGATCACGGCGAAGTCGATCCGCTCCGCGCGCAGCGCGTCCAGTAACGCGCCGGGATGGCTGACTTCAGTGGCAATCCGCAGCTTCGGCCATTGCCGATGAAGCGCGCAGAGCATCTCTGGCAGCAGGATGGCCGCCGGAAACGCGCCAAGACCGATCTGGACGCTGCCAATCTCGTGCTGCCGTACCAGCGTCAGGTCGCGCGTCAGACAGTGCGACTCAAAAAGTATGCGCCGCGCGCGCTCGGTCACCATGCGCCCCACGGCTGTCAGCGTCACGCCACGTGTGCCACGGTCGAAAAGCACCGCGCCGGCTTCCTCCTCCAGTGTCTGGATGCTTCGCGTCAGCGCCGGTTGGCTCAAGTGCACGCGCCGGGCCGCAGCCGCCAGCGAGCCCTCTTCCGCCACGGCGACCAGGTGTTCAAGTCGTTTCAGGTTCATGTATGCACTGGATGCATTGCTGCGATACGAAATTTGCAATTGAATTATAGGCAGGCCCCGCATCCAATAGATGTTTCCCGATCACAAACGCCCAGAGTCCATCCATGCGTCTTGCCCGCCTTACCGTCTTTGCCGCTGCCGCGCTGACGATGTCCGTCGCGCTGGCTGGTCCAAACCCCGCCACGCCGCTGACCGAACAGTCGAACGCCGAATGGCTGCGGAAGCTGCCGTTCACGGATCGGGCCGATTACGAGGATGCGCAGCGCGGCCTCGTGGCACGCTTCCCCGAGCGCACGATCAAGACTGCGGACGGCCGGGTGGCCTGGGATTTCGGCGCCTACGCGTTCGAGTCGGCGACCGATGCGCCGCCTACCGTCAATCCGAGCCTGTGGCGACTGGCCCAGTTGAACAACGAAGCCGGCCTGTTCAAGGTGGCGGATCGCGTCTACCAGATCCGTGGTGCCGATCTGGCCAACATGAACATCATCGAGGGCGACACCGGCCTGATCGTGATCGACACGTTGCTGACCGCCGAAACGGCCCGCGCGGCGCTCGATCTCTACTACGCGCATCGCCCGCGCAAACCCGTTGTGGCCGTCATCTACACACATAGCCACGTCGACCATTTCGGTGGCGTGCGCGGCATCGTCAACGAGGCCGATGTGAAGGACGGCAAGGTCGAGATCCTGGCGCCGAACGGCTTCATGGACGAAGCGGTCAGCGAGAACGTGCTGGCGGGCGGTGCGATGGGCCGCCGGGCGCAGTACATGTACGGCATCAATCTGCCGACGAGCGCCACTGGCCAGGTCGACACCGGCCTGGGCAAGGCCACAGCGCGCGGCACGATCACGCTGCTGGCGCCGACCACGTCGATCACCAAGCCGATCGAGACGCGCCGCATCGACGGTGTCGACTTCGAGTTCCAGTTGACGCCGGGCACCGAAGCGCCTGCGGAGATGAACATCTATCTGCCACAGTTCCGCACGCTGTGCATCGCCGAGAACGCGGTTCGCACGCAGCACAACCTGCTGACGCTGCGCGGCGCGCAAGTGCGTGACGCCAAGGGCTGGTCCTACTTCCTGAGCCAGGCACTGCTGCGTTACGGTGACCGGATCGATGTGCTGATCGGGCAGCATCACTGGCCCACCTGGGGCCGCGCGCGCATCGTCGAGATGCTGTCCGACCAGCGCGACATGTATGCATACCTGAACGACCAGACCCTGCGCCTGATGAACCAGGGCCTGACACCGCTCGAGATCGCGGACACGCTCAAGACCCTGCCCGAACCGCTGGCCAGCAAGTGGTATGCGCGCGACTATTACGGATCGGTCAGCCACAATGTGCGCGCCGTGTATCAGCGCTACCTTGGCTTCTACGATGGCAATCCGGCCCATCTGAACCCGCTGCCACCGGAGCAGACGGCCAGGAAGACGATCGAGTGGATGGGCGGCGCCGACGCCGTACTGGCCCGCGCGCGCGAAGCCTATGCAAAGGGCGACTACCGCTGGGTCGTGCAGATCGGCAACGAGCTGGTCTTCGCCGACCCGTCGAACGCGGCTGCACGCGCGCTGCAGGCCGATGCGCTGGAGCAGCTCGGCTACCAGAGCGAGAACGCAACCTGGCGCAACATCTACCTGACCGGCGCACAGGAGTTGCGCAACGGCGTGGACAAGAAGGCAGCCGCCCCGCTTGGCTCGCCTGACCTGGTGCGCGCCCTGACGGTGCCGAACTTCTTCGACTACCTGGCCGTACGCCTGAACGCGGACAAGGCCGCCGGCAAGACCATGGCGCTGAACTGGCAGTTCACCGATCTGAAGCAACGCTACGCCATGACCTTGCGTAATAGCGCGCTGACCTACGTTGCCGAGACCCAGCACGCGCAGCCGACCGCCACGATTACGCTGACCAAGGCCACCCTGGACCAGATCAGCCTGAAGCAGATCACCTTGCCGCAGGCCATGCAGTCCGGGGCAATCCGCATCGAAGGCAACCCGCTGGCCGTGGCAGGGCTGTTCGGCATGCTCGACACGTTCGACCCTGCCTTCAACATCGTCACGCCGCACGGCTATCAGAAATAGCCAAGGCGACAGGCAATGCGCGCGGGCGATGGTGATCGCCAGCGCGCTGCCTCACTGAAAACGACGAATCATCCGGCCATGCAAAAGCACTGCCTCACGCGGATTTCGTGCTGCCGCGCGGCACGACAAGCCGCTCGATTGCGCCGTCGCTGACGGCCTTGAACAACGCCGCTCCGCCATAGGCCCGAGCAGCCAGCATTGCACCATAGATCAACGACACGAGCGTTGCGGCCTCGACCTGGACCGAGGCACCGAGCTTGACACGCCGCCCCTTCGCCGCGGATTCGAGCACAGGCTCCAGCCAGGCAGTGAGATGCGCAAAATGCGCCGTGACTTCGCGCGCAACCTCATCGGGCAACGCAGGCAGTTCGGCACCGAGCATGCCCCCAACACAGAATGGGGCGCTGTCATCCGCGACGCAACGCTCCCAATGCTGAATGTACGCGCACAGTTGTGCGACGTCGTCTGCACCGTTGGCCCGAAGCGCCGCCACGTCCTCATCGAACATGTCCCGCGCCTGCTTCAGCACGGCGACGGCCAGATCGGCCTTCGAGGGGAAGTGATGATGAATGCTCGCCTTGCGAATGCCTGTCGCCTCGGCAATGTCCGCGTAGCTGAATCCGCCATAGCCGCGGCGCATGATGAACTGCCGCCCGGCTTCCAGGATTCTTGCCGCAGTAAGGTCTCCAGCCGCCGTCATCTTTGCCTACCATCTAGTCGGTTGATTGAAGTCAGTGTACATCATCGAATCTGACTTTTCACGTTGTGAAATTCCTTTGGCACTTTACCGTCCTACTAGTAGGATGTTTTTGCGCACAGCGCATAGTTTTCCACCACAGCCAAACAAACGCCCCCTCCTGGAGTAATAAATGAAACTCTCATCACAAATCGCCCGGTTCGCTGCCGCAGCCGTGCTGTCCGTCACCGCCTTCGGCGCTTATGCCGCGGACGCCGCCCCGATCAAGAACATCGTCCTGGTCCACGGCTTCTTCGCGGACGGATCTGGCTGGGAAGCCGTAGCGAAAATCCTGATGCACGACGGCTTCAAGGTTTCCGTTGTGCAGCAACCGGAAACCTCCTTCGAGGATGACGTGAAAGCGACCACCCGCGTGATCGAAGCACAGGATGGCCCGTCCATTCTCGTTGGCCACAGCTACGGCGGCGCGGTGATTACCGAGGCGGGCAACCACGACAAGGTCGCCGGGCTTGTCTATGTCGCGGCATTTCAGCCAGATGCGGGCGAAAGTCCCATGGATCTGACGAAGAAGATGCCACCCGCGACCAAGGCCATCAAGGCGACCCAGGATGGCTACCTGTACTTCGATGAAGCCATGTTTCACGCGGATTTCGCTGCGGATGTGCCCGCCGCGCAAGCAAGCTTCATGGCGATCTCCCAAGTGATGCCGGCCGCGAAGGCGTTTGGCGTCCCGATCTCGAAGGCCGCGTGGAGAACGAAGCCCAGCTGGGCCGTCGTCGCAACCGCCGACCGCGCGATCAATCCTGACCTCGAACGCTTCATGACCAAGCGGGCGGAAAGCAAGACAATCGAGATCAAGAATTCCAGCCACGTCGCCTACATGTCCCACCCTGCCGAAGTCGCGAAGCTTATCAAGCAAGCGGCAAGCCAGTCAGGCAAATCGCAATAAGTCATGTGCGGCCGCCTCCCGCAGGGGCGGCATGCTCGACCCCACGGGCGGCTTCCTCTATCCGCGACTCTGGCTGCGCGAGGTGCGCCGCCGCACTGTGACGCAGGTGATCAAGCAGCTCCCGATCTTCCTGGACTTCCTGACCCTGAGCGTGGAAGCGGGCCTCACATCAACGGCGCAATGACGCATGCCGTGGAGAAAGGCCCCGACGGCACGCTGCGCCGCGAGTTCGAGCACGTACTGCGCGACCTCAAGGCCGGTCTGTCACGCGCGGATGCCCTGCGGCGCATGGACGACCGCCTGCGCATGAAGGAGATCACCAACTTCGCGGGCGCCGTGATCCAGGCCGAGCGCATGGGTTCCGGCCTGGCCGCCACGCTGCGCTTCCAGTCCGAGCAACGCCGCGCCGAACGCTTCCAGCGCGCCGAAAAGCAGGCCATGGAAGCGCCGGTCAAGCTGATCTTCCCGCTCGTGGTCTTCATCTTTCCGGTGACGTTCATCGTGCTCGGCTTCCCCATCGTGATGAAGTTCATGCAGGAGGGACTGCTGTGATACACGGCATGCTTTGGCGCGACGCGGAGCCGTTGTGCGCCCACGCCACACAGGCCACGCGGACGCTGGAACGGATGCGTGGCCTGCTCGGCCGAAGCACGCTTGGCGGTGACGAGGCGCTGTGGATCGCTCCTTGCAACGCCGTGCATACGATCGGCATGCGCATGCCGATCGATATCGTCCTGCTGGCGCGCGACGGCTCGATACTGGCCGTCCACGACTAGCGCGGCCGAAGCGGTTCTACAGGACCAGATAAGCGCATACAATCGTGCGCTGCTCGAAAAGGCAGGGCCCGAGGTACTCGCACCGCTCGAGGCCGCAATCAGCCGCACGCTCGAACACATCGAGTTGCTGGTGCGCTCCGCACGCCAGCAAGAACCCTGAGTTGGAAAGAAGAATTCACAAGGAGTCTCCGTTGTCTGCTGTCCCATCCCTGCGCGCGCTGTCGCTATGCGCCGCGCTCGCGCTAACCACCGCCGGCGTTGCCGGTTGCAAGGACAAGTCACGACAGGCCGCACCGGCCGCATCCGGGCCGTCGATATCGACGGATACATCAGCATCAGCATCTGCATCATCAGCAATGCCAGTGGAGCCGGCGAGCGCACCGGCCGCGGCGCAAGCGGCGATGCCCGAGTTCGTCAATGTGGCTGGCATGTCGGCGGGCGCATTCGTCGTCGACAAGGCGCGCGACGATTCGCGCTGGCTCGCGCTGCTCAACGAGGTTCCGGACTCTGTCGGCATCAATGCAAACGGCGACGGCTGGTCGGGCGTGATTGCGCTGGCCGCCCCTGCCACGATCGAGCGCGTGCGATTCTCGCGTATCGCTGACCTCTCCGCGGCTCACCACGCGCAGGTCCAGGTTTCCGAACAAGGTGCCGATGGTCCCTGGCGCACGGTCTTCGAAGCCGATCTGAAGACGATCCCGGCGGACCAGCGCAACTCGCAGGTCGTGATCGACGATATCGCACTGGATGCGCCGACAAAAGCGCGCTGGCTGCGTGTGTCATGGCGAGGGGGCTACGAGGGCGTGACTTCGATGCAGCAGTTTGCCGCGCTTTCGCGCCCAACGTCCGGCGGTGATACGCCGCAGCGCAACGTGTCTGGCGTCTATCGCATGCTGAACAGCTTCGATTCGAGCAGCTATGTGGCTATCCATCAGGATGGCGCGACGATTCGTGGCTGTTATGGCCACGCCGAGGCCAAAGGCTCCGGCGCGGGCACTCGCGTGGAATTCCGCGACATGAGCGGTTCGTTCGAAGGCGGCGTGGAGCCCAATGGTTACCTGCGCTTTGCGCGCGGCTCGGGCAAGGACGCCTGGCGTGGCGTCATGACGTTCAGCCCCGACGGCGAACGCGCTGCGGTACTGGAATTCCCGGCGGCCAAGGGCAGCAAGGCTTCCATGCAGGACGCGGTAGGTGGCGTCGGCTGGAAGGTGTCCAGCTACCAGAGCAACTGCCCTGGCCTGGAGAACGATCAGGACGCGCTCGGCAAGACCCTCGAAGCGGACAGGCGCGTTACGCTGTACGGTGTGAACTTCGATATCGATGCCGCTACGCTGCGCCCCGAGAGCAAGCCGGCGCTCGATGGCGTCGTCAAGACAGCGCGCGCTCACCCCGACTGGCGGCTGGCGATCGAGGGACATACCGACAGTACCGGCGCCAGCGCGCACAACGATGACCTGTCGAAGCGCCGCGCACAGAGCGTGCGCCAGTATCTGGTCGATGCCGGTGTTCCGGCCAGCCAGCTCGGCGCACAAGGCTACGGTGCGAGCCGCCCGGTGGCGCCCAATGACAATCCCGCCGGCCGGGCCCAGAACCGCCGCGTGGAAGTGGCTCGCCAATGAGGCGATGCGTGGCGGCGGCGCTGATCCTGGCGAGCGCCGCCGCGCACGCCGACGTGGTCAGCTCACACGCTGGCGGGGTACTGTTCCTGCGCGGCGGGACTGGGGACGGCGGCGTGCAGGCGCTCCAGCTCCGGCCAGGACCCACCAGCCTACCGGCAGGCGTGGCGGCTGAAGCCGGTCGCGCGGTGCCGTTCACCTTACAGGAGTCATGATGAACCACCTCCGCCCGTCCGTCCTTTGCGTCTCGCTGGTCACGCTGGCCCTGCTGGGCGCCTGCAGCAAGCAGGAAAGCCCGACCGCCACCAGCGCGGTCAGTGCCACCAACACCACCAGCACCGTCAGCGTATCGAAAAAGGAACACGCCTTGCCGCAGGAATGCATCGAGGCGGAAGAGGCCCAGCGCGCCTGCACCGAGACCCTGGCCGCCGGTTATGAGCGCCTCGGTCAACCCGCGGCAGCCAGGACGCTGCGTGACGCTCTGCCTGCCGAGATGGAGAAAACACGCGCCATCTGGATGCAGGTGGCAGACCGCGACGGGCTGGCGCGATCGTGTGCCGCCACGCGCGACGGCATCCGCGCGCAGCCTCAGTGCAACAAACGCTGAGGCCTCCAGATCACAGACTGGCGTCGCATCCAGGGCCAACAAGGGGTGGGTTGATGCCCGTCCCTGGACCGGGGCCAAGGCCGAACACCTGCCAATGGAGCCCCGGGATTCCGTGCGGCAGGCGCTACACTTAGGTTACCGCGTGGCGATCGGATACCAGCCAACATCCGGCGCGCCGGGTTTCAAGCTTCCCCCACCCCAACTAGGAGTTGCGTCATGGCCACATCGCCCAATCCGTTCACCGATTTCACCAAGTTGCTAGAACAGTACAAGCTCCCCGGCGTTGACATGGCTTCGGTGATTGAAGCGCGGCGCAAGGATATCGAGGCGATCACAGAGGCGAACAAGATCGCCTACGAGGGCATGCAGGCACTCGTGCAGAAGCAGACCGAAATCCTGAGCAAGAGCATGCAGGAGATCCAGGCCGCGGCCCAGAAGCTGACCTCGGGCGGCGATCCTGCCGAGGCCATGGCCAAACAGGGCGAGTTCGTACAGCAGGGACTGCAGACGGCGTTGAACAACATGCGCGAACTGGCGGAAATGGCGCAGAAATCGCAAGCCGAGGCGCTGGCCGTGATCACCAAACGCGCGGAGCAGAATATCGAAGAGGCAAAGAACCTGATGAAAGGAACGGGCAAGTAGGCGCTGCGTGATAAGCCCTTCTGCGTCCTGTTTGCCTTGCATACCTGATGCTGGCGGCCTTCGCCAGCACCGATCACTTTCCGCACCACAGAGGAGCCCCGCAATGCCGCGCCGACGACAGTTCCTTGGCTACCTTCCGCTCGCACTGACCACCGGCATGGTGGGCACCGCGATCCTCGGCAGTCGGCAGGCTCGCGCCGCGGCCATGTTGGGCGAGCAAGAGCCGCAAGCGCTCAAGCTTGGCTACATGGCCGACTCCTCCAGGGTCGATCCGCAGAAATACCCCAGTCACAAGCCATCCCAGACCTGCGCCAACTGCCAGCTCTATCAGGGTGACGCCAGCAGCGCTGCCGGCGGCTGCGTGCTGTTTGGTGGCAAGGATGTTGCGGCCAAGGGATGGTGCAGTGCCTGGGAACAGGGCTGACGTCCGCGAACGATTCGCGGCCTGAAAACGCAAATGCCCGCACGGCGCAACCGTGCGGGCATTTGCATGGCGTGACGTGGCGTCAGACGACCGCCGTGGCGGACAACGCGGCCGGTGGCGTCCACTGCGGCAACGCCGTGCCGTCGACCAGCGCATCCACATGCCGATGTGCCAGCGCAGGTCCCACGCTCATGCCGATGCCACTGTGCATCAGCGCGACAGTGATACGGTCATCGATACGGGTGATCGAAAACGCGCCGCTACCGGGCACATGACACTTGGCACCGTACACGCCCTGCCAGCGCTCGACCACACGCAGCTTGCTGCCCAGGGTGTCGCGCGCCAGGTCCAGCATGATGCTGTCGATGGATTCCGCATTGAACGGGCGCGCGTCCTGGCTGTAGTCGTGCGAATCACCGACGATCCAGTCGCCGTACGGCGTCGGGCTCACCAGCAGGTGGATGCCGTGGCGCTGCAGCTCCGGACGCTGCTGCTCGATCTGCGTGGCAAGCGCCAGCGCGGTCGGCAGATCGGCAAAGGCTCCGTAGTGCGTGCAGGACAGGCCAGTCAGCACAGCGTGCCCCAGGCGGAATCCATCTTCGGGCGTCACGCGCAGCATCTGCAGGCGGCAGACCTGCGGTTGCAGCGCGCGTAACTGCTCGGCGCACAATGTCTGGTAGTCGTGCCCGCTGCAGATGATGACGCGCTGCGCATTGCATATGCCCGCCGTCGTGTCCAGGCGCCCGCCTTGCACGTCGCGCACCAGCGTACCGAAATGGAAACGCACGCCCTGCGTGGCCAGCCACGCGGCCAGTGCGGGAATCGCCTCGCGCGAATAGAGCTGCAGATCGTCAAAGCCCTGTAGCGCAGACCGATGAACCGTGAAGCGGCCATCGTACAGATCGGCCAGCCCGGCGCCGCGCAGCAATCTGACGTTGTAGCCGAAGGCCGGCGCGCGCGCGTCCATGAATTCTTCGAGCACGGCGTCTTCCGCGCTATTGCGCGAGAACAGCAGCGCGCCGTTGGCGCGCACCGAGATGCCGGCCTGCTCGGCCCAGCCGAGATACAGCGCACGGCTCTCGCGCGCCAGATCCAGCATGACGCCGGGCGGCTGGCCGGTCACGAGCATCTGCCCGAAGTTGCGAATGGAAGCGCCGACCGCGATCTCGCTGCGTTCGAACACCGTCACACGCAGGCCGCGCTTGACGGCCGCCGCCGCGTGCGACAAGCCCAGGATGCCCGCGCCGACGATGGCGACGTCGGTGCTGGCATCCAGGCCCCCTTGAGTTGCGGGAGCTTGCATCACTTACTTCTTCTCCGACTTGCCGTCATAGCGCTTGGACCACTCGGCGAGGATGCGATCGCGGTTGGAGCTGGCCCACGCGAAGTCGTTCTTGATCAGGCGCTTCTCGTAGTCAGCCGGCAGCAGCGCGTCCGGCTTGGAGAAGCCGGGCGTCGCCACCACGGCGAAATTCTTCTCGTACAGTGCCATGGCAGCCGGGCTTGCCGAGAAATCAGCCAGCTTCTTCGCCGCTTCCAGGTTTTTGGTGCCCTTCATGATGGCGGTGGCTTCAACGTCCCAGCCCAGTCCTTCGGACGGCAGCACGATGTCGATCGGTGCGCCCTCCTTCTTCGACTTCACGGCGCGGTACTCGAACGAGATGCCGATCGGGAATTCACCGGTCGCGGCCATCTTGCACGGCTTGGAGCCCGAGTGCGTGTACTGGCCGATGTTCTGGTGCAGGGCGTCCATGTAGGCCCAGCCCTTCTGCTCGCCCATCATCTGCAGCCAGGCGCTCACGTCCAGGTAGCCCGTGCCCGACGAAGCCGGGTTCGGCATGACGATCTTGCCAGCGTAGACCGGCTTGGTCAGATCGGCCCAGGACGTCGGCTTAGGCAGGTTCTGCTTTTGCGCTTCAACGGTATTGAAGCAGATCGTGGCGCCCCACACGTCCATGCCCACCCAGGCCGGCGGGTTGGCGCTGCTGCGGTACTTGGGGTCGATCTTCGACAGGTCGGCCGGCGCGTATGGCGTCAGCATGCCTTCGCGGTCCATGATGGCCAGGCTCGATGCGGCCAGGCCCCAGACCACGTCGGCGCGCGGGTTGTTCTTCTCGGCCAGCAGCTTGGCGGTGACGACGCCGGTGGAATCGCGCACCCACTTGATGTCGATGTCCGGATTGGCTTTCTCGAAGGCGGCCTTGTACGCGGCCACCTGGTCGGCTTCCAGCGCGGTATAGACGGTCAGCGTGGTGGTGGCGTACGCCGACGTGGCGAGCGCCATCGCCGCAGCGGCGGCAGTGGTAGCCAGGAGGGAAAGACGTGCAGTCATGGTTTCCTCAGTTCGGTATGGTGTGATGCAATGAAATTGACAACAACAGGCAGGCCAACAGAGCCAACAGACTCAAACGCATTGCGGCCGCTCACCACTCGCCATGCGGCGGTTGATGTCGGCAACGACTTCGGGCAGATCGGCAATCGTGTCGATCTCGTAATGCGGGCGGCAGGCGGCAAAGCCCGCCGAAATGGCAACGCGATGGCGTGCGCGCTCGTCGGCGGAGAGCGCTGCGTATTCCTCGTACGGCAGGCCCAGCGTATTGCCCGACATCAGCAGCGCGACCGTCCACATGCCGGCGCGGCGGCCCTCTTCGATACCGGGCACCGTGTCGTCCACCTTCACGCAGGCGGCCACGTCGCCAATGCCGAGTTCGACCACATTACGCAGCGCCTGCGCGGGCCATGGGCGGGCACGAGGCACGTCATCACACGCGATCACGCAGTCGGGCTGGTATCCGGCTTCGGCGGCCAGCGCCACGACACGCTCCATCACCACGCGCGGGTAGCCCGAGCAGGAGCCGATCTTCAGGCCGGCCTCGCGCAGTGCGGCGATGGTCTCCAGCGCGCCTGGAATCAGGGCCGAATGCGCGCCGACCTTCTTGATCTGCAGCGGCATGAAGCGGTCGTAGATGGCGGTGACGTCGTCGTCCGTGGGCATGCGGCCGTGCGCGAGCGAGAAGCGCGCGGCAATCGCACCGTCGTTGCACAGCGTGCGGATGTGGTCCCACTTTCCAAGCCCCATCGGGCCGCGCGCCTCGTCCAGCGTGATGGCCACGCCGAATTCGGCAAACGCCTCGACAAAGATCTGCGTGGGGGCAAACGAGCCGAAATCGATCACGGTGCCGGCCCAGTCGAGCACGGCGGCTTCCAGGCGCAGCGGCGTGGTGAAAGTGTTGCCCGGCTGGCGGGTCGTCATTGGGCTGGAGTCACCCATGGTCAAGTTTCCTTATCAGCTACGAGTTCAATGTTCAGTGTTCAATGGGAAGCCGTGCGCCAGGCCTGCGTGCGGCGCATGACGCCGCGCATGGCGAGTTCCAGCAGCAGCGATACAACGATGGACGTGACCAGGATCAGCGTGGACATGGCCGCGGCGGGGCCGATATCGCCCGCGTCGTCCATGTTCAGCACAGCCACGGAGGCCAGCACGGTGTCGGGGCTGTACAGGAAGATCACCGCCGATACCGTGGTCATGGCCGAGACGAACAGGAATCGCGCGCAGGCCAGCACGGCGGGCAGGCACATCGGCAGCGTCACGCGCCAGTACGTGCGCAGCGCCGATACTTTGAGCGAAGCCGACACCGCCTCGAACACCGGATCAAGCTGCCCGAGCGAAGCCACGGACGTGAGGTGTGCCGCCGTGGCGCAGTGCATGATCGTGCAGAGCACCATCAGCGTCATGCTGCCGTACAGGCCGTTCAGCGGATTGGCCGGATGGTTGAAGAAGAACACATAGCCGAGACCGAGCACGAGGCCGGGCACCGCCATTGGCAACAGCACGGCAAAGCGGATGGCCGGGTGCAGCCAGGCGGTTGCGCGCGTGGTATGCGTTTTCTCAACCAGCCAGGCGCCGGTGAAGATCAGCGCCGTACCGAACACGGTCGTGAGCGCGGCCAGCTGCAGGCTGTTGCGATACGCCAGCCAGCCCCCACCGTCCATGTTGTCGAAGTCGTAATTGCGCAGGGACAGCTCGAGGTTGTACGGCCACAGCTTGACCAGTGAGGCGCCGACGGCGGTCGCGAGCATCAGCAGGATCCAGCCGACCACCAGCACGGTCAGCAGCAGATAGAGACCATCGCGCATGCGATCGGGCTGCACGTGGTACGGCTGCGCACGGCTGGCCAGCGCGGCGTGCTGGCGACGCTGCACAAGGCGCTCCACCGCAAAGGTCAGCAGCGCGGGCAACAGCAGCATCAGGCCAATGACGGCGCCACGCGCAAACTGCTGCTGGCCCACCACCGCCTTGTAGGCCTCCACGGCCAGCACCTGGTAGCTGCCGCCCACCACGGTCGGCACGCCGAAATCGGTAGCCACCAGCGTGAACACCAGCGCGAACGCACCAAACAAGCCATAGCGCGCACCGGGCAGCGTGACCGTGCGGAACGTGCGCCACTGGCCCGCCCCCATCGCACGTGCGGCGTCGTACAGGCGCCCGTCGGCCAGCGTGAGCGTGGCCAGCAGCAGCATCAGCGCATACGGGAACGTATAGAACGCCTCGCCCAGCACGATGCCCCAGAACCCATAGATATTGCCGCCGTTCATCCACGCCTTGAACAGCCCCTGGTTGCCGAACAGGTAGACCAGTGCAATGCCCGGCAGCAACGACGGCGCAAACAGCGGCAGCATGGCCAGCGTGCGCATCGTGCCGCGCAGCGGCATGCACGTACGTTGCACCGCGTAGGCAAAAGCAAACGCCAGCGGCACGACGATGGCCGCCACGCTGCTCGACACAGCCAGCGTGCGGCCCACCATATCCAGGAAATTGGGCCCCTGCACGACATGGGCGACCAGCGCCAGGCCGTGCTGATCGGAACTGTGCGCGCTGGCAACCAGGCCCGTGGCCTGCAGCAGCATCATGGCCACCGGCAGCAGCAGACCGAGGGTCAACAACAGCAGCCAGACGAGCTTCATGCCGGTCAGCACCGGTCCATCGGTGCGCCAGAACGGCGTGCGCGCGGCCTGTGTCTGCGAGGTGGCCGTCATCACATCGGCCTTGGGCGGGAGCGTCGACATCACCATCTCACGCATAGACACGCAGACCGTCGCGCTCGAGCGCGATCCACAGCTTGCTTTCACCGAACCCTGAGCGCAGTGCGTTCGATGCGACCTCCGCCACCAGCGGCGCGTCAGCCAGACCATCGATGGCCAGTATCACGCGCGTGCGGCTGCCCAGGTAGATCTGGTCGACCACACGGGCGAGATGACGGTTGGGAGCATCATTGCCGGGATACAGCGTCACCGCTTCGGGGCGGCAGAACAGGCGGCCGGAGACCGAAGCCGAATCGGCAAAGGCCGGATCGAGCAGTAGTGGCTGGCCGGCCAGCGTAGGCGTACCGTCGCCGGCTCGCTCGAGCGGCAGCCAATTGGCCTGTCCGACGAACCCCGCGACGAAGCCTGTGGCCGGGCGCGCGTAGATCTCGGCGGGCGAGCCGGTCTGCTCGATGCGTCCGTTGGACATGACGGCGATGCGATCGGCCATCGCCATGGCTTCGTCCTGATCGTGCGTGACCATCAGCGTGGTTACGTTCAGCTTGCGCTGCAGGCGCCTCAGCTCGATACGCAGGTGCTCACGCACCTGCGCGTCCAGCGCCGACATCGGCTCATCGAGCAACAGTAGCGACGGTGCGGGCGCCAATGCGCGGGCCAGCGCCACGCGCTGCTGCTGGCCACCCGAGAGTTGCGACGGATACTTCGCCTCGCTGCCGGACAGGCCAACCAGCGAGAGCATCTCCGACACACGCGCCCGCATGCGTTCGCGGGTGCCGTTCGTGGCACCCAGGCCGTAGGCAACGTTCTGGGCAACTGTCAGATTGGGAAACAGTGCATACGACTGAAAGACGATGCCGTAGTCACGCTCGCGCGGTGGCAGGCTCGAAATATCACGGCCGGCGGCGACGATCTGACCGGCGT
Organism: Cupriavidus sp.; assembly: GCA_019236395.1. GTDB lineage: Bacteria > Pseudomonadota > Gammaproteobacteria > Burkholderiales > Burkholderiaceae > Cupriavidus. The sequence goes on from JAFAJB010000127.1 coordinate 19,464, forward strand.
CCTGCGCCTCCAGCCCGGCAATGATGCGCAGCAGCGTCGTCTTGCCGCAGCCGGACGGGCCCAGCAGACAAACGAATTCGCCCTGCGCCACGTCCAGCGATACACCATCGAGTGCGGTGAACGCACCAAATCGGCGGGTGACTTGCCGCACGGAGAGGAATGGCGCGGCGTTACCCAGAGTCGGGTCGGAAGCAGGCAGGGGCATCGGCGGGGGCAGTAGCAAGAATCGTCGCTACTGTAGTCAGCCGACATGTACCCGCTGTGGCAGTTAGCCCAAAAACGCCAATGCACCCATTCCCGGATTTTGTATGGGGTAGACCGGGCGCTAGGGAATCGGGCGCACCTGCGCCAGGAATGCCGCGATAAGCCGCGCCTCGCGCCGGTCCTGCAGGCAGTAGAGGTATTCGCTCAACTCCGGCGTACCGCCGTCGAAGGCCAGCACGCGCAGGTCTGGATGGCTCGGCACCTCCTGCTGCGCGATCACGCTGACGCCCAGGTTGCGCATGATGGCTTCGCGAATCGATTCCCGGCTGCCGATTTCCACCGTGGAGGCTGGTGTCACGCCTGCCTGGGCCATCATCGTTTCGGTCATCGCACGGGTGGTGGAGCCAACCTCGCGCACCAGCAGCCGGCATTGCGCCAGTGCTGCCATCTGCACGCTCCTCTGCGCGGCCAGCGCGTGGCTGCGATGCACAACCAGCACCAGCGGATCGCGCGCCAGCTCAATGCGCAGAAAGCGCGCGTCGTCCACCCGGTGCGACGATGACGCCACGTCGACGCGGTACTCCTGCAATGCGTCGAGCATCTGTACCGAATTGCCAGCTTCGATGCTCACGTCGATGCCCGGATGATTGCGGCAGAAACGATCGACGATGTCGAGGATGTAGTACGGGCCGGTAGCGCCGATGCGCAGATGCCCCGTGCGCATGTCGCCGGAATTGCGCAGGAAGAAATCGATGTCGGTCTCCTGGCGCACGAGCTGATCTACCAGCGGCATCAGGCGAACACCCGCGTCTGACAGTGACAGCCGCCGCCCGCCACGGTAGAACAGCTCCACACCGTAAGCCTCTTCCAGCGCACGAATCTGCGATGTCACGGTCGGCTGGGACAGCCCGAGTTGCTTGGCAGCCAGCGTAATGCTGCCCAGGCGGGCGACCATGAAGAATGATTTGAGCTGAGCAACCAGCATTGGCGAATGACGTATCTGGCGCCTGTTGCTGCGCCCTGACCAGAGAGGCGGTCCATTCTAGCGGATCACCGGAGCGAGGCCGGACCGCTTGCGGATACAAGTGCCAACTGAGGCACAGGACAAGCTTTACTGGCAGCCTCTACCCAACCCCGGGGCAATCTGAAGTGTTGCGCAAGGATTTCACGTTGCTACACTCAGATTCAGATCTCCTCAGATTCCACATCCCGCCCTGCGACGCCCGTGACCGAACCGGAACAAGACCTCTTCAAGAGGGTCGGCTATTACGACTTCAGGGCCTACACGCAGTTGACCAGTGGCGGCCTCAGCCAGGGTTTCGTTCTGGCCAGGCATCACATGCTGGTCGGTATGGTGCAAACCGTGTTCCGTGCTGGCAAACCGTGCGCCACCAGTTCCGAAGCCTTGTCGTTGGCCCTGGAGAAGTTGAGCCATCTCGCCGCCATCGTCACCCAGGAACCGTTGCCCTTGGGAACTGGCGAGCAATCGATTTGAGGCGCGCGGCGCGAAGATCCTGACCGAGGGGATTCTCGCCCGCTCGTGACGGCAAGCTAGGCCTTCGGCGGGCGCCCAGTCCTGACAGTTTCGATTTTCTTGATCGCCGCAACCAATTGCTTTGGCCCCTTCCCAGCCAGGACCAGTAGCCCTGCGCGCAAGATCTCGCTCTTCTTGATGTGCACGCCTGCTTCCAGGCAGCGCTCCTTCAATTCAGCGATCTTCCGATAGTCGGACTTCGGCATGGTGAAGCTATCCCGCACCACCTTGTCCCGCTTGGGTGCGGGCACCTTCTTCGGAGGCTTCGCGCTCGATTGTGTGCGAGTCTTTTCCGGTGCTTCCTTCGCGAGCCTGGTGGCTCCGCGCTTGATTTGCGTGCCCTTCTTGGCTTTCTTCCGACCCGTGGGCTTCGTCTGGTCAACGGTGTCCGCGCTCGTCGGGAAATAGAACACGCGCCTGGTGGGAGGCTTGATGATTGGCGAATTCACCGCGGCTCCTAGGGGACTGGAACAGGAAAACAGTATATACAGTTTCCCCGCCTACGCTCGATCGTCTTTGGGTGCCAGTTGTCAGGACCACCGGTTCATACTGCGTGGCATACCGGGCCGGGACGACGTTCGCCAGCGTCGAGAACAGCGAGTGAATGACATGCCAGTCGTGACCTAAGACGCCATGACTTGGCGAATCACGCCAAATCATGGCGCCGTTGCAGGAAGGGGACAAATTCAGGCCGCGAATCACCGGGCCCGCGAGAATGCCTGCGCGGTTGTATCGCAAATGCCAAACTGACATCCTTATTGCCGGACCGGTGGGCCTGCGCCGGCGGCGGCTGGCATGGCGTCACAGCCAGGCACTCAAACCTAGTACAAACAGGAGGAGCCATGGATCTCGATCTGAGAGGCAAACGAGCGATCGTTACCGGCGGCAGCCGGGGAATTGGCAAGGCGATTGCGCTTCAGCTCGCACAGGAGGGCGTCGATGTCGTGCTGGCGGCCCGCGGAAAGCAAGCGCTGGAACTGGCGGCTGCCGAGCTGAACAAGCAGACGGGCCGACGTATCGTGCCGCTTACCGTGGATACATCGAGCAAGGCGTCTGTGGACGCCATGGTGGCGCAGGCGATTGAAGCGCTTGGCGGCATCGATATTCTGATCAACGCCGCTGCTCTACCCGGTGGAATCTCCACGGCGACCCGGCTGGACGAGGTCGTCGACGCGGAGGCGCTGGAGGACATCAATATCAAGGTGATCGGTTATCTGCGCACGGCTCGCGCCCTGGCCCCGCACCTGATTGCGAACGGATGGGGGCGAATCGTCAATATCGGCGGCCTGGCAATCTATCGTACGGGTCGTCCCGTCGCCACGCTGCGCAACGTTGGGGTGGCGGCGATCACGAAGAATCTGGCCGATGAACTCGGTCCCAAGGGCATCAATGTCACGGCTGTCCATCCGGGGCCGACACGCACGGAAAGCACCAATGCTGCGTTCGAGGAATGGGCCGCAACAACCAACACGCTTGGGCGAATCATCGAAACCCGGGAGGTTGCCGCGATAGTGGCATTTCTTGCTTCGCCGGTAAGCGTTGCTATCAACGGCGAGGCGATTTCCGTTGCGGGCGGCAGCCCCGGCATCATCAGGTACTGAACGAGGGACGCGGTCCGCTCGCCGGGCCGCTACCGGCCTGTCACTGCTCCGCTACTGGGGGCGCGAGATACGCTCCGCCTGGCGTATGTCGTCGATCCTGCTGGAGTGCAGCCGCTTGGCGCCTCACTACCCCGCCTTATGCCCTTATCCAAAACGAACACAATAAACTGGCGGCAAATGCGCTGAAATCAGATGCCAGCTTTCGCCGCCGTCGTCGGACGTCCATAGTGCGCCGGTGGTCGATCCCATCGCCAGGCGCTCGCCGGAGTCATCTACAGCGAGGCCGTGCCGATACACCAGGTCATACGCCGGTGCGGGCGGCAACCCAATCGAAAACCGCTCGAACGTGCGTCCGCCATCTCGAGTGCGCGTGACGACGAACTCGCCGTCTACCGGGATCCGGCATTGGTCCTTCACGGCGGGAACGAACCACGCGGTGTCCGGCTCGCGCGGATGCACGGCAACCGCGAAGCCGAAGCTCGACGGCTGCGCTTCAATTCGCTGCCAGTGCGCCGCCCCGTCGGTCGAGCGGAAGATTGCGCAGTGATGCTGTGTCCACAGCACGTCCGGGTTGGCCGCGCATTGCACGACGCGGTGCGGGTCTTGCACGTTGGCATCGCCGCGCCGATCGGGCGGCATGTAATCGGCCTCCATGCCGTCGGCAGTCACGCGCCAGGTCGAGCCGCCGTCGGCGGTTTGCCAGACGCCGCCGCACGACACGCCGATCGTCACGTGCCGGCTGTCGCGCGGATCAACCATCACGGAATGGATGCCCGGCGCATCGTAGCCGCCTCCGAACCATTCGCGACGCTCTGGACGATCCCACAGAGGGCGGTTGAGCGCCCATGCACCGCCACTATCATCGGAACGGAAGAGCCCGCCGGGAATCGTGCCTGCCCACAAGACGCCAGGCTCATCCGGGCCACCTGTTTCGAGCGACCAGATCTGCTGAAGCGTCCAGGGAGGAGACGGTGGGCTGGGCGCGGCGGCGCCAGCATTGTCCGCACTCGCGTTCGCGCCGTCACCGGTACGCTCGCCGGTTGGCTGCGGCGGATAGACGGGGACCGCGCACTCTTCCCAATCGTCCATGCCCGCGCGCCGGCGATGCAGCTTCACGCCGAAGTGGCCGAGATTGAGCGCGGCATATAGCGCTCCGTCGCGCGGATCAGGCAGCACCATGCTCACAGGCTCGCCGGCGAAATGCGGCTCGCTGAGCGTCCAGCCGCCGTCGCCATCAGCCTGCAGCACGAACAATCCTTTTCGAGTTGCCACAAGCAATCGATCGCTCATGTCGAG
>JAFAJB010000257.1 GCA_019236395.1 Cupriavidus sp.
GGACAGGCTCGGGAATTGCTGGTCGGTCTGCAGCATCGAGCGCGTCTGCGTGTCGTAGACCACCACCGACCAGAAGTCCTTGACCGGCACGTTCGGCGGCACACGCAGGCGGTAGTTCTTGCCACCATCGAACGGCTTGCCTGTGGCATCGAGGTTCGACGCCGCGTATTGCGAGCCGATGCCGGGCATCGCCACGGCCATGGCCGGCGTATCGATCGTGGCCGCATAGAAGAACAGCGTGCGCGCATCGAAGTTACGTGCACCATTGTTCAGCCACTCATAGCTGCCGCCGATGAACGGCGTAGTCCAGTGCCGGTCGGGGAAGATCAGCGATGCCTTGTCGCGATTGCGGAAATCGATCGCCCGCGCCGTGGCGTTGCCGACGGCCACCGAATCGGTCAGGATCCGCTTCATGCGGTCATCCGGCGCGAACGGCTTGCCCTTCTCCATGCCGATGGCCGCGAAAATCCCGGTCATATCGGGCCCATACACGCCCGCGGGCTCCTCCTGGATGATCTGGTTGACCTCCTCGTAAAACTTGAAGTTGTTCGCGTGGACCGTGTTCATCACCTTGCCGGACAGGTTCAGGAACTTCGTCTCGGGCGGGTGCGCGGCATCGGCCAGTCGATAGACCCGGAGCCCGGCCTTCAGGCTCGCCACGCCGGGCTTTGGATCACCGTGCTGCATGAACGCACGGCCAAACAGCAGGTTCCCGTAGGTGGGCGACTTGATGACGATGTAGCCGCTGGACGGCAGCGTGCCCTTGTAGTCCGGCGGCACGAACAGGTACTTGCCGCCACGCCCCTTGTCCGGCCCCGCGTTACCCATGTCGGTGACGTAGCGGAACCAGAAATCATCGACCACGCCGAGAATGTTCGGCGGCGTTTCCACCACCACCGGGCCATCCTTGAGGTCCATCCAGTTCCAGAAGTAGATGGTCTCGGAATTCGGCGTCAGGTAGATCGACTTCGAATCCATCAGCTGTTCGTAGACACCCACCGTGCTGCCAACCGCGCCGACACTGCGCAAGCCGGTCCGTATCGCGACCATCGACGCACCGGGTACGCCGTTCAGGAACGCCTCCACCCCGCGCGAGAAATCGATGTTGTCGAAGACCTTCTGCGCGGTCTCCGATGTCGGCACGCCATCGAAGAATTCCAGCTTGCCAATGCGCGTATCGACCGATGATGGGGTGGTGATCTCGGGCGGAATCGGCGTGGTCATCTTGTAAGACGACGGCGCAGTCTGCGCGGAACAGGGGGCCAGGCTCGCGCTCAGCAGGACCAGGCAGCCGAGTTTGGCGGGTATGGAGAGGGACACGGGGTGACTCCAATGGTGACGGATACTGAACCCGAAACTTAGCGCAGCCACCCCGCCCCGTCGATTTAGAAGTCTTTGGCGCCGATATAAGAGATTTCGATGGCCCACCGCAAGGCAGCGGGCCATTCCGAAATCCCCTTACTGGCTCAGTTTCATCACACTCAGTTGCGGATCAGCGGCAATCGCCTGCTCCGAGAACGGCAGCGAAACCCAGCGCTTGGCCGAGAACTGCTGCATCTGGTCCCAGGCGTGCGGAGAAGCCGGATCGACCGACTGACCATAGACCAGCAGCGCCTGCGCCACCGGACCGTTCGCGTCGAAGCCCACCGTCTGCACGTAGCTGGTGCCGAAGTACACCTGCAGGCCATTGGCCGAGACCGGCGTGCTCTGCAGCTTGTTCAGCACGCCCTCGTACTCCTCGCCGCCATGCAACGGGATCAGGCCTTTCGGAGACCGGGCCGCCTGGACTTCGCCGAGCGGCGCATCCAGCGCGAAACCGGCCTTGTGCATGGCCCCCACCGCATCCTTGAGCGCCTTGAGCACGGCCGTGCTGACGGCCGGGTCCTCCATGCGCAGGCCGCGCGGCGTGTTGACGGGATCGGCCGGATTGAACGCCACGGCGTAGACGTTCGGGATCACGTGGGCACGCATCCAGAACTCGCGGAACAGCGGCGCGGAACGGCTTTCCAGATTGCTGCGACGATCCCATTTGCCCAGCGCCGTGCAACCGTCGCGCAGTTCGCTATCGGCCTGCACGGCCTTGGCGTGACAAGCGCGCAGCAGATCGTCGAGCACGAGCTCCGAGGCCAGGTTGCGGTCGCGGAACAGCACGGTCTGCAGGCTTTCGATATCGAAGCGGTTACCCGGCAGACCATCCACACCGGCCAGACGCTTGCCGATCTCCATCAATCCCACGCGCGTGCGCAAGCGCTGCGGCACCGCCTGCGGACCGAGCACCGGCGAGAACCCTTCCATCTTCTGTGCCGGGTTGGTCAGCCACGAGCTGTCATTGCTGTTGGCCACGAAGTCGTTGCGCTCCAGCACGGGCATCTGCGAGGGCGGCACCAGGCCAGGCACCGGCGACGCGGGATCAACCTGCCAGTTGCAGTCGCCACGCGAGCCGTCGAGCAACACCATGCCCGTGCCCGCCATCAGCTTCTTCGCCAGCATCGCACCGTCGCCAGCCGGTGCGCACCGCTCGAGCATCGACGCGGAAACGTTGGGCGTGACAGACACGTCGGCAAACATTGCGCGGCCCGAGCGGTCCGTGGCAATCGTGTTGACCCATGGAATGCCCAGGTTGCCGACCGCATTGCGGATCTCGCCAACGTTCTGCGCGCGCGCGATATCAAGCCAGGTGTCGATCGAACGCGTGTTGTTGCGGTTGGCATCTCGCAGCGTGTAGGCCTTCTGCGCAGTCCACGGCAGCCCTGCGGCGGGCATCGCCACCACCGGACCGTAGTCGGTCATGTAGAACGTGTGCGAGCGCTGCTCGGTGCGGCCATCGGCCAGTTTCGCCGTATAGGTGACCGTCTTCGTGGTCATCTTGTGCGGTTTGCCGTCGATCAGGTACATCGTCGGGTCGCCTTCGGCCAGCTTCAGCTCGAACAGCGTGAAGCGGCGCGCCGTGGACACCGTATGCGTCCACGCCACATCCTTGTTGAAGCCGATGCTGATGATCGGAAACGACGCGATCGACGCGCCCATGACGTCGAGCTTGCCCGGCACCGTCAGGTGGGCCTGGTAGAAGCGGTTGGTCGTGGTCCACGGGAAATGCGGATTGCCGAGCAGCAGCCCGGAACCGTTGGTAGTGGCCGACTTGCCGAACGCCCAGCCATTGCTGCCGATCGGCGGATCGAGCAGTTGCAGGTCGCGATTGACCGCATCGAAATCGATTGACGCAACATCCACGTGCGCAAGTGCCACAGCAGCCTTGGCGGCCTGCGGCGGCGCGGCGGCGACGATGCCTGCCGCAAGCGCACCTGCGCTGGCCTGGATGCTCTTCTCCTCGGCCAGCCGCGCCATGTCGATTGCGGTGATCGGCCTTACCCACGCAGCATCGCGGCACGCGGCGGGACGCTTGGACGGCGGCGTATCGCGCAGGTAACGGTTGTAGCCCGCGATATAGCCACGCAGCAGCTCATGCGCCTCGGGCGACTGCTGCGCGGCGCTGGCCTGCAGCGCATCGTCGTCGATGATCGCGCGGAAGAACGCGTCGGCATCGGTGTTGCGCATCGGCTTGAACGAAACCTCGGTCGTGGCGTCCGCCCCGAACGTGGCCGAGCGCTCGCCGCTGACCGTCACCACCTGATTGGCCATCAGGCAGACGTTGTCCTGCGCATAGGCATAGGCCATGCCGAAGGCGACACTGGCGTAGTCGTTGGCGCGGATATGGGGAATCCCGTAGGACGTACGGCGAATCTCGGCGCTGAGGCCCTGCTCGCTCCAGTTGCCGTTGCCGGTGGCGCAACCGCTCAAGGCCGCAGCCGCCAGCGTGACCGTGCCGAGCACGACCGCTCCGCGCGCAATGCGTGGGGTCATCTGTCTCTCTCCTGTTGTTGTGTTTTGTTTTGGCGGCGGCAGCGGGCCGGCCGCTTTCCGCCAGCAGCAATAGTCGGGCAAACAGGGGGACGACAGATAGAGTCAATGCCGCCAGATGGCGTGCCAATACCGCCAGCTAATATCGCCAGCTGGTGCTGACCAACTGGCGGTACCGGTCTGGCAGAAAGGGATTCAGAACTTGGGAATGCGGAGGGTCTTCGAAATCATCAGCGAGCCCGACAGCACGAACAGGAGCGCCATCGGATGCAGCATGCCCGGGCCGATCTCCCATGCACCGCCGAACAGTGCATCGCCAATCCGGCCCTGGGACGCGCACCAGGCCAGGACGCCGGTCAGCACCACACTGGTCGGGATCGGCGTGCCTTCGAAATACTTGACCTTGCCGGAACCTTCCGCCAGCGTTTCGGCCGTGACGTTGAAGCGCGCCAGACGGCTCACGCCGCAGCAGACAAAATAGATCAGCGCGGCCAGGTCCCAGCCGCCACGCATGCCGGCGGCAAACGCCAGCGTGGCCGGGCCGACCCCGAAAGAGATGATGTCCGACAGTGAATCAAGTTCGCGGCCGAGTGCCGAGTGGGCGTGGCGCCAGCGGGCGATGCGCCCATCGAGCACGTCGAAGATGAACGCGGCGGGCGCCAGCGCCGCCGCGATATAGAAATTCCTGAGCGAAGGTTCGGCCACGAAGAACATGGCAAAGAACACCGAGCCCATGCCGCACGCCGCGTTGGCCAGTGTGAAGAAGTCGGCCAGTTGCAGGTCGCGCAGCATCGAAAAATGCCGGGGTCGCTGTTGAGGGGTCGACATGCGCTGCGCTCCTTCGTCAGATGACACCGTCAATCACAGGACCGTGTTGACGTGATGAACCTGCGGCGGCGCGGCGAAGCAGTCGCTGACGAGCTTGCGCCATTCCTGGAAGTCGTCCGACTCGCGGAAGTGCACCATGTGGTCTTCCACGGTTTCCCAGGCCACCACCAGCGTGTAGCGCGACGGCTCCTCGATCGAGCGCTGCAGGTTCAGGCCATGGCAGCCACGGGCACGCAGGAACAGCGGCTTGGCCTTCGCCACGCCGGCTTCGAACTGCGCGTCCATGCCGGGCTTGATCGTGATCTGGGCAATTTCGTGAATCATGATGGGTCTCTCTCTGGTTTCTTTCTTGTTGGAAATTTGACACGGGGCGCGGCGCGTGGAGTCGCGCTGCATGCCGTCTACCTTAGCAGATTCGCACGACCCACTCAGCCGCTGACCTTGTGCCGCGCAAGGCCTTGCACGAGGTAGACCACCACCAGCGCATTGGCGGTGGCCAGGCCGATGTGCAGCCAGGTCGGATGTCGCACCGCCTCGTAGATCTCGACGGGGATGTAGATGCCGCCGGACCAGACGCCGATCCAGTTGCCCCAGGCCAGGCCCCGCCAAAGGCCATAGGCTTCGGCAAAGCGCATCAGTGCATACACGGCGGCAGACCCGCCGATGGCCCAGAGGCGGCCGTCGGTGGGATTCGCCAGCAAGGAAAGGAAGATGGTTGGATAATGGCTGGCCGGATTGACGTGAATGCGGGTGATGATCGCTTCGGCCAGGGCCTGTGCATCACGGTGCAGCAGCTCCATCAGGCCGACGCCGGCCAGGATGACGAGCGCCCCCTTGGCGGCCTCGAACAGCGCGATACCCTTGAGTCCCAGTGGTGAGCCTGAGTGAGCCATGGCGAAATCGATGAAATGTTGAAGTCGCCATTGTGCGGTCATCCGCGCGCCAGTGCTAGCGTCCGCCCTCCCGCTCGACCATCGGCCCGCTGGCGCTGATATGGCCCGCAGCCTCCAGCACGCCGTTCACGGTCAGCGGCCCGTCGACGTAAAGATCACCACGCACCACCATCGTGCCCTGCACCGTCAACGGGCCATGGAACACCTTGAGTCGCCCTGCCTCCGGCGAGCGCCCGTATCCTCCGGGCGACGCAAACCAGTCGGCCGTCAGCGGGCCGTTGGCGAAGACATTGCCATCGACCCTGAGCGTGCCGATGATGGTGGCCGGCCCTTCGACACGGGCCGAGCCGCCTACGGTGATGGAACCGGTGGTGCTGGGCTGTGCGTGGGCATGCGGTGGCAGCGTCATCCCGAGAACGATTGCAGCAGCGGTTGCGAGCAGATGCGAACGCATATCGGCCCTCCAAACCAAAAACTGGCGCGACGTTTTCAGTGTAGTGCTCTGGAAACGCCACGCCAGCGTGAAATTGCCGCGAATTGTTACTCGCTAAACGGCATGCGACTCCCCTCTCCCGCACGGCGGGAGAGGGGAGAAAAACAACGGGGCACCAGCAATCTCAGTTCTTCGCCACAGGCTCTGGCAACGGCCCCCAGCCACCGCCAAGGCTGCGCACGAGCGACACCGTTGCGGCCGCCCGAAGGCCCGCCACGGCATTGGCATCGCGTTGCGACTGCAGCACCGTGCGATCGGCGTCGATCACGGTCAGATAGTCGACCGCACCAGCGTCATAACGGCTGCGCGACGTGCGCTGGGCACGCTTGGCGCCAGCCAGAGCGCTATCGAGTGCGGTCCCCTGCTGGCTCAGCCAGCGCACATCGGCCAGACTGTCCTCGACCTCCCGGAACGCCACCAGCACCGTCTGACGGTAGCGCGCCACGCTTTCCTCATGCGCGGCGCGCGCACCGGCCAGATTGGAGCTGTTGCGGCCACCGTCGAACACGGTCTGCGCGACAGTGGAACCCACCAGCGGCCCGAGCAACCACGCGCGCGACGACCACTTGAACAGGTTCGAGATATCCGACGACTCGAATCCGAACACCGCGGTCAGCGATATCCGCGGGAAGAACGCCGCCTTGGCCACGCCGATGCGTGAGTTGGCTGCAGCCATCTGGCGTTCGGCGGCGGCGATATCGGGACGGCGTTCCAGCAACTCGGAAGGCAGGCCTGGGGGGATGGCCACCGGCGGCGCGTCCAGCGGCTTTGCTGCCAGTCCGAACTGGGATGGCGACACGCCAGTCAGTACCGCAAGCGCGTGCTCCTGGTTGGCGCGACGGCGCTCGGTAGCGGCCAGGTCCGCACGCGCGGTGCCAAGTTCCGATTCGGCACGGGCGGGGTCCAGGTCGGTGGTCTCCCCAGCTTCGTAGCGCTTGCGCAGCAGCGTCAGCGAATCCTCACGAAGCTTGATCGTCGCCAGCAGCAGGTCGCGGTCGCTGTCGAGCGTGCGTAGCGCGAAGTACGCCTGCGCGGTATCCGCCTGCAGCGCAAGCAGCACCGAGCGATACAGGTCCTCGGCGCCCTGCTCGTCGGCGCGCGCTGCATTGACGCTGTTGGCTACGCGGCCGAAGAGGTCAAGCTCATAGTTGGCAATCAGGCGCGCCTGGTACACGGTCTGCGGTGGGATCCGCGTGCCATCGGGCAAGCCTTGCGAGGCGGCCGAGAGCTGCGCACGCGTCGGACTGAAGCCTGCGGTCAACTGGGGATACAGGTCCGCCTCGGTCGCACCAGTAAAGGCACGTGCCTGTTTGAGGCGAGCCGCCGCGGCGGCCAGGTCCTGGTTGTACGCGTTGGCCGATTCGATCAGCCTGTCAAGATCGGCATCGCCGAAGACCCTCCACCATTCGCCGCGCTGCTGGCCCTCCGCCGGCGTGGCGGTCTTCCACTGCGCGCCTTCGGCAGCGGCGGCCTCGGCTTCCTTGAACGTCGATGCGGAGGCCGACTCGGGCACCTTGTAGGTTGGCGCCAGCGAGCAGCCCGCCAGCACCAGCGCGGCGGCCAGCGCACCAAGCTTCGGCAGGTATTGCTTCATTGCGTTGTTCATGTTGTTTGTCCTTAATCGGCGGTCGGCACGGCTTGCGAGGCCGATGCGCGATGCTCGGCGGCGTGGTCGGCCACGTGTGCATCCGCCTGGCGCCGCTGACCGCGCGTGGCCAGCAGACGCAGCGCCACGTAGAAGACCGGCGTCAGGAACAGGCCGAAGAACGTCACGCCCAGCATCCCTGCGAACACGGCCACGCCCATCGCATGGCGCATTTCCGCACCGGCGCCCGTGGAGACCACCAGCGGCACCACGCCCATGATGAATGCGAACGACGTCATCAGGATCGGGCGCAGACGCAGGCGGCTGGCCTCGATCGCGGCCTGCACCACGGTGCGGCCATGGTGCTCGAGCTCCCGCGCGAACTCCACGATCAGGATCGCGTTCTTCGCGGATAGCCCCACCAGCACGATGAAGCCGATCTGCGTGAAGATGTTGTTATCGCCACGCGTGAGCCAGACGCCGGTCATGGCAGCCAGCAGGCTCAACGGCACGATCAGGATCACCGCCAGCGGCAGCGTCAGGCTTTCGTACTGGGCGGCCAGTACCAGGAACACCAGCAGCACACACAGCGGGAAGATCCACACGCCCGCGTTGCCAGCCAGGATGTCCTGATAGGTCAGCTCGGTCCATTCAAAGGAGATGCCCTTGGGCAGAGTCTCGGCGGCAATCCGCTCGGCCGCAGCCTGCGCCTGGCCCGACGAGAAGCCCGGGGCCGGACCACCGTTCATGTCGGCAGCCGTGAAGCCGTTGTAGCGGCTCACGCTGTCTGGCCCGAAGCTCTGCTTGACCTGCACCAGCGACGACAGCGGCACCATGTCACCGTTCGCGCTGCGCGTCTTCAGTTGCAGGATGTCCTCCGCATGCTGGCGGAACTGCGCATCGGCCTGCACCTTGACCTGGTACGTACGGCCGAACTTGTTGAAGTCGTTGACGTACGCCGAGCCGAGGTAGGTCTGCAGCGTGTCGAACACCTCGGTCACGGGCACGCCGAGCTGCTTGGCCTTGGTGCGGTCCAGCTTGACGTCGAGCTGCGGCACATTCACCTGGTAGTTGCTGAAGATACCGGTCAGCTCTGGCGTGGCCCGCGCCTTCGCCATGAAGGCATTGGTCG
>JAFAJB010000001.1 GCA_019236395.1 Cupriavidus sp.
TCGGCAGTAGCCCCAACCCACTGCACGGCCGGGCCGTCGGCCACGATCGCTCCACCGGGAATCTCGCGCCGCTGGGCGTCCATGGTGACAAGCACATCGGCGTTGAGGGCTATGAGGATCATATCGGCAACATTTGTGATGAAATGATCGCAGTCTACTTTCCGGCCATCTCGGTCCCAAGCGCAGAATTTCGCACGGTGTGTCCACAAAATGTGGACATGACAGCTACGGTCGGCGAACCAAAGCACCATCGGCTGTTGCTGTGAAAGCGGTGAACGTTGCAGCGGGGACCGGGCGAATGTTTTCAGAAATTCTGCAGTCTGGTCTTCACTGACTGCCGGGTATGCAATCACCGCGCGCCGATGCATCGAATACGGGCGTCAGTATCCGGAACCTGAAGACTCTGAAAGCCGGGGGAAGTTTATGCACTGGCTGAACGATTCCATCAAACCGTTGCTTCGACCGGTTGATTCCGGCAAGCCCCTGCCCATGTAGACCGAGGGCCAAGACCGGCCATTAGCAGCCCGTGTGAGCTTGTGCGACGGACGACCGCATCAGGGACAGAAGCGGTCGTCTATTGAACTGCGCCCCGCTTAGAAAAGCTGGCGCCGCCCATCGTAGTCAAGCACGATCTGATTCATGGCTGTCAACAGAGCCTGGCCATTGCCCAGGGCCGGCCCAATCGTCTGCATGTAGTTGAGCAACTGAGTTTGGGCGGCGCTTGCGACTTCGGTCGTAATACCTTCATCGTCATGCAGAATCACGTAGGAGCGCGCGAATCCGTAGATCAGGAAGTAGGCGGATGCATTGCTGGGGTCGCTCTTCATTAGCGCAAGCGATTGCTGCTTGACCTTCAGGAAGGCGTCTGTTCCAGGAACGCTCTGCGCAAACTCGGTGGTGATGGTTTTGAAGTCCATGTGTCTCTCTCAAAAATAACCAAATCAAACTTGTTGCAACATTCGCCGCAATAGATTGGCGCCGTCGAGGCCCTTGTAGGATCGCTGCCACAACGCCTCAACCATGTTCGTGTAAAGGGCGACAGCTTCTGGCGCTGCCGTCACGGACGCTATGCCTCCGGAAATATTGGGAAACTCGCCGAAACGAAACGGGCTGATTGCCACATACGACCCCGTCGGTCGCTCGAAGATCTGAAACGTGGCATTCGGCATGCTTTCGTTGACGATACCAATCTGCATTCCGGCAGGTTGCTGCTCCAGCAGGTCGGCAATGCGCTCCACTTCGGATCGCGCGGCCAACGACCGTTCCATCCTTGTCGCAGGCGGCAAATCCATGCGCCCGACCAATCCAAAATGCACGAACCGTTCCAGTTCGCGCAATCCGATCAGGCTGACAATCGGCGCTGGCTGCGTGGGTTGCTCAAGTGCTGGCGTGCTCAAACCCGACATGCTTCGTGGCATGCGTGAACGCCCGTTGATTCTCGCACTTGCCAATCCCGAGCCAGAAATTCGCCCCGAGGAAGCACGCAAGGTGCGCCCCGATTGCGTCATTGCGACCGGCCGTTCGGACTATCGCAACCAGGTGAACAACGTGCTGTGCTTCCCGTTCATCTTCCGTGGCGCGCTTGATGTCGGCGCCACGACGATTACCGAATCGATGAAGCTGGCATGCGTGCACGCCCTGGCCACGTTGGCGGAGGAAGCGCCTGGGCAGGAGGTCGCCAATGCCTATCCCGGTCAATCGTTCGACTTCGGCCCCGAATATCTGATCCCGAAGCCATTCGATCCTCGACTCATCACCCATCTCGCGCCTGCCGTGGCCCAGGCAGCCATGGATGCCGGCGTGGCCCAACGCCCGATTGTCGACATGGCCGCCTATCGCGGGCAACTCGCTACACGACGTTTCGTGTTTTCGGGTTGATCACTCAAAGAACTCTCAGCTAGTTAATCAAATCCCATAAAGGAAGAAGGAGGAGACCATGCATCAATTGAACCGATCCCTTGCAGCCACAGCGCTAGCGGTAGGGTTGATCCAACCAGCGCTGGCGCAATCAAGCGTCACGCTCTATGGCCAGGTGGATGCCTTCGTTGGCTCCACGAGAGCCTCCGGCGGCGACCGCGCCGCGATCCTGGGATCTGGCGGCATGCAGACGTCCTATTGGGGCATGCGCGGATCCGAGGATCTGGGCAACGACCTGAAGGCGATCTTCGACCTGAATGGCTTCTATCGCGTCGACACGGGCCGCTTCGGCCGATCCGATACCGACGGATTCCTGACGCGCAGTGCCTACGTGGGACTGCAATCATCCAGGTACGGCACAGTCAGGCTCGGACGAAACACAACGCCCTACTTTATTTCAACCATCCTGTTCAATCCGCTGGTGGATTCGTACAACTTCGGCCCCTCGATTTTCCAAACGTACAAGACGGCCACGGACGGACGCGTATTCGACCCGGGCATCATTGGCGATTCGGGCTGGTCGAACTCCGTCGTGTACTCATCGCCGAATTTCAACGGCCTGACCGTGAACCTGATCTATGCGTTTGGCGAGCAACCGGGGAGCACCGGACAGAACAAGTGGGGCGGCAATGTGACCTACTTCAGTGGGGCGTTTGCCGCAACGGCGGCGTTCCAGCAGGTCAAATTCAACATCGCCCCCGGCGACGTCACCACTCCAGCCGCTGCATTGTCCGGCTTCGACAAGCAGACAGCGGCCCAGTTCGGCCTAAGCTATGACCTGGGCATGGTCAAGGTCTTTGGTCAGGGCCAGTACATTCGCACCGCAGTCAACGGCGCACAAGGCGATATCCGCCACGCCAATGGGCAGGTCGGAGCTTCAGTCCCGTTGGGGGCCGGCAACGTCCTTGCTTCCTACGCCTATGGCAATACGCGCAATGATTCGGCTGCGATGGGTCGGCATACGGCGGCCATTGCCTATGACTACAACCTGTCCAAGCGGACCGATTTGTATGCTGCTTATTTCTATGACCGAGTGACCGGTCAATCGTATGCCGAAACATTTGGTGCCGGGATGCGGCATCGATTCTAGTCTTACCGAACTGGAGAAATGCGTCGGACGCTGGGCCGGGATTCATATTCGGCCCAGCGCTGGAGCGACGATTGCAGCCATCGAAATGCCACGTTCCGAAACTGCGGATAGTCGCTCCTTCTCACCCATTCGAAGGCGACCATCGGGGCCTACAGACAACAGATCATCCGTCGGCTCCGCACTCGGAAACGGGTTGACGGCTTTACTCAGGCTTGTTAGCCAGTTAGCTTGCCGTCGCGCATCCCGATAGGCTCATTATTTGCCTCCGCAAGATGTGAGCGGTTACAACTTGATAAGGCAATCAGAGTCACTGGACGGGTTCTGCCCCAGGAAAGCTCCACTTTCCATTGAGAATCTCGGCGCGAGGACGGTAGAGCCTGACCATGTAGTTCCAACCCTTCATCGTCGGAAGGCAATTCGGAAGCTTGCCGTCGCAACCTCCAAACTGAATGTTGATGGCTCCATCCGCACTCTTGCGTGCTGTGATGTTGTTGAGCGAATAGGCGCCCACTTTGTTGGGTTCAAAGTAGCCCTTGTCGTTGTACACCGTGATGGACCAGAACCCATCGACCGGCACATCCTTGACTCTCAACCGGTAGGTTGTTGTGCCGTCATTCCTGCCAGGCGTGACATTGAGGTAGAGGGCATCCTTCTCTGGAGATCCTCCCCAGCCCATCGCCGTTCCAAGCAAATGCCTGATTGGATCGACCTCGCTCTTGGCACCAAACATGCGTCTCGTGTCGGGGACCGTGCTGGCAAGTGCGAGCAGTGAATTGCGGACTTCCGTCAAACTCTTCTGGTCCCAGTTCGGAACGTCGAAGGTTCCACTGTGCTCCTGGTGCACCTTGAGCGCATCCTGCAACACGTGAGCTTGCGCAACATCCTTTGGGTCTTGTGGATCGATCAGCGTACGGACTCCCACCATGACATACCGGGTGCCGACGTTATCGCGAGTCAAGACTTGCTGTCCGGGCGCATACGTCTGAAGCGGTGTGTAGTGGTCCTCATTAACGACTTGCATTGACATCAGTCGCCCACCCGGGTCAGGAAGCGTAATGGTGACAGGTCCTGCATCAAGGTCGAACACCGCGAGCGACATAAGGGTGTCCCGGTTCATGCGGACGACGTTTTGTTCCTCCACGCGAGTCGGTTCGCGGCGATGCACGAACTTTCCAAGCGCACCCAGTTTTACCTTGGCGGCGAAGTAGTGATCCGTCTCCGCACGCGCGTAGTTTTCAACAGTAACTGGCTTCAGGTCCTGCGCTAGTGCGCAGTGAACTCCCGAAGCAGCGATGCCAGCGGCCAAACAGATACGGGCGATGTGAAACATCCGGCGATGCGAAGCGCTATGCATTTTGGGCTATGCCTCCAGAGGCAGTTTGAAGAAATCCGAATGAGCGGTGCGACCTGGAAAGGTGAACTGAGCTTTCCCGCTTCTTGAGTTTGTCGGCGGGCGGGGTACCCGCGCCAGACTGGCAATCCACCAACAGGACTTTCCGCACTCGTGCAAGTTAGCGGGTAATGAAGGCGAAGCAGTTAGCAATCCGTGACTCGGATTTGCCATTTCGGGACATCTGGGGAGGACGTGGTCCCGAAAGCAAAGCTGCGGGCGCGTGAGGAAAATAATCCCTACGCTGGCGCTCTCGGCCGGGCTTCCCGCCAGATAGAGTTTTGGAGTCATGGCCACTAACAGCAGGGGGCTGCGGATCGCCTGAAACGCCCGACCAGCCCAAAAGCCATGCTGAATGGCCGGCATCCCCTTGGAAGCCGACGCAGCGGTCGCGCGGGATCGGACGACGGCAACGGGTGGCCGATCTGAGACTGTCGCGGTTTCACGACGCGCCGCCGTCCGCGTTCGGCCAGTTTGAGTCGCCGGCACCGCGGAGTCGAACGGCTTGCGCGCGAAAGCGGCCACTGGGAAGTGTCGGCGGAAGCCGCCGGCTCGCGCGGCAAGGTCTGTTTCTCAGACCGCGGATTCTCCCGATTCTGTCGTCTGAGCGTGTATTGCGTGTACCTCAAGCCACTGCACTATGGTTTGCCGGGCGCAGATTCTTCACCAGATGAAAACGCGCCGGCGAGATGGATATGCGTTCGAAATGCTGACCGCCGCCGGCTACCTGGCGGCGAATGATTGCTTCATCCTGCTTCAGTGTCGGCAGCGGCGTCGACGTCAACGGACTCCAACCGAGCTGCTCCGCTACGGCCCATTCGGAGCCCCATCCAACAACCTGCATGAAAATGCTGCAGTCTGAAACACCGCTGACAATAGGGTGCAGCGTCCTTGCATCTTGCTCACTAAATATGAACGTAGAATCGCCGTTCTGTTGCCCGGCCAAGCTCACAAGGAGCTCGGGGAGGCTACCTGCTCGACTTGCGCAACCGTCAAGGATGACTACCACTTGCTGGCACGCCTTCTTTCCCTCAAGCGCCAGTGCCAGGGAGGTCAGGAAAGCGTAAAGCGCTTTGTCGGATCCCGGAACCCAACGAGTAGGGTGCCAGAGTATGCCTTCGCAGGCTAGCACTTCAGCCGGCAAAATGGGCGTGACGTCAGGTAACTCCGCAGCAAAGCAATGCTTGGCACGCCCAGCGCGCGCGGCAATGGAGAAGATCCGCGCCCAGACACTTTCATCGTAATTCTCACTTACGTAGAAGACGCATGCGCGCTGTTCGATTGCTTGCTTCGCTATCGACAGGAGCAGTAGCCGTCGCTCCTGCGCATTCGCGCCAACATTCTGGATAGTCGCTGGCAGTGAGATACTGACGCCCCGCCCGGCCTCGTCCTTAAAATCTAACTTCATCCTCTGCACAGCACATTACTCCGCAACATATAACGTGGTGATTGTGGTGACTCTTGGCTGCCACCGATTGCGCCAAGATGGATAGCGTGACAATACGAATGCTTGCATTTCTCACTTCGGCGTCAATACTCGGGCGTTACCGGCCATCTCTGGTAATGCCATCCAATCGCCGGATCGGGCACACCGCTCGCCAACCCACTTCTCGAACTCGCCGGCAGTCACGGGCCTGCTGACAAAGTAGCCTTGCAGTTCGTCGCAACCGCAATGTGCAAGGACTACAAGCTGTTCGGCGGTTTCCACACCCTCTGCCACGGTCCTCAGGCCGAGACTTCTGGCCATGTGGGTCACAGCACTCACGATGGCGCGGTCTTCGACATTGGAAGACAGGTCGCGAACGAAGGCTCTGTCGATTTTGAGCTTGCTGAGCCTGAACTTCTTAAGGTAACTGAGCGACGAGTATCCAGTACCGAAATCGTCAATGGACAGGCTGATGCCGATTTCACGCAGCCGGTTCATGATGGCAATGGCGCCCGCCGGATCATGCATCGCGGTGCCCTCTGTCAGTTCCAGATCCAGATACGCCGGCGGCAGGCCCTCCTCCTTCAGGATTCGCTCAACCAGCGTAGGGAAATTGGACTGGCGGAACTGCACTGCGGATAGATTCACGGCAATGGTCATTTTCGGCAATCCCTGTCGAACCCAACTGCTGGCCTGTCTGACAGCAGTTCTCAAGACCCACTCGCCGATCTGGCCAATCACGCCGCTTTCTTCGGCGATTGGCACGAACTCGGCCGGCGATATCTCGCCCAGCTCGGGGTGGGTCCAGCGCAACAGCACTTCGGCGCCGACGAGG
>JAFAJB010000129.1 GCA_019236395.1 Cupriavidus sp.
TTCGTCGCAGAGCCGATAGGTCAGCGCGAGCATCTCCTCGATGTCGCGCGACTCGGCCATGACCCGCGCAAGATCAAAGAGGTGGAACATTAGGCCGCCGATTCGCTCTCAGACAACGTCACCTTGTACGTAAATCAGGACCAAACTCATGACCAGCCTTGATCTAACGCCCTTGGGCGCGGAGGACGAAGATAGCCAATCACTGCAAGCACCATGCGGCGACAGGGCATGCAAGATCTACATTTCTCCCAACATTGTGAAGGTGAGGCCAACGAACGCAGGGCACCAGGCGGTAGCACGATTCCGGATATGAACAGCAAGCAACGGCGCAAAGCATATCGAAATAGCCCCTATCAGATTGAAACTACATGGACATTTCGAGGCGCGCGCGTGACCATCACCCGCGTAGCGAGCCCCACCGCGGTTATTGTTGAATTTGAAGGGGCCGGAGCTCGTACGCATGTCCCAACGCGATCGCTGGAGCCACATAGTCCCGGCGGGGAGATGTGCCGCCCACGAGAACAATAGAAGGCGCCGGCCCGGGGCAGCCGCCATTCCTATGGATCTCCGCTTCCGACCCAATGAGGCCATTCGCCCGAGCGACAGTGCGCCGGCTGCTATCGGCGTGGGGCAGTCGCCCGGCGAGACGACGGATGGGCACATGACGCTTGCGCGCTAACGAGAGACTTCAGCCTTGGTGGACGAGCGATTGAAGCGTCGCGGATCATTCACCGGGTATCCGTTTCTACTTTAGGTAGCCGCCACGCTGCGGTTGCGGCCACCGGCCTTGGCGGCGTACAGGCCGCGATCAGCCGCCTCGAACAACTGCTCAATGCCCTCGATTCCACCAGCGAACTCCACGTAGCCAGCACTGAATGTCACCGTGACAGCTTCGCCGCCCAGCCGCAGCGGATGCGTCGCCAGGTGCTGCCGGACGCGTTCCAGCGCTTCTGCCACTTGCGCGGAATTGGATTCAGGGAACAGGACGGCGAACTCCTCACCGCCAACCCGCGCCGGGCTATCGATATCGCGCAACTGCGTTTTCAAGACCTGCGCCAGCGCTTGCAGCACATTGTCGCCTTCGGCATGACCATAGCGGTCGTTGAGCTTCTTGAAATGGTCCACATCAATCAGCGCCAGCACACTCGGGCGCAGACTGCGCTTGACTCGTTGATGCTCGCTGGCCAGCAACGGAGTAAAGCCGCGACGGTTGAGCAGGCCCGTCAATGGATCGTGCAGGGCCTGGCGATACCAGTGCTCCGCAGACGCCTGGGCCTCCAGCAACTGATGGTATTTCAAGGCCAGACCGAGGCTGACAAAGGTGGTGGTAAAGACAAAACCCAGCAACCTGAAGTGCGCTTCCTCCGGGCTGAAGCCACCGAAGGGCCCACGATTTCCGGCGCTCAGCGCCACAATCGCCCCCACGATCAGCAGCAATGCAAGGTAGACGCCACCCGGCTGCACCCTGAAGACCAGGAGCAACAGGCCCGGCAGGATGAAATAGAACCAGCCGCTGACGCCAAAGATGTCCAACGCCAGAAGCACCGTGCAAAACAGCAGGGCTGCCAGCACCCAACCCCACTCACGACCATGCGGAAGCTGAGCCGGCCAAGCCTGGTACAAGGGATAGATCAGCAATATCCCCAGACTGTCGGCCAGAATCAAATCGCGCAGCAAATCCGCCATCTCGGCCGATCGGATATAGCCGCCCCACGCCAGGTTGAGGACAATCAGCATGTCACTGATCGCGGTAGGCAAGACGCACACATAAAAGCTGAAGCGCGCCAGGTCACTCGCGCGCTGCAGGCCATGGGGTAGCTGCCAGTTCAAAAAGCGCGCCGCGAGAAAGGCGCTCAAGGTGTCGGCGGCTGCGGCAATCAATACGTGCCAGGACTGCCCGAGCGCGCCCTCATGCCTCATCCCTGGAAAATTGGCCAGCAGGCTGGCAAGAAAAATCACCGGCAACGCCAAAGCGCCAACGCGGAGCACCAATACCAAGCCGATCCCCGAGGCCAGCCAGAGCAGGGTGATATTGCTCGGTTGCAGTGAAAACAGCAGCATGCCAACGCGCGCGCACAGGTAGTACACCAGTCCGCCGAGGGCTAGCTGCGAAGACTGCTTGGCAGTAAGGATTTTGATCGCTCCTCGCCCGCCTCTGAGGCAAGCAACCAAATGTCCGGGTTCGACGATGGCGGCGCGATGGTCACATCCACCATCCCATAGAGCGCAACCGGCTCAGTTTTCGCGTTCCGGCACGTAGTCTGCAGACGGAGGAGATTTGTGTCAATTTGGCGAGGATGTGGCGGGCGACGCCGCCACGCGATTGACGTACTCGATGGACCCGTCGATGACCCCGTACAGCGTGACGCTTGATTGCGCGTGCGCAGTGGCGCTAGCCGTAGCCAGCGCTGCCAGCGCGAAAACCTGCTTCCTCATGCTCTGTCTTCTCCATATTGGTCTTGTGCTGTGATCAGCCTCGTGGCGGAGGTGCGCTACGGGCGGCAACCGCTTCTCCGATGCATGGCAGGGATGGAGGGCGGCTGCGTTGCATTAGAGCGTTCGGCGTGAAACGAAACCCCCTTCCTAATGGGTGGGAGGCGTCCGCAATGTGGTGGATGAGGGGGAGGATTAACACCTATGGCGATGCGCAATCACCGGTGCTGGCACGGGCGCAGAGGAGGGGCTCGCCATCGGCAAGCGGGCGCGATGGGGCGGCCTGGAGGGCCGCGAAGCGGCCGCCTCTGATGGCTGCTACTTCATTGATCCCTCACGCGGAGTTCGTGAAGTGCGATCCTCGACGCTGCAACAACAGATGGAAGGTAGCGGACTCGTCGCGCTTCGAGGGTGCGCCGGCTACCCGATTGCGCCGGCCGTCGCGCGCTCGCGCCAATGCGAGGGTGAGACACCAAAGCAGGCCGAGAACCAGCGAGTAAACGAGCTTGGCATGGAATAGCCGAGCAATGCCGCCGTATGCGCCAGCGGGAAGTGCGGGTTGGCGAGATATCGCGTCACCAGTTCGCACCGAACCTCATTCACCAGGTCCGAGTACACCAGGCCTGCGGCTTTCAGTCGCCGCTGCAGCGTGCGCACGTTGACCTCCAGCTTCAGTGCAACCCGCTCGATCGAAGCGCACCCCATCGGCAGGAGCAGGTAGATCGCCTGGCGGACCTCCAGCACCGCCGACGCCCTGCTGGCTTCCGGCAGTCGTTGCTCCAGAAAGCGACGCGCGTACTCGGCCATCATCGGGTCGGCGTCCGGGCTCCGGCGGTCGAGATCAGAGGCTGTGAAGACGATGCCATTGAAGTCGCTGTGGAATTTCAGCGGACAGCGGAAGATCTTCCGGTGCACGCCGAGGTCATTCGGCGCGCCATGCGTGAAGTTGACGCTGAGTGGCTGCCAACGCTCGCCGAGGATCAGCTTGCAGACCTGATGCAGCGTGCCGATCGCAAGCTCGTTGGCCTGGCGCGAAGCGGGTGACTTATCGAGCACCACCTCGGCGCGCACGATGACCGTCCTGCCCACCTCTTCAACCAGCATCGCCAGCGATTCGTTCATCAGGCGGCGGTAGCGGACCAGTGTATCCAGCGCATCGCGCAGACTGGCCTGATGTGCCAGCATCAGCCCGATGGCGCCCAGGTCGGCGAGCCGTCGTGTCTCGGCCATGCGCAGACTGAATGTCTGGCACTGGCTCACACGCGCCGCCTCGTCCAGCATTGCCATCGCCGAGTTCGCGGGAATGCGCTGGTCCGGGTCCAGGAACATGGCCCGCGTGACGCCGGCCGTTTGCAGGATCGGCAGGGTCTCCAGCTTCAACTGTCGCGCGATGTCGAAGTAGTTCTCCAATGCCGCGGCACGTATCTGCGCTTCCATGGACCGTCTCCCTTTTGTCTTTCGTATTTTGTCTTTCGACTTTCTGGCAAGGATGGTGTTGGGGCGGCACTCGCCATTTGATCTCGATCAAGGCGATCCGACCGCGAGCCATTTGCTGGCGTCAAACGAAACGAGTTTGTCGCGCAATGAAAAGGTCGGCCCGCGCGCAGCCGCTAACTTGGTTCCAACGCGAACAGCGTTGATGCGTTGATTTGCAAAAACCAGAACCACAGGAGACAGAACATGACAGGCAACAAGATTTCAGTTGGCACCAGCAGGAGGGCCGAATGATGCGCGTGGAACAACTCACCGCCAGCATCGGCGCCGAACTGGTCGGCGTGAACCTGGCCGATGCGATTCATGATGACGGGCTGTTCGACGAGATTCGGGCGGCGCTCCTTCGGCACAAGGTACTGTTCCTGCGCGACCAGGACATTTCCCGCGCCGAGCATGTCGCGTTTGCCGAACGCTTCGGCAGCCTCGAAGATCACCCTGTGGCCGGCAGCCATCCCGAGCACCCCGGTCTGGTTCAGATCTACAAGCGGCCGGACCAGCCGGTGGACCGCTACGAGAACGCGTGGCACACAGATGCAACCTGGCGCGAGGCGCCTCCGATGGGATGCGTGCTGCGCTGCGTCGAGAGCCCGTCTGTGGGCGGCGACACCACGTGGGCCAACATGGTGCTGGCCTATGAAAACCTGCCCGAGCACGTGAAGCAGCAGATTGCCACGCTGCGCGCACGCCACAGCATCGAAGCGAGCTTCGGCGCAGCGTTGCCAATCGAGAAACGGCTCGCACTGAAGGCGCAGTACCCGGACGCCGAGCATCCGGTGGTGCGCGTGCACCCCGAGACCGGCGAGAAGGTGCTGTTCGTCAACGCTTTCACCACGCACTTCAGCAACTTCCACACGGCGGCGAATGTGCGTTTCGGCCAGGACGCGAATCCGGGCGCGGGCGACCTGCTGCGTTACCTGGTCACCCAGGCCTTCATTCCCGAGTATCAGGTGCGCTGGCGCTGGCGTCCCAACAGCATGGCGATCTGGGACAACCGCAGCACCCAGCACTACGCCGTGATGGACTACCAGCCGTGCCATCGCAAGATGGAACGCGCCGGCATCATCGGTGACAAGCCGTTCGGCATTGGCGAACGCGAAGTGGCTGCACGCAAACCTCAATCGGCACTGGCCTGAAACAACTCTTCCAATCCTTCAAGGAGTGAGACATGGATTTCATCGACGGTTCGTTGTTCCCCGAGAATCAGCAGAAGCTTGTCAT
>JAFAJB010000192.1 GCA_019236395.1 Cupriavidus sp.
GCGCGCCCGGATGCGTTGACCTATACGGTGCGCGAACCGGTTGGCGTGGTCGCCGCGATCATCCCGTGGAATTTTCCGCTGATGATCGGGATGTGGAAGATCGCGCCGGCGCTGGCGTGCGGCTGCACGCTGATCGTCAAGCCGGCCGAGATCACGCCGCTGACTGCGCTACGCGTGGCCGAACTGGCGCTGGAAGCCGGGGTGCCACCGGGCGTGTTCAACGTTGTCACCGGCAAGGGCAGTGTCGTCGGCAACGCGCTGGTTGCGCATCCCGGCATCGACAAGGTCACGTTCACCGGATCGCCCGCCGTCGGGCGCGGGATCATGCAAGGCGCGGCTGGCAACTTCAAGCGCGTGACGCTGGAGCTCGGCGGCAAGTCCGCCAACGTGATCTTCGCGGACGCCAATCTCGACGCCGCCACGCGCGCCGCGGCGTCCGGCATCTTTTTCAATTCCGGCCAGGTTTGCTCGGCCGGATCGCGCATCCTCGCGCAGCGGCAAATCTATGACGAAGTGGTGGAACGGCTGGCCGCACGGGCACGTGCGATCCGCGTGGGCGACCCGGCCGCCCCCGATACGACGATGGGCCCGGTGGTTTCCGCCGCGCAGATGAAAACGGTGCTCGACTACGTGGAAATCGGCAAGCGCGAAGGTGCCAGCGCGGTGGCTGGCGGCGCGCGCATCGGCGAACGTGGCTTCTTCGTGGAGCCAACGGTGTTCGCCAACGTCGCGCATGAGATGCGGATCTCGCAGGAAGAGATTTTCGGCCCGGTAGCCAGCGTGATTCCGTTCGAGGATGAAGCCGATGCGGTCCGCATCGCCAACGGTACGGCTTTCAGCCTGGCAGCGGGCGTGTGGAGCGCCGACATCGGCCGCGTGCACAAGGTGGCCGGCGAGTTGCGGGCGGGCACGGTGTGGATCAACACCTATGGCTACACCGACGTGCGCCTGCCGTGGGGCGGCGGTGGCGACTCGGGCCTGGGCCGCGAGCACGGTGACGCCGCCATCGAGAACTTCACGGAACCGAAAGCGATCTGGCTTTCGCTGCGCTGACGCGCTTTCGTCAACACACAAAAGCCACACCCCCGCCCGAAAACGCACTGGGCGGGGATCACTGTCGCCAGCGCGCGGCCGTCAGCCAATCATGCGCATTGGCAACAGGGCGTAGACGACCGTCAGCACACCGACGATGGCCGGCGACACGTACTTCAGCGCAAGGCTCTGCGACTGCACGCCCAGATAGGCGTACATGCAGATCAGGACCATGGCGCAACCGAAGACAAGGCCGTCATAGACTTGCATGGATGTCTCCCAGAGTTCGTTCTTCGACTACTTCTGTGAAGGCGGGCTTGCTTATGGGGGGAGCCCGTCTCTACTGCCCAACGCAATCTATTGCGGCCATGGTCGCGCCATCACCAGGGCGCGACAATCATGGTAATCCCTTCGTTTCCGGCACTTTTCGATGCTGCGGCGCCGCAGATCGTGGCATTTGAGCGACCGCTTCCGGCACAGGCGGACGTCAAGAAGAAAATGTGCAAGCGCAACGTGGCAGCCTGCTGAGACCGATGTGACCGATGTCAAAATGGCCGTATCGCCATGTCTCTAGAATCTGCAAATGACGATTCCAACCGTTTGATCCACTGCAGGAGAGTTAACGATGTTTCCGGAATATCGCGAGCAGATTTCCATGCTCAAGGTGCATGACGCCCACTTCGCCAGGTTGTTCGACATGCACAACGACCTGGACCGGAAGATCAGAAACATGGAATCCGGGCTGGACCCGGCCACGTCCCTGGAGATCGAGAGGCTGAAGAAGGAGAAGCTGCGACTCAAGGACGAGCTCTACGTGATCCTGCGCAAGACGCGTCCCTGAGGCACCTGAAGTCCCTGACTCGTCTCATCACACGCGATACGGGAGACAGGGCCGGCCTTGCCTCCCGCCGCCCTGCCTCCCGTCTTGACCCCGCCGCCCAGCTCAGCGCTGGGCGGAATACGCATCCCGGAACAAGTGCTCAAGCCCGCGCGGCTGCGAGCGCCAGTACTGCTTTGGCGCATCGACACTCGCCCCGAGCCTGGCTGCCGCATGCCACGGCCAGCGCGGATCGTAGAGCATGGCGCGGGCAATCGAAATCACATCGGCTTCATTGTTCGCGATGATCGATTCGGCCTGCTCCGCTTCGGTGATCAGACCCACTGCCAGCGTCGGCAGCCCCACTTCCGCCTTGACGCGTTGCGCGTATGGCACCTGATAGCCTGGGCCAAGCTTGATGGCCTGCTGCGGCGACACACCTCCCGTGCTCACATGCACCGCCGCACTGCCCCGCGCCTTCAATTCATGCGACAGCGCGATCGTGCCGTCGATATCCCATCCGTTCGGCACCCAGTCCGTCGCGGAGACACGCATCCACACCGGCTTGTCGGCCGGAAATGCCTCGCGCACCGCATCGAACACTTCCAGCGGAAAGCGCATGCGGTTCTCAAGGCTGCCGCCATACTCGTCAGTGCGGTGATTGGCGATGGGCGAAAGGAACTGGTGCAACAGGTAGCCATGCGCGCCATGCACCTCGATGCCTTCGATGCCAAGACGTGCCGCGCGCTTCGCCGCAGCGACAAAATCGTCACGAATCTTCTTCATGCCAGTCTTGTCGAGCGCAGCCGGCGGGACTTCGCCCTCCGCATGCGGCACCGCCGACGGCGCCACGCTCTGCCAGCCGCGCGGCTGGTCGGGCCGAATCTGCGCGCCGCCATCCCACGGTGCCTGGCTTGATGCCTTGCGGCCTGCGTGCGCAAGCTGCATCGTCACGGCGATTGGCGAATACCTGCGCACGGCATCGAGGACGCGGCCGAGCGCCGTCTCGTTTGCGTCGTTGTACAGCCCGAGGTCGGCCGGCGTGATGCGGCCTTCCGGCGAGACCGCCGTGGCTTCAATGATCAGCAGACCGGCACCGGACAAGGCCATATGGCCGAGGTGGATCATGTGCCAGTCGGTGGCGCAGCCTTCCTCCGCCGAGTACTGGCACATGGGTGCGATGGCAATGCGATTGGCAAGCGCGAGATTGCCTACCTTGAACGGATCGAAGAGATGGGGCATGAGGGCCGTCCTTGCACAGTGTTCTGGTCCGGGCGATTGTAGTCGCCGTTGAAGAACCGTGCTGACCCCGCCGGCGGCATGGAATTCCGCCCACGCCCCACGTCGGCCGGTGTGTGCCTACGGCGCCTCGGCGATATCCTCAAGCTTCCATTGCTTGTCGAACCACGGTTTAAGCGGCCCATAGAGCCGGAAAATCGTGAACCAGCTCTTGCCCGGGATCGCCTGGATCCAGTTCGCCGCCTTGCCGGCCGGG
>JAFAJB010000017.1 GCA_019236395.1 Cupriavidus sp.
AACGCCGGGGCGTTTGCTTGATCTGGTGCAAAGCAACGCGCTACGGCTGCACCAGGTGGCGCATCTGGTGCTCGATGAAGCCGACCGCATGCTCGACATGGGCTTCATCCACGACATCCGCAAGATCCTGAACATCCTGCCGACCAAGCGCCAGAACCTGCTGTTCTCGGCCACGTTCTCGGACGATATCCGCGCGCTGGCCGACCGGCTGCTCGACAATCCGGCCTCGATCGAGGTGGCGCGTCGCAATACCACGGCCGAAACCGTGGCGCAGCGCGTGTTTCCGGTCGATCGCGAGCGCAAGCGCGAACTGCTGGCCCATCTGGTGCGTCAGCACGACTGGCACCAGGTGCTGGTCTTCACGCGTACCAAGCACGGCGCCAACCGCCTTGCCGAGCAGTTGACCAAGGACGGCCTCTCCGCACTGGCGATCCACGGCAACAAGAGCCAGTCGGCGCGCACGCGCGCGCTGACCGAGTTCAAGGCCGGCACGCTGCGCCTGCTCGTGGCCACCGATATCGCCGCGCGCGGTATCGATATCGACCAGTTGCCGCACGTGGTCAACTTCGACCTGCCTAACGTGCCGGAAGACTATGTGCATCGCATCGGCCGCACGGGCCGCGCTGGCGCCGAGGGCGAGGCCATATCGCTGGTCTGCGTGGACGAGCATGGTCTGCTGCGCGATATCGAGCGTTTGATCAAACGCCAGATCGAGCAGGTGCTGCTGCCCGGCTTCGAGGTCGATCCGACCATCAACGCCGAGCCGATCCAGAAGGGCCGCCAGCAGCGTGGTGGCGGCCAGCCGCGCGGCAACAACGGCCAGGCGAACGCCAATGGCGGCGAACGACGCGCGCCGCGCGCCCCGCAGGGCCAGCGCCAGGAAGCGCCGCGCCAGCGTTCCGCGCAACCGGCGCAGGCCGAGGGCCGCAACGGTAATGGGGGCGGAAACCGTGGCGGCAACGCCCCGCGCAATGGCAATGGGCAAGGTGGCAACCGAGGCAACGCTGGTGGTCCCGGCAATGGCGGCAATGGCGGCAAGGGCGCGAACCCGCGCCCGCAACAGGCGCGTCCTGCACAGGATGCAGCGGGCCTGCCTCCGGCTCGCAACCGCCGTCCGGCCCCACAGGCTGCGCTGCTCGGCGGCAATCGCAAGCCGGCGCCATAATCCGGGCAATCATGACCATGCCGGATCACGCTTCGCCCACCGATGAAGTCCCCTACGCGGGACTGACGCCAGAGTGCATCCTCGATGCGCTGGAGGGGGCGGGGTTCTATCCGGATGGCCGGCTGCTGGCGCTCAACAGCTACGAGAACCGCGTCTGGCAAGTTGGCATCGAGGACGCGGCGCCGGTCGTCGCGAAGTTCTACCGGCCGGGCCGATGGACCGATGCGGCGATCCTTGAAGAGCATGCCTTCGTCCAGCAGCTTGCCGATGCCGAGATCCCGGCGGTGCCGGCCCTGGTTGCCAGCACGCGCGAGCGGCCCGGCGGCACGCTGTTCACGCACGAAGGCTTTCGCTTCGCCGTGTTCCCACGCTGTGGCGGCCGCGAACCGGCGCTAGACCAGGCCGATACACGCATGTGGCTCGGCCGTTTTATCGGCCGCATCCATGCCATCGGCGCGGCCGCCCCGTATCAGGCGCGGCCCGTGCTGGACATCGACACATTCGGCGTTGCATCGCGCGATTACCTGCTGGCCCACGATTCCGTTCCCGCCGATCTGCTGGCGCCGTGGCGCGCGGCGGTCGATCTTGCGCTCGACGGCGTGCGCCGTTGCTACGAACGCGCGGGCGACGTGCGCCTGCTGCGTCTGCACGGCGATTGCCATCGCGGCAACGTGCTGTGGATCGATGAAGCCGATGCGCGCGGCCGTGGCACACCAGGGCCGCATTTCGTTGATTTCGACGACAGCCGCATGGGGCCGGCGGTGCAGGACTTGTGGATGCTGCTGGAGGGCGACCGGGCAGCCATGCAGGACCAGCTTGCCGACATCGTGGCCGGCTATGAGGATTTTGCCGAGTTCGACACGCGGGAACTCTGGCTTGTCGAGGCGCTGCGCACGTTGCGTCTGCTGCATTACAGCGCGTGGCTGGCCAGCCGCTGGCGCGATCCTGCCTTTCCGGCCGCATTCCCGTGGTTCGGCGGCGCGCGATACTGGCAGGACCGCATTCTGGAACTACGCGAACAGATCGCGCTCATGGATGAGCCGCCGCTGTGGAGCTGATTCCGGCCTGAGCCTGATCTGAGTCGGCCCCGGGGTCCAATCCCGGCTGGCCCGGTCAGGCCGGCTTGTCGGCTTTCTCCGCTTTCCCCGCCTTGACCATCACCACGGGACACTCGGCCTGCGCCAGTACGCGCCCGGCCACTGAACCAATCACCGCATCGAAGAACGAGCCGCGTCCGTGTGTGCCCATCACGATGGCCCCGGCGTTGACCGATTTCGCGTAGGCCACGATCCTCTCAGGTGCGAAGCCATGCAGCGCATGGCGTTCAAACGGCAGATTGGCCGCCCCCAGAATTTCACAGACCGATGCCATCGCCTTCTCGCTGGCTTCCTGGTGCCAGGCGTCGATGGTTTCCTTGCTGACGAAGGCACGTACCTGCCCCGTGACGTCTGGCGACACGTGGATGACGTGCACCGTAAAGCCTGATTGCAGCAGTTTGCCGTCAACGATGAAGCGTGCCGCGGCATCGCTGAAAGCGGAACCGTCGGTGGCAAGAACGATTTGGGGCATGGCTTCGAACTCCTGAGTTTGGAATGTGCACAGCTGATAGCTGCATCATCGCACGCACGAAACACTACTCATCTAATTTAGGTCAATCCCACTAGGAAATTTTAAAGATTTCACGATTGTTATTTTTGAATTGCGTCGAATGTATTCAAATTACGCTGCAATTCCCGCGGTAGCCGGCGCCGACGGATACAAGTTCGCCACATCTGAAATTTCTGCATAAACGCCGAGAAAACTCGGCGCGAATTCCCGGACTTTTCCGTATCCCGACAGTGATTGAACAACCTATGCTCGTCGCATGTTCGTTCATTCGAAGGATCAAAGATGTCCAGCGCCCTTGTTATCGACAATCAACGTGGAATCCGTGCCACCGCCACTACCGCGTTGCTGAAAGCCATCGGGTTCGAGGATGTGCGCGTGGCCGGGACGGCAACCGAAGCACTGATGGGGCTGCGTACGCAGTGCGCGGACCTGGTGATGGTGGACTCGGAGCTTGCCGATCTGCCAGGAGATGCCGTGGTGGAGGAAGTCCTGAAGATTTACCCCGCAACCCGTGTGCTGGTGCTAACTGGCGTGGCAGGCGCCGCGGAACGTGCGTTGCTTGGCGGCGCGCACGGATATCTCGACCGTGGCGCAAGCATTGACGTGATGGAGTACACGATCCGCGCGGCGATGAGCGGCTACGCGGTGTTTCCGCAGGCCTGGCTGTCCACTATCCGCCGTGCTGCCAGTGATCCCGCCAATCCGACGCATGTATTGAGCCGGCGTGAATGCACGGTGCTGCGTTTCCTGGCAACGGGCCACTCCAACAAGGCAATTGGCATC
Source organism: Cupriavidus sp. (assembly GCA_019236395.1). Lineage (GTDB taxonomy): Bacteria > Pseudomonadota > Gammaproteobacteria > Burkholderiales > Burkholderiaceae > Cupriavidus. Next base: position 3,557 of record JAFAJB010000017.1, read on the forward strand.
CTGCTTGGCATCAGCAACAAGACGGTGAGCTCGCACAAGATGAGCATCATGACAAAGCTGGGATTCCAGTCACTGATCGATCTGGCGGAGTTCGCGCGGCGCCATCAACTGACCTGATGAGGCAGGTCAGCGCTAGTCATTGCGGCCCCATGTGGCCGCGATGACAGACTGTGCGCAACCCGGCGTCCCGCCATCGGCAACCTCTATTCTGCTGAACCCGTGCTCGGTCAGCGCGCGGCACCACGCGTCCGGATCGAGCAAAGGAGTGAAGGGAATGCGACGCGCCGGATCCTCGAAAGCCCACCAGCCTTCGAGCAGGCCAAACGTTACCGACGTATACGACATGAATGCTGTCATCTCGCTGAGCAGCAGGACGCCGCCTGGCTTCAGCAACTGCCGCACGTTGCGCAGTACGCGCCCGATATCCCGGCTTGCATGCAAGACGTTCGATGCAACGATCAAGTCGAAGCTGTTCGCGTTGTAGCCTTGCGCCAACGCGTCGCGCTCCATGTCGAACAGTCCGAAGTTCAACCACGGGCGCCCTTCGCCAAACTGCTTGCGGCCGATGCGCCGGAAGCGCACTGAAACGTCCGTGTAGTCGTAGGAAATGCTCGCGCAGTGGGGGTCGAGTATCGGAAGCACCGCGGTCGTGGTGCCGCCGGTGCCGGCTCCCATTTCAAGGATGGCGATCGGTGCATGCGAGCCTGGTGTTTCGAGCCGGGTGGACAGCCATTGCGATACAAATGCCGCACACAGTGCATTGTGGAAATCCGCATTGGGATTGTCGCGGAAAACGCCTTCCATGTATGTGAGACCTTCGCCGAAGAACACTTCGGTCGGAGCACGCTGGCCACGCAACACGGCGAGGATGCTTGTCACGCAAAGTGCTGTCAGCCTGATATGTGCGGCGCACCTGGGCTGTTCGTGCGCGAAATGGTCGGCGTTGGCAGCCATATCGCCGTATGGCTTGCCTGTGGCGCGACATATCCCGTTCGGCGGCATCTCCAGATAGCCGTGCCGTGCCAGCACATACAGGCATGAGTGCGCCAACGGCATGAACGATTCTGCGACACCCAGTGCACCAAGCAGTGCTTCGGCGGATGGCCATATCCGGGTCGGGTCCATGACCCCTGTACTGCTGAACACGGCCGCCAGCCCCTCGGCGGCAAAGTTGTTGAGTATCTCTGCAAGGGCCACGATCTGGGGCGAATCATGGGTTTCGCGCAGTCTGAGGAGCGTCTCAGCGGGCCAGAAACTGGAGGTCTGATCAACAGCGGTCGAGACAGGTGCAGTGGACATGGCGGGATGGAAGTAAGGTTTGAGATAGGTCCGAGGTCAGACGCCGTCAGCGTGGTTGGCGGCCAGCACGATGGACATGCGCCGGGTCATCAGCGGCACAATGTGACGATGCAATGGCGTCACCAGTGCGAGGTAGCATCGGCCGGCGAGGTTGTGAGGGGTGACCGCGTTGTTCACATACAGGCGGACGCCGCCGGTCTCGGCATGCCAATGCAGGCTCGTGCGGAAATCCAGGTGGCGGTCGTCTTCGCCCAGCACGACATCACTGTCGCGAATGTCGAAGACACGGAACGCGCCGATGCGGTCCCCTGTCTGCCATGCGCGTGCGCCTGTGCGCGGTTTTTCGGTCGTGGCCTTGAGGCCGAGTCGTTTCACGACAGCATTGCGCATGACGATCAGCGTATCGACCCACGCTGGCGACGCGCTGAAGAACGCGTCGATGACCGCCGACGGCGTCAGATGCGGGCACTGCACGTGAACGGACCACCCATCGACGTAAGGACAGGTGCTCGCGAACGCTTTCATTGGTGAGCCCATCGGTACCCGGTGTTCCGTTCGTACGTGCACGCTCATGCCTGCTCCAGGTTCCGCCGTGGAGCAGTCCCGACCGTCAGCACACCGCGCACGCAGGTGCGATCTCCCTGCGTTGCACAGACGAAGATGTCCACGAACTGCCCGCGGATCTCTCGCGGCGCCACGGTGAGGTTCAGCAGCATCCCGGGGAGTGCAGGCGCGATGCAACGCACCTGCATGCGCAGCAGGACGGCAACCTGTCCCTGCGCGTGCATCGGCGTGCCATTTGCTTCGAGCGCCATGTACACCGCGCAGGTCTGCGCGAGCGCTTCAACGACAAGCACGCCTGGCATGAGCGCGAAATCGGGAAAGTGTCCCTGCATCCAAGGGTCCGCGCGAGAGACTGCCTTGATTGCTGTCAGTCCCTTGCCGGGTCGATATTCCGCGATTCGGTCCACCATCAGAAACGGTTCCCGATGCGGAATCAATGTCTTGATGTCGATACTCGTGACATCGATGCCCGTTTTGTTCTGAGCGTCGGGCGAATCGGGAGTCATGACGTTGCCCTCATCACGAGGACCGTCCCCTGGTTGTCCTGATCCACGCCAACCAGCGCAATCGTGCGCGGCGATGGCTTGTCCTTCCTGCCGGGGGGCGCCGCGCCGGTCATCCACTCTTGCGCCATGCCGAGTGCGAGCAGACCACTGCACGCCTCACCGGTGCCGTAGTACTCGGCCCCATCCACTACCGTGGCGTCCCATCCGCGAGCGAGCAACGCGGCTTTCAGTGCGGTCTGTTCGACCTGAGGCGCACCCCACGCCAGCAGCACCACATCAGGCGCGACACTGTCAGGCAACTGCGCGCCAATCGCCGCGCAAATGGCATCGGAGCCCGCGTCGGTGTCGAGCATCCCGATCCAGGGCAGCGCAAACACGACGCGGGAACTGTCTTCCGCGCGTACGAGAAGATGCGCGGCAACGCTTTCGCGCATGCCTGGAAACACCATCGCGTGGTATCGCGAAGACACCTCGATGCCGCTGACGATTGCCGCGTCGATTCGCGCGTTCGCAAGCGCGAGACCGGCTAGCTGCAACGCCGCGATGCCGCTGCCTTCGCCCGATGCCACGGTGCAGTTCGGGCCCTTGATACCGGTCAGGATGGCGAACTGACCCCCTGCAACATTCGACACGGTGTTTGGCGTCTTCAGCGGGCTGACGCGATCTGGGCCATGGACCTTGACGCAAAGGTCGAAGTCGAGATCTTCGCCCAGACCGATCGTCTCTCCTGCCACGTAGACGCCGGCGCGATCAGGGTTTTGCGTCAGAAGTTTCTGCATTCCTGCCGTTTCCGCGAGTGTGCTTGCCGTGCTGAAGAGAAAGCGCGTGGCAGCGCTGGCGTGCCGCACCCGCCTGCCCAGAACGTTGGCGGCGTCATGCGAAAACGGCGCTTCCGGCCCCTTCGCGGCTGGCAGGTGCGGCATCAGTGCGGTGAGGTGGTCCGGCCCGTTAAGTTTGTAGGCGCTGGTGGCCAGCGCAAGTAGTGGAGATGTCATGGCGGCGTGATTTCCTGTCAGTGGTGTCGGGAGGCGTCAGGGGCCGAGAAGACGACGCTGGCGACATTGCCGCCGAATGCGAATGCATTGCTGAGGACGTGCCGTAACCGCGCGGGCCGTGCATCGCCTGGAACGGTGTCGAGCGTCGAAGGAAAGCCGGCGTCGGATGCGCGCGTGTTCAGCGTGGGCGGTACCAGTTGATGGTGGATCGACAAGGCACACGCCACCGCTTCCATTGCGCTTGCTGCCCCCATGCAGTGTCCCAGCGCGCCTTTGATGGCGCTGATCGGAACCGTCGGCATCAGGTCGCCAAAGATCCGATGCATGCCGCGTGCCTCGGCCAGATCGTTTGCGACTGTGGCCGTGCCGTGCGCGCTGATGCAATCTATCCCGTCCGGCGTGACGCCGGCCATCGACATGGCCTGTTTCATGGCACTGACCGCGCCATCGCCATCCGGATGCGGTGCCGTGGCATGGTATGCATCGCAGACGATGCAGTAGCCGCTGACTTCCGCGTAGATCCGCGCGCCGCGTGCGCGTGCCGCGGCCATGTCCTCCAACACCAGGAATGCGGCACCTTCGCCCACGACGATCCCGTCGCGCGCGCCATCGAACGGCCGGCAGGCAGTCGCCGAAGAGGCGGATAGCCTGTGGAAGATCGTGTAGCAGGTGCGCGTGAACGGATCGGCACCGCCGACGATTGCCATGCCAGACAAGCCGGAGCGGATGCGTTCCGCACCGAGGGTCACCGCATAGTTGCCCGCCGCACAGGCGTTGAGCAGTGTCATGGCCGGCCCGTTTGCGCCCGCACGGCGGTCCAGCGAGGATGCCAGTAGCGATGGCCGGAAGCGCCGGAATCCGGTGGCCTGCTCGTGGCTAAGCGAAAACGACTCGTCAAGGTCGAGAGCATCGACGATGCCTTCGGCGACGTCCTGGTTACCCATGGTCGAACCAACCAGCACTGCGCAATCGTTGCCATCGGCCAGCCGGTTGGGAAGGCCGGCATCGGCCAGCGCCATGCGCATGGCCGCCGCGCCGTAGGCAATGCCTCGTCCGAGCATTGCCAATGCCGGATCGGTGGCCTCGGGCAGCTCATCGAAATCGGGGACTTCGGCCGCCAGGTCACGTGGATATGGCGTCGGATCAAGCCGTGTCAGGCGGCCAACGCCCGAGGTGCCGGCGCAGAGGTTATTCCAGAAGGTTGTCGTCCCGCTGCCCAGTGGCGAGACAATGCCGAGGCCGGTGATGGCAACGCGGGGAGTGGATGTGGTCATCGGACGATTCCTTGATCGTGGAGAGAACTAGGCATTCAGTCCACCGTCGATCACCAGCGTGTGACCGGTGATGTAGTCGGCGGCGTCGGATAGTAGGTAGGCTACGGCGCAGGCCACTTCCTCGGGCCGGCCCATGCGGCGCGCTGGCACGCGCGAGGGAATGGCGGCACGCGCGGCAGCCGGCATCGCATCCAGGATGTCAGTGTCGATAAATCCGGGGGCCACGGCATTGATCTGTATGCCGAAGCGCGCCATTTCCAGTGCAGTGGTGCGCGTCAGCGCTATCAGTGCTGCCTTGCTTGCGCTGTAGTTGGCCTGGCCAATGGCACCGCGCAAGCCTGATATGGATGCCATGTTGACCACGCGTCCGGCGCCGCGCCGCATCATTGGGTCCAGCGCGGCGTGCAGCAGATAGGCGGGGGCATGCAGGTTGACGTCGAGCACGGCGTCCCATGCATCGGTGCTGTTGCGCACGAATACACCGTCCCGAGTGATGCCAGCGTTGTTGACCAAACCGTGGATTGGCCCGTGAGCGTCTTCGATGCGTGCGATCAGCGCCGCTGCATCCGGGGCATTCCCGGCGGTATAGGGCATGTGCCAGACGGGCATGTCGTGGCGCTGCAGCCCGCATGCCAACGCCTTGGCGACTTCCTCCTGGGTGTGGTAGGTGAACACCACGCCAGCGCCGCACGATGCCAGTTGTTCTACTATGGCTCGGCCAATGCCGCGCGAGCCGCCCGTCACCACGATGAGGCGGTTTCTGAGATCGACGAACAAGGGGTTCTCCGTATTGTTCTGCATGGTTGAAAGCCCGGGGGTTGTGGCGTCATTGCGGATTCCAGTGGCGGTACAGGGCGCCGCCCCACGTGGCGCCGGCTCCGTAGGCCAGCAACATGGCGATGTCCCCATGTGCCATGGCGGGCCAATGCATGGCCAGCGTGACGGGTAGCGAAGCGGACCCCATGTTGCCGAGCTCCGAGACGGTCAATGGCATCCGCTCGGCGTCGATGCCGATTCGTTCGCGCACGGCTTCGAGGATGCGGAGATTGGGTTGATGGCAGATCACGTGCGTGATGTCGCCAAGTGTCATCCGGTTGCGTTGCAGGAGGGTTCCGGCGGTGCGTACAAGCGTGTCGGTGGCATGCTCGAACATGCGGCGTCCCTGCATCACGAACTCCGTGCGCCCGCATGCGACATCGTCGGCGTCGATAAAGCGCTTGCCTGCGGTGCCGGGCGCCGCGGTCATCAACAGATCGAACTCGCGTCCATCGGCACCGAGCATTACATCCATCAGGCCGAAGTCGGCGCGCGGGGAGTGCGATACGACAGCGGCGCCCGAACCGTCGCCCAGCATGATCGAAAGGTTGCGCCCCGCATCGGAGCAGTCCATCCGTTTGGACAGCACTTCTCCGCAGATCACCAGCACGTGCCGCGCCTCGCGGGAACGCAACAAGGCGCGGGCCATCTGCAGGCCATAGAGAAACCCGCTGCACTGGGCGCGCAGGTCCAGTGCGGGAATCGTGCGCGTGCCCAGCAGCGGCTGGATCAGGCAGGCCTGCGACGGATCATGGTGATCGGGGGACAGCGTGTTGACCATCAGGAAGTCGATGTCAGCGGGATCGATCCCGGCGTTTGCCATGGCCCGCCGCGCCGCGGTGACCATGAGGCTGCTGGTGGCACCCTCCGGCATCACATGCCGCCTCGTGTGCACGCCGGTGCGCTCCACGACGAAGGTGGTCGTGGTGCGTATGCGCCGTTCGATGTCGTCGTTGGTGACGATGCGGTCCGGCACGGCCGCACCGACACCCGAAATCAGAATGCTCAAGGTAACACTCGCCTGGTAAGACCTGTCTATCGAAAGATGTGATCCATCTTCGAGCCAAGGTAGATGTTTCCGTGGATGACAAGCTTGCGGGTCAGAAGCGCTGTCATCGGCTTGAGCTCCTGATTGGAAAGGCGCAGGTATGTCGTCAGGTCGGCGCGCAACGTGACATCGGGCGACGACGCCACGCCGTCAACCACGTCGAAGGTGCCGTGGTCGATGACGATGTGGAAGTCGCGTCCGCCGTCGCCGGTGACGTGCCACTGATAGATGGCCTGGATGTCGAGGCAGGCTTCGGGATGAAAGTGCGTCGACATGGATGCAATCACTTCGTCAAGCGTATTGCGACGCATCGTCGTCTCCCGCAAGTGCCTCCTGAATGTCGGCCTCGAACCCTTGCTCGGCCCAGAGCGCGTGATACTGCGGTACGTAGATGCCGCTCGTTACGAAGTAGCGCATCATCGGGCGTACCAGTTCCCGGTTCAACGCCTGCCGGTGTGGCGATCCGATGACTGCCTCGAGCAGCGCCTCCTTGTCAGCGAACGCGGGGTGCTTGAAGCCGACGCGATCGAAGCATTCGATATTCGTCACACCCTGGTCCACGACCTGCCGGAGAAAGACGGGAGTGAACTGGCGCGCCTTGTCGATGAAGTCTTGATCCGTGTCCGCGAGTGCCAGAATCACGTTCTGCCCGAACTTGATATGGCGCATCTCCTCGCGCCAGTGCGCATGGACCACCGATTTTGCTAGTACGTGCACGTAGTCGGCATCGGTGTCCAGATGCTGCTGGATGTCGGCCAGCCATTCCACCATCATCGTCAGGTAGACCGCCATCAACGGGTACTCGCCCGTGCTCGCGTTGTCGTCGAACAGACTGCGCACGAACTCCGGCACCTCGTACATTTCGGAACCGTAGTAGTCCATCGCCTTGAGGAAGACCAGCGTGTGGACGATCTCTTCCTTGACGAAGTGCTTGAGGTACGTCTCCAACCGGGGCAGCGTCCGGAACTTGCGCAGATTGACCAGGCGCATGTAGTACTCGGAAACCAGTTGCTCCAGTCCGACGAAGCCGGACCACCACGTCACGATTTCCTCGATCGACAGGCGCCGGATCTCCTCCTCGCTGGCCAGGTCCCAGTACGGCGTTCCGTAGATCGAGATTCGCTCGCGCTTCATCAGGAAGGGCTTGTCGACGGGCGCATCCCACGGGTGGTCGTGCAACAGATGCATCTGCCGCTGCTCGGAGGCGTCGATCAGCCGCTCCGTGACCTTCAGCATCCGCTGGACTTTGGTTTCAAACGCGGGGGATTCAACAGGCATGACGTTTCTCCTGAGATTGAGTGGGGCAAGCCAACGCGTCGAGTCGTCGCTGGTGCAGCGTGGCAGCCGCGAAGCCGATACCCATGGCCGTTTCATAGCCAGGGCCGTTCACCCACGTCCCGACAAACTCCAGGCCGCGCAGAGGCGGCGCATGCAGCATGCTGATGTTGCGACGAGGTGCAGGCGTGTAGCCAAATGCCGAACCGCCGCCGGAGTTCGTGTACTTGCGGTTGGTGCGCGGCGTGGAAGCATCGACGTATCGAATGGCCTGGCGTAACGCTGGAAACTGTGCGCAGGCCCGATCGATCAGTATCTGTGCCACGCGCTTCTTGCTTGCCTTGTACTCGGCCCGTGGCAGAGCCAGCCATTCTTCGCCGGGCTCGGTGATGCCCAACTGGAGCGTGTTGCCATATGCGGGATCGAGCATCGGATAGTTGGAAATCGCCATCGGACGCGCCGCGTGCCGGTTGGGGCCACGCAGCGCGGCGGCGTCGTCAAGGTAATCGGGCGGCACCACCAGATAGTCGCTGTCGGTGATGCCAAGCGCGTGAGGCGGCGCGGAAAGTCCGAGGTAGACGACGAACGTTCCCAGGCTGAAACTGAGCTTTTCCAGCTTGCGCGCGAACGTGTCACGCGCATCGCCGGGCGGCAGCAGTTCGGTTGCGTGATGGGGGCATCCGGTGAACACGACGCGCTGCGTTTCGAAGACCCGGCGTCGCGTGTGCACGCGGGATACGCCACCGTCATGGGTATCGATGCACTTGACTCGCTCGCTGCAAAGCAGCTGCCCGCCGCGGCGCTGCAGTTCGTCCGCGAGCGTATCGGAGAGATATTGCGATGAGCCCTTCACGTAGCAGTTGCGCGTCACCAGAAATGCATAGACGAAATGCAGGTAGTAAAGCGCATCGGTTTCATCGGGATCGGAGCCAAAATCCGTGGACAGGGACGCCAGCAGCACGAACAGGCAACGATCCTTGAAGAGTCCCGCAAGATAGTCGCGCATCGTCATGCGCGATAGCTGGCGACTGCGCACGAACACGTCGGGGTCGATCGCGAACTCGCCCAGGGCAATGCGCCCCATCATGTAGCTCTGCAGGCCGCAGCTGGTCACGTCGGCGAAGAAGCGGTCCAGCGCGGTGGCCTCGTTGGGAAAGAGCGACTTCAATTCCTCGTGAGCGAGGGTTCTGCCGCCGGCTCCGCCGGAAAGCCGCAACCGGCGATGGCCGATCACGAATGTCATCTGGTGATCGCATTCGTGAAACGCGATGCGCGACAGCAGCCCGGCGCGCCGCAGTGCATCGGCGAGGTTGTCCTGATCACCCATGCCCGTGATGCGATGCATGCTGCAGTCGAATACGTAGGCGTCGTCGTGCCGCTTGAAGTTCGTCGCGTAGCCTCCGGGCTTGATGTGTTTCTCAAGCACGACTACGCGGCGATCGCGCGCTGCAACGCAGCCGTACACCAGGCCGGTCAGGCCGGCGCCAACAATCACCTCGTCGACCGCCGTGACCGGCGTTTCGTGATGACTCATCACGCGTTTGTCCCGGCTACTGGCTGCGCTTGCGGCGGATTGTCGATCAGATCCTTGACGATTGCGGCAATGGCGCGGATGGTGGTCATGTCGGGATACTTCGCCGGGGGGATCTTGATGCCGTAGCGCTTCTCCAGGTTCACCGCGACCTCGAGTCCCGCCAGCGAGTCCACGTCGAAGGTGCTCAGGTCCACGTCTGGATCGATTGCCACGTCGTCCAGTTCGGCGGCTTCGATGATGGTCTTACGGATGACTTCGAATAGTGCTTCCATGATTTCCACTCCTTGTTAGCAAACCTGTACGTCGCCGAGCCGCCATACCTGGCCCACAAAGCCCCAGCCGGTGCCCACGCCCGCCATTACCGCGTTGTCGCCCGGGCGCAACCGGTTTTCCCGCAAAGCGGTACACAGTGCGTGGGCGACAGCGGTCGAGATCATCACGCCCGTCTGTCCGGCGACAAATCCGTAGCGGCCTTCAGGACAGCGCAGACGCGATGCCCAGGCCTCGACTAGCAGCGGAGACGGCTGATGAAAAACGTAGTAAGCGATATCGTCGGCCGTGAGACCGGCCAGGGTCAGCGCGCGCTCCACCACAGCCGGCAGGTGCGTGGGCACGAACTCCTGCATCTGCGCCTGGCTTTCTTCCTCCAGTGTGAAATAGAGGTCGTGCGCGGCTGCGGTGTCGGCGGCTCCCTCCGGGCGTCTCCAGCGCGCCGTCGCGATCTCGTAGTGCTCGGCATTGCTGTAGTGCGCCGATGCCAGCATGTCGGCGGGATCTTGCGGATCGCCGCGCGCGAGCAGCGCGGCGCCACATCCGTCCGCGAAGATCGTCGAGGAGCGGGAGGTGAAATCGAGCATCTGGCTGACGCATTCGCTGCTCACTACCAGCACGTTGCGCGCCAGGCCAATGCGGATATAGCTGGCGGCCATCGCCAGGCCGAGCAGGAAACCGGCGCACTCGACCTGGATGTCGAGAGGCAGCGCGCGGGTGAGCGCGAGCCGCTGTGCGAGGATTCGTCCGAGGCGCGGATTCATGCGACGCGCGATGTTTCCAGCCACGCCTCCGCCGTCCGTGAGAATCGGGCTCGGCGCGGAGCACAGCAGCAGGTCAATCTCATTGGCATCGGTGCCGCTTCGTTGCAACAGCCGGGTGACGGCGCGCTCGGCTGCTGCCAGTTCGGTGTCTCCCGACAGAGGGTCGAGGAACCCGCGCTGCTGGATGCCCCAGAAGCGCCACCAGCGGTCCGAGACTTCTGGCAAATTGTCGAAGACCGGTGCGTCGTTGCGGTACTGGTGGCGTGGCAACTCGCACGTGATGGCCTGCAGCTTCACCTTGTGCCCGAGGGGTGGGGTGGCGTTAGTCATGATGGGCTCCACATTGCAGGGATACGGCATCGGCGGCCGGGGAGAACGGATCGAAGCTGACCGCGATGGCCGAACCGGAATAGTTGTCGACCAATGCGGCGCGGAGGTCGACGCCGATCGAGAACGGGCCGTTCGCGTCGGGAGAGAACCAGGACTCGGTGAAGGACCGTCCGGTGGCTGGCAGGCGTGAGATGGCGATGCGCATCGCCGCGCCGTAGCGTGCGGCGAGATCGGGTGGACTGGCGAAGCGCATGGTGGCCTTGACGTCCAGCGCGTCGCGCACGATCCGGTCGGCCAGCGTGACTGCTGGCGACAAGTCGGCGAGTGCGGCGCTACTGAAGCGGCTGCGGCCATCCGGGCGACATGCCATTGCCAGCGCACCGTCCGGCAGATGCAGGTCGCTACCGAGTTGCAGGTCGAGTCCTGCGCAGTGGTCGGTGCGTACGATCAAGACATTCTCATACCGTTGGGCATGCGCGAAGATGTCCACCGCATGCATGACTTTGGCAAGGCTGGCATCCAGCATGTCGAAGACATAGGCGCGCGAGGCGCCGATGGCGCGTTGCAGCGGATGGCCGACGCGCGGACCAAGGATGGCCGGGTCAATGGCCACGCGGTCAGGCGAGATCGAGATCGTCGCAATCAGGTCGAGATCGCGCGCGGTCAGGCCGGCCTCCGTCAACGCGAGGTTGACGACTGGCAACAAGCGGTCGAGCGCGAGCAACGGTCCGGGCGTACGGCAATCGGTGGCGGCGGAGAGGATCTTCATGGGTTGTCAGGGTGACCGTGAATCCGTGAGGCGTGCGAGGCCAGTTCCGCGCGCATCAGCTTGCCGTTCGGATTGCGCGGAAGCGAAGACAATCGGACGACACGCGACGGCACCATGTGCGAGGGGTAGCGCGCGGCAATGGCTTCGGTGATTGCGCGGAATTCCATGCGATCCTGCGTGGCGTCGGTCTGATGACTGCTCGCGGATCGCGCGTAAAACAGCGTTGGGCGGCAGGCGTCGTGGGTGGCCGTCGCAGGTACAAGCGCGGCCTCTGCAACGTCGGGGAATGCATCTGTCACAAGTGTTTCGATTGGCAGTGGTGCCACCCAGCGGCCCTTGACCTTGAATCGGTCATCCTCGCGGCCGTGGCAGCGATAGTGGCCGTCGCGATCAACGGAGAACAGGTCTCCGGTGCGATACCAGCCGTCGACGAAGCGTGCGCGCTCTGCCGCTTCGCGATGCCAGTATCCGGAGGCCAGGCCGGCACCACTTACCCAGAGCACACCCGGAGTGTCCGGTGCGGCAATCGTTTGTCCGTTGGCATCGGTCAGTCGTACGGTGATGCCGGGCAGGGGCTTGCCAGTGACCTCTGGCAGTGGATGTGCCGGGTCGTTGGCAAGATAGATATGCAGCGTTTCTGTTGCGCCGATCCCGTCGCAGACACGAAGGCCTGCGGCGGTCCAGGCCTGGCATTCTGCGGCCGGTAGCGGCGAACCGGCGGACGCGGCCACGCGCACGATGGTGCTGACCTCGGCGGCGTGGGGCCGTAATGCCCGGTAGATTGTCGGGATCGAGAACCAGATTGTCGGTCTGGCATGACGAAGGTGCGCGAGGATCGTGTCGGGTGTCGGCCATGCCGGGTCCAGTATTGCGGAGGCACCGGTGTAGAGCGGCAGCAGAAGGCTCGCGCCCATGCCATAGCCGAAGAACATCTTGGGTACTGCGTAAATGCGGTCGAGCGACGTGATACCGAAATGGGCTGCGAGGCGCGCACAGACCGCCAGCGTACCGTCGCGGGTATGCATCACCCCCTTGGGCGCGCCAGTGGACCCGGAGGTGTATTGCGCGTAAACGTCAGTGTCACCTGGCGTTTCGTGCCAGTCGTTCCATGCGGGGTCTCCTGCTGCCGCCGCGTCTTGCAGCCACGCTTCGGCGCTGGTTCCGCACAGGGCTAGTGGGGCCCCGAAATCTTCGACAATCGCGTCAAGCGCATCGGCGGGCAGCCTGGGATGCACGATGGCTGGAACGAGCCCCGCGGCAATTGCGGACAGAAACGCGGCCGCCAGCCAGGTGGTGTCGTTCATCGCCAGCACGACATGCGTGCCTGGCGGGTACCGGTTCGCCAACACACTCGCCACGGCACGCACACGCGCCTGCAAGCGACTGCGATTCAGTGCGACATTGTTCTCGATAAAGACAGTGCCGTCGGCCGGCCGGTCCGAATCGATCGCCAGCAGATCGCGTGAAAGGTTGCCAGGCGCGCGTAGCGGGTCGCTCATTGCCCCACTCCAGCGCGACTCGCTTCGTATTCGGCGAGTACCTGGGCGACCCAGTTGCGCAGGCGGGCGGGTGTGAGGTTGCCCTGGGCTTCTTCGTCGAGGGGCAGGCCAACGAACCGGCTGCCGTCCGCGGTCAAGGCCAGTGGGCTGCCACCGCGATATCCGGTCGATGGCCATTTCCCGATGCATCGCACATTGCGGCCAATGAGTAGGGCGTGAAGCCTGCCCATTCCGTTGCAGTAGGTATCGGGATAGCCAAACTGATCGCCGGGTGCGAACAGCGCAACGTGCGCGCGCGACAGGTCCAGGTCTTCAAATTCGCGCCACCGTTTCGCCCAGTCTGGCTGGCACTCCCCTTCGTTCCATGTGGGGATGCCGAAGAACAGCAGCCCATGATGTTGCGCATCGGCCAGACCGGTCTGCGCGACGTCGTGAACCACGGGATGATGGTCACTCAACAACGTGGCAAGCTGTTTGGCGATGCGCTCGGTGTTGCCAGAGGAACTTCCGTAGTAGATGGCGACTTGCATGATGTTGTCAGCAGGGAATGGCGGAAAGCGTGGCGCCGCGCAGATGATGCGCGGCATCGCAGCGACGCGGCGCGTCGAGCCAGCGCCAGTCGATTGGTTTCAGGAAGTCATGCTGGAGGAGGCCGGCGTCGCGGAACTGGTGAAAGACGCCAGCGCGCTTCCATTCGATGAAACGGCGGTGAGCGGAACTGCTGGAGCACAGATCAGGCAGGCGCAGCGCGTTCCAGTAGCAGTCATTCCGCAACACAAAGAGGACGGCATCCATGACACATCGGTCGTCCAGCCGGCGGCGGTGGCATCCCAGCGGGTGCGCAGGTGGTGGCTGATGCGGAAGCAGTTCGCGCATGGCCTCCCACAGGGTGTCCGGGATGCGCAGGCCATCATCTCGTGGAAAATATGTCATTTCGCTGTCCTCTGGCGAGAGCATAGTTTTTAGCAGGATCAGACGTATCCCAATAGGTGACAGATTGATGGTCATCAATCCCGGGCGGACCAACGTTCTGCCCATCGATTGGCGCACTGCCGCCGGTGCATTCGCGCGATCCGGCATAATGCCCAGCGAGCCATGGCGGTACTGATTGAACTGGGTGATGCAAATGAAGTCGGACATTTCTCGCGAAGAGACCTCACAAAGCACGGACGTGGACGACGACTGTCCCTTGCGCTGGTTCGATGCGGACCGCGGTGCATTCGATTCGCTCGAGCACCTGATCGCGGAGCATCCGGCCGACTTCTTTGCGGGCGAGAGCTTCGACCCGGTTGGTGCGTGCGCCGCGCGCGAGGCCACGTTCGCGTCGGTTGACCTGCCTGAAGCGCCGACCTCGCCGCAAGCGCATGCCGACCATCTGCTGAACGATGTGTTTCGCCACGTCATGCCGGTGGCATCGCCGACATTCGTCGGGCACATGACCTCGTCGCTGCCGTCGTTCATGCCTTCGTTGGCCAAGGTGGTGGCGGCGCTGAACCAGAATGTGGTGAAGCTCGAAACGTCAGGCGCATTGACCGGGCTCGAGCGCCAGGTTGTCGGCATGCTGCACAACCTGGTGTTCGCCCGGGACAGCGCGTTCTATGCAAGATGGCTGCACGATGCCGACCACGCGCTTGGTGCGTTCTGTTCCGGCGGCACGGTTGCCAACCTCACCGCGCTCTGGGCAAGCCGCAACAACCTGCTGCGCGCGCGTGACGGCTTTCCCGGTATCCATCGCGCCGGTCTGGCAGCCGCGCTGCGCCACTATGGCCATGACGGGCTCGCGGTCGTCGTATCGGAGCGCGGACACTATTCATTGCGGAAGGCTGCGGATGTTCTCGGCATTGGGCGCGACAATCTCGTGCCGGTTGGTGTCGACGAGGATGGCCGGATGCGTATCGATCTGCTACGCGATACCTTGCGTGACCTGCAGCAACGCAATATCCGGCCGATGGCGATCGTCGGCATTGCAGGAACCACGGAGACGGGTGCCGTCGATCCGCTCGACGCGATGGCTGATGTTGCCCAGGAATTCGGTTGCCATTTCCATGTGGACGCCGCATGGGGCGGCGCCACGTTGCTATCGGAGCGCGAACGCTGGCGCTTCGCTGGCATCGAGCGTGCCGATTCGGTCGTCATCGACGCGCACAAGCAGTTCTATGTGCCGATGGGCGCCGGCATGGTGCTGTTCCGGGACCCGACGTGGACGCAGGAGATCGTGCAGCATGCGAACTACATCGTGCGCAAGGGATCGGTCGACCTGGGGCGCCACACGCTCGAAGGATCGCGCGGCGCGGCGGCCGTCATGCTGTACGCGAACCTGCATCTGCTGGGACGCAGGGGACTGGCGCAGTTGATCGACGGGAGCATCGACCGCGCCCGGTATTTCGCGGCCCTGATCGCGCAACAGCCAGATTTCGAACTCGATAGCCAGCCGCAGCTTTGCATCCTGACTTATCGCCATGTGCCGGTGGCGGTGCGCGCGGCACTGGCAACGGCGTCGGCCGAGAGGCGCGAGGAGATCCTGGATGCGCTGGATGCGCTGACCATCAGCATCCAGGAAATGCAGCGCGAAGCCGGTCGCTCCTTCGTTTCTCGGACGCAACTGACGTCGAGCCAGTGGGGCGGACGCCCGATCGCCGTTTTCCGCGTGGTGCTGGCCAACCCCGATACTACGGAGGGCATCCTCCAGGCCATCCTCGACGAACAGCGTACACTGGCCGCGGCCAGTCCGTGCCTGGTGCCGCTGATGGCGCTGGCGGGCGAGCAGGGGGCTCCGTAATTCGATTGGGTGGGTGTAGTACGCAGCGGACCAGGTTATCAAGCAAGACGCGTTTCGGGAGATCGACGCATGCTGGATGATTTTGACGCATTGGTGGAAGCAGCCATGGCGGAGTCGAGGGTGCCGGGGGTGGCCATCGCCATGCTGCAGGGCGACGAAACGATCCTGTTGAAAGGGTATGGCAGGCGCGATATCGACGCGCCCGGCCTTGTTACCGCCGACACCCAGTTCCTGCTGTGCTCGTTGACCAAATCATTCACGGCAACCGGCCTTGGTCTGCTGGTGGACGAGGGCAAGCTGGACTGGAACAAGCCTGTTCGCGAATACCTGCCCGAGTTCCGGCTTTACGACGCCGTGGCGACCGAGCGCACCAGTGTGCGCGACCTGCTGTGCCATCAGAGTGGCCTGCCTCGCCATGACTGGATTCACGCGCCGGGCGATCTTTCCATGCCGCAGATTCTGGCCGCGCTGCGGCACTTGCGGCCAAACCGCGACTTGCGCGAGGGGTTCGAGTACCAGAACCTTGGGTATCTCGTCGCCGGGCACATTGCCGAGCGGATCAGCGGCCATGACTGGGAAACCTTTACCGCCGAACGGTTGCTGCGTCCGCTTGGCTTTACCAGTTTCGGATTCTCGATCGAGGCACTGGCCGAAGCACCGGATCACGCCCATCCGCATGTCCGTCACGGCGCTGAGGTCGCGCGTGCCGCCCTTTGCCCGATTCGCGCAACGCCAGCCGGCGGATTGAATGCGAGCGTGAACGATCTCGCAAAGTGGCTGCGGCTGTGGCTCGATGAAGGGCGGGTGGCGGGTGGTGCGCTGCTGTCGCCGGAAGTCATGCGGCAGATGACCACGCCTCACGTCTATGCAGGGCAATCGTCGAACGACCAGATCGGGCATTTGCACTATGGATTCGGCATGTGCGTCGGTTACTATCGCGGTGCCCGGATGCTGTGGCACACCGGCTCGTGGGTCGGCTGGTCGACGATCATGGCGATGCTGCCCGATCGCCGGATCGGCATCGCCGTGCTGACCAATCGGGCGCCCGGCGGCGTCACGGAGTTGTTGGTCCATAGCGCGCTTGACCGACTTTGCGGATTCGCGACCACGGACTGGCTAGGCCAGTACATCGCCGGCCGGCGGAAGACGCTTGCGCAGGAACAGATCGCCGAGGCCGAGCGACGCGACGCGCGCGCTCAAGGTACGGCCCCGCCGCGTGCGCCTGGCGCGTATGCGGGCGAGTACGATCACCCGGCCTATGGGCGGATCATTGTCTCCGAGGACGGCGAGGGGCTTGCCTGGGGTTGGCGAGGCATGTCCGGGCCTCTGACCCACCTGCGCCACGACATCTTCACAACGCAAGACAGGCCCGCCGAGATCCATCCGGACAACCTGCTGCTGACGTTCGGCTATAACTGCGACGGACTGATCGACCGGATCTCCGCCCCGCTGGAGCCGTTGGTGGACGACATCGTCTTTCGGCGTGTGAGGGCCTGACGCCCGGCACCCAAATCGAAATCCAAAGCGGAACCCCAAAGCAAAAAGCCGCAATCCCGTGAAGGATTGCGGCTTTTCAAATAGATGGTGGCGAATCAGGGACTCGAACCCCGGACCTGCGGATTATGATTCCGTCGCTCTAACCGACTGAGCTAATTCGCCAACGAAGACCGCAATTATACCTACGTCTTCGGGGCTGTCAACACCTTTGTGACAACTTTGTGCAAGCTTTCGCGGCTGCCTAAAAAAATGGCAGGCCGCAAGGCCTGCCGAGGAAGCGGAGACCAACCTGCCGGCTGGCCATCCTGAGCGATTGATGCGCCTGCTCGTCTTAGTCGTTGGCGTAGATGTCGACGTCCTTGGTCTCGCGGACGAACAGCGCACCCAGCACGAAGGTCGCGGCCGCGATGATGATCGGGTACCAGAGGCCGTAGTAGATGTTGCCGTTCTGGGCCACCAGGGCGAACGAGATGGTCGGCAGCAGGCCGCCGAACCAGCCGTTGCCGATGTGATACGGCAGCGACATCGACGAGTAGCGGATGCGGGTCGGGAACATCTCCACCAGCATCGCGGCGATCGGGCCGTAGACCATGGTCACGTAGATCACCAGGATTACCAGGATCACGAGCACCATGATCGTGTTCATCTGGGCCGGGTCAGCCTTGGTCGGGTAGCCGGCCGCGGTCATGGACTCGCTGACTTCCTTCTTGAACGCCGCGATCTGCTTCTTGCTGGCGTCGTCGAAGCTGTGGCCGCCGGTCACGGTGGCGTCGAAGGCCTTGATTTCCTTGTCGCCGATCTTCACGGTAGCCATGGTGCCGGCCGGAGCCTCCACCACTTCATAGCTGGCCGATGCCTGGGCCAGCGTGCGCTTGACGATGTCGCACGAGCTGCGGAAATCGATCTCGCGGGCGATCGGGCTGCCCTGGAACGAGCAGGTCTTCGGGTCGGCCGTCACCACGATCTGCGCGGTCTGCTGGGCACGTTCCAGCGCCGGGTTGGCGTAGTGGGTCATCGCCTTGAACAGCGGGAAGTAGGTCAGCACCGCCAGTGCGCAGCCCAGCATGATGATCCACTTGCGGCCGATCTTGTCCGACAGCGAGCCGAAGAAGATGAAGAACGGCGTGCCGATCACCAGTGCGCCGGCGATCAGCAGGTTGGCCGTCTTGGCGTCAACCTTCAGCACCTGCGTCAGGAAGAACAGCGAGTAGAACTGGCCCGTGTACCAGACCACGGCCTGGCCGGCGGTCAGGCCCACCAGCGCCAGGATCACGATCTTGAGGTTGCGCCATTGGCCGAATGCTTCGGTCAGCGGGGCCTTCGAGGTCTTGCCTTCGGCCTTCATGCGCTGGAACGCCGGCGATTCGCTCATCGACAGACGGATGTACACCGACATGGCGAGCAGCAGGATCGAGACCAGGAACGGAACGCGCCAGCCCCACACGTCGAACTGTGCGCCCGTCATTTCGCGGCACACCAGAATCACGATCAGGGACAGGAACAGGCCCAGCGTGGCCGTGGTCTGGATCCACGCCGTGTAGGCGCCGCGCTTGCCGTGCGGAGCGTGTTCGGCCACGTAGGTGGCCGCGCCGCCGTACTCGCCTCCGAGCGCCAGGCCCTGCAGCATGCGAAGTGCGATCAGGATGATCGGTGCGGCCCAGCCGATCGTGGCATAGCCGGGCAGCAGGCCAACGATGAACGTCGACATGCCCATGATCAGGATCGTCACCAGGAAGGTGTACTTGCGGCCGATCATGTCGCCGAGACGGCCGAACACCAGTGCGCCGAACGGACGCACGATAAAGCCCGCCGCGAATGCCAGCAGCGCGAAGATGAATGCGGAAGTCGGATCAAGGCCGGCGAAGAACTGCTTGGCGATGACCGCCGCCAGCGAACCGTACAGATAAAAGTCGTACCACTCAAACACCGTGCCGAGCGACGAGGCCAGAATGACCTTCTTTTCTTCGCGCGTCATCGGCGCATTGTGGGCAGTGCCGCCAGGCATTGCCACGTTTTGCGCGTTTGCCATGTTGTCTCCTCCGTCTATCGAAAGGTCCCCCGGCTAAAGGCCGTGTCGTGTGCGGCGGAACTACCCGCGCGTGCCGGCCTCTGCACCGAAGCTGCAAGGATTGTGGGAGGCGAAACTTACTGAGTTCTGACAGATTTCGCGTAAATCGGGCTGGAATCGTCGGGGTATACGCTAGCGGAATCATGGCATTCCGGAGCCGGATTCCTGCTGCACTGCATCGGCCGGAAACCCGCCAGCCGCATGGTTTGCGGCCGTACGGCGCTCTTGCTCCGCAGCATTCGCGGCGGCTTGCCCGTATCCGCGCGAACTTGCCCCTTACGTGGGGTGGGGCGCGCCGCGGTCAGCGTTTCTTGTCAGGATCGGCGGGCGGCGCCGGGTGCAAGTCGGCCTCGGCATCGGCATCGGGGCCATCCATGTCGCGATCCACCCGGTTCATGTGCCACGCGTAGAGCGCGGCCATCAATACATAGATGATCAGCGCACCCTGCGCGGCCACCCAGAACGAAAACGGCCAGCCGAAGAAGTCGAAGCGCAATTCGCGCGCGAACCAGCTGATGACGAACGACACCACGAACCAGACCGCCAGCAACGCGGCGATCCAGCGGAGATTGTGACGCCATGCGCGTCGTTCGCGTGGCGTCAGGCGGTCCGGTGGGGCTTTCCTCATGCAGTGGTCTCGTCTGGCGTGGCACGGCGCAGCGTCACGTGGAAGCGGGCGCCTGCCAGGCGTGGCTCGGCCTGGTAGACGTTGTCGTCGATCGTCACTTCGCCGCCATGCTGCTGCACGATCTCACGCACGATGGCCAGGCCCAGGCCGCTGCCTTCGGCGTTGGTGCCCAGCACGCGATAGAAACGCTCCATCACACGCTCGCGCTCGGCCGGGGCGATGCCCGGGCCGGTGTCTTCGACATCGAGATACGCGAATGGTTCGAACGCATCGGCTGTCACGCGTACCGTGGCGTGGCCGCCGGGCGGTGTATAGCGGATGGCGTTGTCGACGAGGTTGTTGAGCATCTCGGTCAGCATCAGTCGATTGCCGGTGATCATCACCGGATGATCGTCGCCTTCCAGGCCAAGGTCGATCTTGCGCGCCCATGCCTGCGGCAGCAAGTCCTTGACCACGTCGCGTGCCAGTGCGTTCAGGTCCAGCGGCGCCATGCCGCCGGCGCCGGCCAGGTTCTCCATGCGCGCCAGCGAAAGCAATTGCGTGACCAGGTGCGCGGTGCGTTCGGAGCTGCCCGCGATCTGCGCCAGCGATCGGCGCAGTTCTTCCGGCGATTGCTCGCGTTGCGCCAGTTCAGCCTGCATGCGCAAGCCCGCGAGCGGGGTTTTCATCTGGTGTGCCGCATCGGCGATGAAACGCTTCTGCGTTTGCACCGATTGATCAAGTTGCGCGAGCAGGTCATTGAACGATGCCACCAGCGGCGTGATTTCCTGCGGCGCGGCGCGCTCGTCGATGGGGCTCGTATCGCCGGGATTGCGTGCGCGGATGCGCTGCTGGATCGCGGTCAGCGGCGCCAGCCCGCGCGTGAGGCCGAACCACACCAGCACCACCGCGAGCGGCAGGATCACGAACTGCGGCAGGATCACGCCCTTGATGATTTCATTGGCCAGCCGAGCGCGCTTGTCGAGCGTCTCGGCCACCTGCACCAGCACCGGCTGCGTGCCGTTGACGTTCTTCAGGTCCACGTAGGTATAGGCCACGCGCACGTCGTTGCCGGCGACGCGATCGTCGCGCAACGAGACCAGCCCGGCGTGTCCTTCCTCTTCCTCGGTCGGCAACGGCAGGTCGTGATCGCCGGCCACGTACTCGCCATGCTTGCCCACTACCTGGTAGTAGATGTTGTCGGTCTCGTCCGCACGCAGGATCTCTCGCGCGGACAGCGGCAATTGCAGCGTGACGCGCCCGTTCACTTCGCGCACCTGCTGTGA
The DNA here is from genome assembly GCA_019236395.1 of Cupriavidus sp. GTDB lineage: Bacteria > Pseudomonadota > Gammaproteobacteria > Burkholderiales > Burkholderiaceae > Cupriavidus. Next base: position 24,737 of record JAFAJB010000017.1, read on the forward strand.
CAGCACGATGGCGCTGGCCTCGAGCGAGCGGTCGTACGGACCGTTGGCGATCGACTTGGCGACGAGATACGTCACGGCGATGCTCATCGGCCAGAGCAGCAGCAGCGGCGCGAGCATCCAGTCGAGAATCTCGCCGAACAGCGAGCGGGCGGCGGGTTGTGCCGAAGATTCCTCAAGGTGGGGCAGGGCGTCGGCCAGTGCCTGGTCCTCGGCCGCGGCATCGGCCAGCGTTGGCCGCCCGGGGTCCGGCGCGCGTGCAGGGCCCGCGGCGGAATGGCGCCGCCACGGCAGTCGCAACAGGCTCATGCGCGCTCAGTCCCGGTCATGTCAGCCTTGCGCGGCCACGGCCGGCTGGTATTTCTCGAGGCAGTAGCCCAGGCCGCGCACGGTGGCAATGCGGATGCCGCCGATCTCGATCTTCTTGCGCAGACGGTGCACATACACCTCGATCGCGTTGTTGCTGACTTCCTCGCCCCATTCGCAGAGGTGATCGACGAGCTGTTCCTTCGAGACAAGCCGGCCGCTGCGCGTGAGCAGGATTTCCAGCAGGCCGATCTCGCGCGCGGACAGGTCCAGCATCTGCTCGTTCAGGTAGGCGATGCGGCCGACCTGGTCGAACGCCAGCGGCCCATGGCGCATCAGCGTGGCGCCGCCGCCGGCGCCGCGCCGCACCAGCGCGCGCACGCGGGCTTCGAGCTCGGACAGCGCGAACGGCTTGGCCATGTAGTCATCGGCGCCCAGGTCCAGGCCCTTCACGCGCTCGTCCACGCTGTCCGCCGCCGTCAGGATCAGCACGGGCAGCATGGCGCCACGCGCGCGCAGGCGCTTGAGTACCTCGAGCCCCGGCATCCGCGGCAGGCCGAGATCCAGGATCAGCAGGTCGAAGGACTGGGTGGAAAGGGCCGAATCGGCTTCCACGCCGTTGGTGACGTGATCGACGGCGTAGCCGGACTGGCGCAACGAGCGTGTCAGGCCGTCTGCCAGCACATCGTCATCTTCGGCGATAAGAATCCGCATGGTTGTCTCCACCTCGGGCCGGCGAAAGCCGGCCGCCGGTCGCGGTACCGGTGGGGCTTGCCAAGCATACTGTTTTTTTATACAGTACCCGTCATTCCGGGCGAGCTGCCGGGGAAGGCAATCGCACAGTGTGCCGGGCCGGGCGCCTAGCCTTGGAAAAGGCTTCAAAATCAGAGGCGCCGCGCCGCATGCGGGCTATTTATACACCATTGACTGAAGGACGACCATGGACGACAAGAAGGCCGGCGCCGGCGTGAGCGCTGAGAAGCAGAAGGCGCTTGCCGCCGCGCTCTCCCAGATCGAGAAGCAGTTTGGCAAGGGCTCGATCATGCGCCTGGGCGATGGCGACATCGAACAGGACATCCAGGTGGTGTCCACCGGGTCCCTGGGCCTGGATATCGCGCTGGGCGTTGGCGGCCTGCCGCGCGGCCGCGTGGTCGAGATCTACGGCCCGGAATCGTCCGGCAAGACCACGCTGACGCTGCAGGTGGTGGCCGAGATGCAGAAGCTGGGCGGCACCTGCGCATTCATTGACGCCGAACACGCGCTGGACGTGCAGTACGCCGGCAAGCTCGGCGTGGACGTCAACAACCTGCTGATCTCGCAGCCCGACACCGGCGAACAGGCCCTGGAAATTACCGATGCGCTGGTGCGCTCTGGTTCGATCGACCTGATTGTGATCGACTCCGTGGCCGCACTGGTACCGAAGGCGGAAATCGAAGGCGAAATGGGCGACTCGTTGCCCGGCCTGCAGGCCCGCCTGATGAGCCAGGCGCTGCGCAAGCTGACCGGCACGATCAAGCGCACGAACTGCCTGGTGATCTTCATCAACCAGATCCGTATGAAGATCGGCGTGATGTTCGGCTCGCCTGAAACCACCACGGGCGGTAACGCGCTGAAGTTCTACGCCTCGGTTCGCCTGGACATCCGCCGTATCGGCTCGATCAAGAAGGGCGACGAAGTCATCGGCAACGAGACCAAGGTCAAGGTGGTCAAGAACAAGGTGTCGCCGCCGTTCCGCGAGGCATTCTTTGACATCCTCTACGGGCAGGGCATCTCGCGTCAGGGCGAGATCATCGACCTCGGCGTGGATGCCAAGATCGTCGAGAAGGCAGGTGCGTGGTACAGCTACAACGGCGAGAAGATCGGCCAGGGCAAGGACAACGCACGCGAGTTCCTGCGTGAGAACCCGGACATCGCCGACGAGATCGAGAACAAGGTGCGCACGGCGCTGGGCGTGGCCCCGCTGAACACCACTGCCGGTGCACCGGCCGAGATCGAAGGCTGAGGCTGACGCTCTTGGTTGACGAAAGCCGCCGCATACTTGTGCGGCGGCTTTTTGTTTTTGAGGTATCGCGCAGTTGGCGCTGCCCCTCTCCCCCAACCCCTCTCCCGCATGGCGGGAGAGGGGAGCAGACCAGTGGTGGTTGATATGCCCGTGGTGTTCTCCTCTCTCCCGCGAGCGGGAGAGGGGCGGGGGAGAGGGCCGGCCTCTCAACAGCCCATCACGTTTGGCTTGATTACCCATGGCTGCGTCCCGCCCACCCCTCTCCCTGAAAGCCCGCGCCGTCGGTTACCTCTCCCGCCGCGAGCACAGCCGTGCCGAACTGGCGCGCAAGCTGGCGCCCCATGCCGAATCGCCCGAGGAGGTGGAGGTTTTGCTCGATGCGCTGGAGCGCGAAAACTGGCTCTCCAACGAACGTTTCGTCGACAGCCTCGTGCATCGCCGGGCCAGCCGCTACGGCGCGGCGCGCGTGATGCAGGAGGCCAAGACGCATCAGCTCGGCAATGAGCAGTTGCGCGACCTGCAGGAGCGCCTGAGGGATTCCGAACTCGAACGTGCTCGCGAGGTCTGGCACAAGCGCTTCGGCGTTGCGCCCGATTCGCCAGAGGCCCGCGCCAAGCAGATCCGATTCATGGTGGCGCGCGGCTTCTCGCGGGCAGTGGTCGGCAAGATCATTCGCGGGGCTGAGGAAGAGCCAGGCGAGTCCGGCGAATAAACCCGATGCGGCCAGCCGCATACCTGTGTACGCAAAAGGGGTATTTCGTGTGACCCCGGATGGTTGTCGTACCACTGATGCATCGCAGCGGCGCTTCCCACGAAACACCCGCAGCCGTTATGCAGCCTGGGTTTGCCGCCATTGTCCCTGCAACAATCCCAGGTCGACAGTTGGTCGCGCAGGATGTTCCCGGGCAAAGCGGCGCGGCATGTTAAACTCCGTGAGTTCTGTGGCCCCGATGGCCGTCCATGGCAGTTTTATCCATGGATCAGGCCGTTTGCCACGACGTTTTGCCTCCGATTTCCGCCACAACAGCCTGCCGCGTCAGCCCCTGGTGTCATGCCGCTTTCTCCCCCAGTCAATCGAGTCCTGCGTCATCGCCGTGCCATCACGGCCGAGGCATATTTGCGGGACGACGGTCTGTGGGACATAGAGGCGCGCCTGACGGACACCAAGCCGCGTGACATCGAACTGGCTGGCGGCCGGATTCGTCCGGAAGGGCAGCCGCTGCACGATCTGTGGCTGCGCGTCACGATCGACCTGCGCATGAATGTCGTGGATGCTGAAGCCAGTTCCGATTGGGTGCCTTATCCGACCCATTGCGACACCATCGGCCCGGCGTACCGGAAGCTGATCGGCTTGAACCTGATGAAGGGGTTTCGCAAGTCGGTACGCGAGCGGCTGGGTAGCGTGGCAGGTTGCACCCATCTGACCGAACTGGCGGGCGCGCTGCCGACCGCGGCAATCCAGGCCTTCGCGGGTGACGTATTCAAGATCCGCGACGGCGTCGAAGACACCAATCCCGAACCCCCCATGCAACTCCATGGATGCCATGCGCTCCATTTCGAGGGCGAGGTGGTTCGTCAGTTTTACCCGCGCTGGTATGGTCACCAGCCGAAACCGAAAGCCGGCGCTGCGGCGTCGTCCCCCCAGACCGCGTCACGCGCCGATGCCCCCGCATCAGGTGGCGAAGACACCCTGGCCCACCGGCCCAACGGTACGTCGGGCTGACCGTCACGGTCGGCCCCTAGGAAAAGGCGAGAGCCCTTCGTCTCCTAATATTTTTCCCATCCCTTTACGCCTACCCGAAAGGAAACACGCATGAATATCCATGAGTATCAAGGCAAGGAAATCCTGCGCAAATACAATGTGCCGGTTCCGCGCGGCATCCCGGCTTTCTCGGTCGAAGAGGCCCTGAAGGCGGCTGAACAGCTCGGCGGCCCGGTGTGGGTCGTCAAGGCGCAGATCCACGCAGGCGGCCGCGGCAAGGGCGGCGGCGTGAAGGTGGCCAAGAGCATGGACGAGGTGAAAACCTACGCCACCAACATTCTGGGCATGCAACTGGTCACGCACCAGACCGGTCCGGAAGGCAAGAAGGTCAACCGCCTGCTGATCGAAGAAGGCGCCGACATCAAGAAGGAACTGTACGTTTCGCTGGTGGTGGACCGCGTGTCGCAGAAGGTGGCCCTGATGGCCTCCAGCGAAGGCGGCATGGACATCGAGGAAGTCGCGGCCCATACGCCGGAGAAAATCCATAAGGTGTTCATCGACCCCGAAAGCGGGCTGAGCGCCGCCCAGGCCGACGCTGTGGCGCTGCAGATCGGCATTCCCGAGGCCTCGCTGGCGCA
>JAFAJB010000059.1 GCA_019236395.1 Cupriavidus sp.
GATCTCGGTCACCCACACTTGCGCGGACAGCGCGCGCAGGGCCTGGGCGCTGCCCTTGCCCACGTCGCCGTAACCGGCCACCACGGCGATCTTGCCGGCGATCATCACGTCGGTGGCGCGCTTGATGCCGTCCACCAGCGATTCGCGGCAGCCGTACAGGTTGTCGAACTTGCTCTTGGTCACCGAGTCATTGACGTTGATGGCCGGGAACTTCAGTTCGCCCTTCTGTGCCATCTGGTACAGACGGTGCACGCCGGTGGTGGTCTCTTCGGTCACGCCACGGATGGCGGACAGGTTACGGCTGTACCAGGTCGAATCCTTCGCCAGCTTTTCCTTGATGGCGGCGAACAGGAACGTTTCTTCCTCGCTGGTCGGCTTGGCGATCAGCGACGCGTCCTTCTCGGCACGGGCACCCAGGTGCAGCAGCAGCGTGGCGTCGCCGCCGTCGTCCAGGATCATGTTCGGCGTGCCGCCGTCGGCCCAGTCGAAAATGCGGTGCGTGAAGTCCCAGTATTCCTTCAGCGACTCGCCCTTGAACGCGAACACGGGCGTGCCCGAGGCGGCAATCGCGGCGGCGGCGTGGTCCTGGGTCGAGAAGATGTTGCACGAGGCCCAGCGCACGTCGGCGCCCAGTGCCTTGAGCGTCTCGATCAGCACGGCGGTCTGGATCGTCATGTGCAGCGAACCGGCGATACGCGCGCCCTTGAGCGGCTGCGCGGCGGCGAATTCGTCGCGAATTGCCATCAGGCCCGGCATTTCGGTTTCGGCGATGGCGATTTCCTTGCGGCCCCAGCCAGCCAGGCCCATATCGGCCACGATGTAGTCTTGCTTCAGGTCAGTTACGGCGTTCATGAGTCACTCCGGAGTTTGAGTGGTCACGCACGAGACGGGAGTACGAAAGGGGCACCGATCAAGGGTACCGATGGCCGCGCCAGCACCAGGCAAGGCGGGCAGACAGGTCGACTCGCGTCCGTGAGAAACCACGGAACAGCGAGCGCCGTTGAAACTTCCGAGCCTGGCGAATGGCAGGGCCATCCGTTGCAACGCTCCTCGGAGTGGCGGTATTGTAGCGTGCCTGTTCGCGCCGTGCGGCGCGATTTGCCAGTTTTCCCCGTTTTTTGTTTCCGTTCGTTTTCCGTTCGCACCCTCCCTGCACATGCTTCCCACGCCACCCCGCACCCTGACCATTGCCGGTTCCGACTCCGGCGGTGGTGCCGGTATCCAGGCGGACCTGAAGACCTTTTCGGCACTCGGATGCTTCGGCATGAGCGCCATCACCGCGATCACCGCCCAGAACACGCTGGGGGTGACCGGTGTCCATGCGATTCCGGCCGACATGGTGGCCGCGCAGATCGATGCCGTGGCCAGCGATATCGGCGTGGATGCCGCCAAGACCGGCATGCTCGGCACGGCTGACATCGTCGAGGCCGTGGCCGCTGCGGTGGATCGCCATGGCATCCGCAAGCTCGTGGTGGACCCGGTGATGATCTCGACCTCGGGCGCCACGCTGTCCGACGACGCGACGAGCCAGGCGATGGTGAAGCTGCTGTTCCCGCGTGCGATGCTGGTCACGCCAAACCTGCCCGAGGCATCGTACCTGCTTGGCCGCCGCATCACGCGCCGTACGGAGATGGAGACCGCTGCCGCCGATCTGCTCGCGCTCGGCTGCCAGGCTGTACTGCTCAAGGGCGGCCACCTGGAGGACGACGGCCCGGACAGCTTCGGGCTCGACGACCTGCTGATGCTGGCCGACGGCACCGTGCGCGTCTACACCCATCCACGCATCGATACGCCAAACCTGCACGGCACCGGCTGCACGCTGGCAGCGGCCATCACCTCGCAGCTTGCCCGTGGCGATGCCTTGCCCGATGCAGTCGGCGCGGCGCTCGACTATGTCGCACAGGCCATCGCCTCGGGCGCGCGGCTACGGCTCGGTGCCGGCAACGGCCCGCTCAATCACAGCTTCGCGCCGCGCGCGCTGGGTTAAGAGGCTGCTTCAAAATGAAGCGAAGCGGTTCTGGCTAGGCGCGGGGCCGCAGACAGTACAACTAGTACGGCAAGGCCCCGCAACGACGCCAGAATCATTTTGAAACGGCCTCCAATCAGGAATCCCATGCAGACACTGACCAATATCGACCTGCGCGAAGACAGCGCCGCCGCCTGGTATGTGAAGGATGAAACCGTGCAGGTGGCCTTTGCCACCGAGCCGGGAGAACTGATCAGCCGCGAAGGTCCGAACCGTTACCAGCCCGGCGATGCGATCGTGACCGGCGCCACCGGTGACCGCTGGGTGGTATCGCGCGGGCGATTCGATCCGCGGTATGTGGCGGTGGGCCCGAATGCCCATGGTGAGTCCGGCCCGTATCGCAACAAGCCGGTGCCGGTGCTGGCGAAGGAAATGCCGCACGCGTTCGCCATCGCGCGTTCGACCGGCGGCGACGTGCTGACCGGCAAGCCGGGCGACTGGCTGATGCAATACGCGCCCGGCGACTACGGCATCACAGAACGTGCGCGCTTTCTTGCCGTCTATCGCCAGGCAGAGGGGCCGCAGGCTTAATTGCCGCCCGCGAGCTGGACCAGCTTGAACGAAGCACGCGCCACGCAGCAGACGGTGCCCGACGCGTCGCGGGCCTCACCCTCGCAAAAGGCGATCTTGTTGCCACGGCGCAGCGTGCGGGCCTCGAACGTCAGTTCGCCGCGCGCGGCGGCCAGGAAGTGCGTGGACATGTCGATCGTGATCACGCCCACGTCCAGCGGCGCATGCGAACGCGCGGCGCCGCTCAGCGTGAAGTCCAGCACCGCCATCAGCGTGCCGCCGTGCACGTCGCCACGGCTGTTCACCACGTTCGGGCTGGCCGGCAGGCGCGTGCGGCACAGGCCATCTTCCAAGTGCTCGGGCTGCAGGCCCAGCAGGCGCATCAGCGGGATCTCGATACCGAAATAGGGCTTGTCGGGCGTACCGGGGGCGGCGGGGATGATCTGATTCACTGCTGTTTCCTCTCTGCGGGTTCCGTTTCGTAGGTCGGAACCTCGGTCCTTTGGTGGTTGGATGGAGAGGATATGCGGAATGTGTGGGAGCTGCCAGATGGGGTGGCCGGTTAGCGCCCAAACTGTCGGGTGTTGATACGCCGGGCCCTCTCCCCCAACCCCTCTCCCGCTCGCGGGAGAGGGGAGCAAACCAGCAGCATCTCAAACACCGACGGTGTTCTCCCCTCTCCCGCATTGCGGGAGAGGGGCCGGGGGAGAGGGTCAGCCGTTCAATCAGCGACGGTCACGCAAACAAGGCATTGAGCCCCGCCACGGCCGCCGACACATCGTTCGCCTCGGTGATGGCGCGCACCACCGCCGCGCTGCCGACGCCCACGTCGAGCACTTCACGCATGTTGGCCGCGTTCACGCCGCCGATGCCGACCAGCGAAGGGATCACCGGCTTCATCAGCGCCACATAGGACTGGAAGCGCCCCATCCCCTGCGGCTGGGTCGGCATGATCTTCGTCGTGGTCGGGAAAATCGCGCCAAGCGCAAGGTAGCTCGGCGAGATGGCAGCCACGCGCAGCATTTCCGCGTAGCCATGCGTCGACACGCCGAGCCGCAGGCCCGATGCGCGGATCGCGTCGAGGTCGGCCTCGTCGAGATCTTCCTGCCCGAGGTGAATGCCGTAGATGCCGCTGTCACCGCCGCAGGCCGTGTGGTAATCGACCGCCACACGCCAGTGATCGTTGATGAACAGGCGCGACTGCGAGCCCTTTGCCGCCTGCGCGGCGCGCATCACTTCAGCCTTCACCGCATCGGCATCGGCCGACTTGAAACGGAGCTGCACGGTCGGCACGGCCAGCGGCACGAGCTTCTCGATCCATTCGGCGGTCGGCATCACCGCGTAGAGGCCGAGTCCGGGCGGGCACGGCGCGAACGGCTGCGACGCCTGATCGGGTGACACCAGTGCGGCATGCCGCACGCGCGGGAAGCGCGAGAAATCGTCCGGCCATGCCGTGGCACCCGGCCGCCAGGCACGTGCGATGCACAGCGCATCATGCGCCGGGAAATGCAGTGACAGCGCCGCGCACAGCACCGCCACAAAGCCCGGCGAATGCGGCGTGCCATCGTCGGCCTGCACCTCGAGCACCCACGTGCCCATCGGCGAGCGCACCGTGTCGATCCAGCGCCCGCCTTCACGTTCGGTGTCGATCAGCACGGCGTTGGCCGCAGCCACACGGTCGATCAGATCGCCCTGCGCCTCGCCGTCGGACAGCACCACGTCGTGGCGATCAAGCGTGGCTGGCGCATTGGCCGCCGGCCATGCCCGCCACGGCGTTTCATCGCGGCCGAATGTCGCGCCGAAGCGCGTCATCAGGTCCTTGAACAGCGCGGCGTCGATTGGCGCCGCAACACCCTGACGTGTCATGCGCGATCCTCCGCGCCTTCGGCGTGCCAGAACGGCATGCCCACCACGGGCGTGCTGGCCTGCGCCACCTCGCGCTCGGGCATCGGGCCAGCCAGATACGCGGTGCGCCCGGCCTCCACGGCCAGCGCGAACGCGCGTGCCATGTTCACCGGATAGGCCGACTGCGCCACGGCGGTATTGAGCAGCACGCCGTCATAGCCCCATTCCAATACCTGGGCCGCGTGCGACGGCAGGCCGAGGCCGGCGTCAACGATCAGCGGCGTATCGGGCAGTCGATCGCGCAGCGTACGCATCGCGTGCGGATTCACCGCGCCACGGCCAGTGCCGATCGGCGCCGCCCACGGCATCAGCGCCTGGCAACCGACGTCGAGCAGGCGGCGGCACAGCACGAGGTCCTCGGTGCAGTACGGCAGCACCTTGAAGCCCTCCTTGATCAGCGTCTCGGCCACGGCGGGCAGGTTCAGCGTATCGGGCTGCAGCGTGTAGTCGTCGCCGATCAGTTCGAGCTTGATCCAGTCGGTCTCGAACACCTCGCGCGCCATCATCGCGGTGTTGATCACTTCCTGCGGCGTGAAGCAGCTGGCGGTGTTGGGCAGCACCGGCACGCCCAGCGTACGCAGCATCTGCCAGAAGGTCTCGCCACCGAGCGTCTGGCCGTCACCACTGCCCACGGCGGTCTGGCGGCGCAGCGCCACCGTGATCATCGCGGGATGCGAGGTTTCCACCGCGGCTTGCAGCGTGGCCGGAGACGGATAGCGGGCCGTGCCGAGCAGCAGGCGTGAGCAGAACGATTCCCCATACAGCACGAACGGGTCGCGCAGGGTTTCAGCAGGTTCGAATGTCATGATTGGGACTTAGCCTCCCGTCACGGGTTGCACGAGGTCGATCTGGTCGCCCGCGGCGAGCGGCGTGGCTGCATGCCGGGTACGCGGGACGAACTGGCCGTTCACCGCGGCGGCGAACGGCGGCGCGATGGCCGCCGCCGTCACCGCGTCCGCCAGCGTGGCGGCATCGGGCAGCGCGATCGGTCGGCCATTGAGCAGGATTTCCATGATGTCTGTCTGATTAATGCAGCAGGCCGCCACCGGCTTCGGCCGATAACGGCGGCACGACGAAGCCGCCTTCCTGCACGGTCTCGATCATGCCGGGCCAGCGCAGCGCGGCCGGCACCGCATGCGCGGCCGGGTCACCACCGAGCATGGCGCGCACGACGGCGCAAGCGGCCTCGGTCACGGCCGGTGCGATCAGCCAGCCATGCCGGTAGAGACCGTTGACGCGCACCACGCGTGCCTGCTGATCGACACGAATCGCGGGCAGGTGGTCGGGGCGCGTCGGGCGGCGCTGCACGTTGAGTTCAAGCACGCGCGCCTCACCGAACGCCGGGTGCAGCGAATGCGCGGCCGAGAGCAGCTCCAGCGCGGAGCGCACGCTCATCGGCGACTCGTCTTCGCTTTCCAGTTCGGTGGCGCCGATCACGTAGAGATCGTTCGGCTTCGGTGCGATGTAGATCGGATAGCGTGGATGCAGCAGCCGCACCGGACGATGCAGCTTCACGTCGGGCGCATGCACGCGCACGACTTCGCCACGCAGGCCACGCAGCCCCGGCAATGCCGCGCCATGATCGCCGGACAGTTGGGGCCAGGCAGCGCGTGCGCCGAGGCCCCGGCAGTCCAGCACCACGCCAGCGCGAATGCCCAGCGCGGGCAATGCGTCGGCATCGATGTCGCCGGCCTCCCAGACGCAGTGCACGCCTTCGGCCACCGCGCAGCTCAGCAGTGCGCGCATCGCGCCGCGGTTGTCGAGTTGCCCTTCGCCCTGCAGCAGCAATCCCTGCGGGAAACGTCCGGCCAGCGCCGGCTCGACCTCCGCCACGCCGTTGCCATCGAGTGCACGCAGCCGTTGCTGCACCAACTCGGGCGGCGCCACGGCGCGCATGCGGCCGGTAAATAGCGAGACTTCACTGCGGTCGCGCGCATGCCAGACCACCAGCGTGCCGTCTTCCTGGAAGAACACCGGCTCGGGCAACTCGCCGATCCAGGTGCGCCAGAGATCGACGCTGGCGATGCCGAGATCGACGATACGGCGTTCGGCGATTGCCGATTCGGCCAGCGGCGCCAGCATGGCCGCTGCCACGTGTGCGGCCGAGCCGCTGCCGTCGGGTCCGCCACGCTCGATCAGCGCCACACGGGCGCCTGCGCGCACGAGCTGCCAGGCGGAAAGCCGCCCGGCCAGGCCGGCGCCGAGGATGGCGACATCGAAGGACTGTACTGCTGTCATGGGCTTGTATGCCGGCGGCATGAAAGATGTATGTGCCGTCCGGCCTCCGGTTGGGTGAATACCGCCGCGCCGCGTGGGGGCGCCGCGCGCGGGACTCGGGTACTGCTGGTACTACGGTAATGCCGGGCACGGCCTTGCGGCGCGCGCCCGTCCTGCAAGGCGCTGCTTACGAGTAGATCTTCGAACCCGTCTTCACGAACTCGATCGACTTCTCCTGCATGCCGCGTTCGGCTTCGGGCAGCGACGCCGCGTAGTCGCGCACTTCCTGCGTGATCTTCATCGAGCAGAACTTCGGCCCGCACATCGAGCAGAAGTGGGCGATCTTGGCGCCTTCGGCAGGCAACGTCGCGTCGTGGAACGAGCGCGCGCGCTCCGGATCGAGGCCGAGGTTGAACTGGTGTTCCCAGCGGAACTCGAAGCGTGCCTTGGACAGCGCGTTGTCGCGGAGCTGCGCGCCGGGCCAGCCCTTGGCCAGGTCGGCGGCATGCGCGGCGATCTTGTAGGTGATGATGCCTTCGCGCACGTCTTCCTTGTCCGGCAGGCCCAGGTGCTCCTTCGGCGTGACGTAGCACAGCATCGCGGTGCCCATCCAGCCGATGTTGGCGGCGCCGATGCCGCTGGTGATGTGGTCGTAGCCCGGCGCGATGTCGGTGACCAGCGGTCCCAGCGTGTAGAACGGCGCTTCGTAGCAGTGCTTGAGCTCTTCGTCCATGTTGGCCTGGATGCGCTGCAGCGGCACGTGGCCCGGGCCTTCGATCATCACCTGCACGTCGTGCTTCCATGCCTTGGCGGTCAACTCGCCGAGCGTGCGCAGTTCGCCGAACTGGGCGTCGTCGTTCGAATCGGCGATACAGCCCGGACGCAGACCATCACCGAGGCTGAACGACACGTCGTACGCCTTCATGATTTCGCAGATCTCGTCGAAGTGCGTGTACAGGAAGTTTTCCTTGTGGTGCGCCAGGCACCACTTGGCCATGATCGAACCACCGCGTGACACGATGCCGGTCACGCGGTCGGCCGTCAGCGGCACGTAGCGCAGCAGCACGCCGGCGTGGATCGTGAAGTAGTCCACGCCCTGCTCGGCCTGCTCGATCAGCGTGTCGCGGAACATTTCCCAGGTCAGGTCTTCGGCGATGCCGCCGGTCTTGTCCAGTGCCTGGTAAATCGGCACCGTACCGATGGGCACCGGCGAGTTGCGCAGGATCCACTCACGCGTTTCGTGAATATGCTTGCCGGTGGACAGGTCCATGATGGTGTCCGCGCCCCAGCGGATCGACCACACCATCTTTTCCACTTCCTCGGCCAGCGACGACGTCACCGCCGAGTTGCCCAGGTTGCCGTTGATCTTGACGCGGAAGTTGCGGCCGATTGCCATCGGCTCCAGTTCCGTGTGGTTGATGTTGGCCGGGATGATGGCGCGGCCGGCGGCAATTTCGCGGCGCACGAACTCGGGCGTCATGTCTTCCGGACGCAGCGGCAGCGCGGCGCCCAGGGCGTTGCCCGGGTGCTGGCGCAGCAGGGCCTTGTACTCGGGCTTGTCGTAGAGCGCCTGCAGGTTCAGCGACTCACGCAGCGCCACGTACTCCATTTCGGGCGTGATGATGCCGCGGCGTGCGTAGTGCATCTGCGACACGTTCGCACCGGCCTTGGCACGGCGCGGGTTGGTCAGTTGCGCAAAGCGCAGGTGCGCGGTGGCGGGATCATTGGCACGCGCCAGGCCGTATTCCGACGACAGGCCCGACAGCACTTCTGTATCGCCACGCTCCTCGATCCACTTCGCGCGTACGGCCGGCAGACCGGCCTTCAGGTCGATGTGCACGTCCGGATCGCTGTACGGACCCGAGGTGTCGTAGACCGGAATCGGCGGATTCTGCATTTCGCCCTTGTCAGTGTGCGTGGCGGTTTGCAGGATGGTGCGCATTGGCACGCGGATATCGGGGCGGCTGCCGCTGATGTAGGTCTTGCTGGATGCCGGATAGGCGAATTTCTGGTCGAGATCGCTCTCAAGCGATTCAAACGAAGCGGCGGGGGCAGTACGGGCCATGGGTGTCGTCCTCTCTCATGCGGGGATGGACGAAACCAGGAGCCCTGTGAGGCCTGCTGCGCGGCTCGGGCCGGCGGCGGCATCCCGTTGCGGGATTAGAGCGATTCGGTTCTGTTTGAAACTTCCCACGCCGGTACTATCCGGATCGGGTTCGAAGGGACTCTCTCAGCCGCCCGGCCCATCCGAACGGCACCCCTGTTTCATCCAACGGGGTGAATTTAAGCACAAGCCCCAGCCCCGCGCCAGCCAAAATTCGGTTGGATCTGTCATGCGTCACAGTATCGGAATCGCCGTGCTGCGGCGCACGATCCGCGCAGATGTCGGCAGGCTGGCACTTCTTGCGGGCCAGTTCGGGAGTGTTGCGAACACCCGCGTTGCCGTACCATGACTCACAGCCAGGCCGGCCCATTGCCCGATTTCCGCTCTCAGGAGATGCCATGACCGCCACACCCGTCGTCGATGCTGGCAGCGCGCAAACCCATGCGGTGTTCAACCAGGCGCCCGAACTGGCGCACTACAACCTGTTCGAATCGGATCCTGGCCTGCGCGCCGCGCTCGATCGGCTCGGCGGCACGTGGCATGCCGATGCGCTGACCGCGTTCGGCGCGCGCCTGGGCGACCCCGAGGTCCAGGGCTGGGCTGCCGACGCCAACCGTTTCACGCCTGAACTGCATACGCACAGCCGCACCGGGGAGCGGATCGACCGGGTGGAATTCCACCCGTCGTGGCACCACCTGCTCACGCTGCTGCGCAGCCAGCAGCTGCAGGCCCTGCCGTTCGCGCAGCCGCGCGCGGGGGCGTGGGTCGCGCGCACCGCCGGCTATTTCCTGCAGGCGCAGGTCGAATCGGGCTCGCTATGCCCGACCACGATGACGTTCGCGAGCATTCCCGTGCTGAGCAAGGAGCCCGCGCTGTTCCGCGATCTTGAAGCGCGCCTCTACACGCCCGAACACGATGCCCGCGACCTGCCGTGGCGCGACAAGACCGCCGTGATGATCGGCATGGGCATGACCGAGAAGCAGGGGGGCTCCGACGTGCGCGCCAACACTACGGTGGCCCTGCCGATGCACGGCGAAGGGCGTGGCGCCGAGTACGCGCTGACGGGCCACAAGTGGTTCTTCTCGGCGCCGATGTGTGACGCCCATCTGGTGGTGGCGCGCATCGGTGCGGCGGACGGCCCGTTGTGCTGCTTCTTCGTGCCGCGCTTCCGCGATGACGGCAGCAGGAATCCGATCCTGATCCAGCGGCTCAAGGACAAGCTCGGCAACCGATCCAATTCGAGCAGCGAGGTGGAGTTCCGGGGCGCCACGGGCATCCTGATCGGCGAGGAAGGCCGCGGCATCCCCACGATCATCGAGATGGCCACCAATACCCGGCTCGACTGCGTGATCGGCAGTTCGGCGCTGCTGCGCGCGGGCCTGGTGCAGGCGCTTCATCACGCGCGGCACCGCATGGCGTTCGGCCGGTTGCTGGCCGACCAGCCGCTGATGCGCAACGTGCTGGCCGACCTGGCGCTCGAATCGGAAGCTGCCACGCTGACCATGATGGCGCTGGCCAATGCCTTCGAGCATGCCGACGACGATGCGCTGGCCGCCGCATGGAAACGCGTAATGACGCCGGCCGCCAAGTTCTGGATCTGCAAGCGCGCGCTCGAAGCCACCGGCGAGGCGATGGAGGTCTGGGGCGGCAACGGCTATGTCGAGGAAGGTCCGATG